>JAFUCC010000130.1 GCA_017459925.1 Eggerthellaceae bacterium
GAATTGAACGTCACCCCAGGGACAGCGGAGGGTTGAACATCACCCCAGGGAAGATGTTCAATTTGAAGAAGCGCTCTTACGTGAAGATAAGGCTACAACAAATTGAACATCTTCCCTGGGGTGATGTTCAACCCTCCGCTGTCCCTGGGGTGACGTTCAATTCAATTCGATTATTGCTGGTGGCCGCTTACTGCCTTGGCCCAGTGGGGGGCATGCCCTGGGGAGCGCCGGCGGGCGGCATGCCGGCGGGAGGGCCCATCGGCATGGGATTGTCGGGATCGAAGCCCGACACCTTCTTCGCGAAGTTCATGGCCGGCTTCATCACGATGAACTGCACGATGTAGCCGATGATCAGCGAGGCGGGATACAGGCTCAGCCACGACATGAAGGCGCCGACGAGGCCCGCGCGGTCGACCATGTTGATCATCGTCATGAGGAAGCCCATGATGGTCGTGATGATCAGGTCGAGGAACAGCACGGTGACGAGATAGGCCGGCAAGCCCTTCAAATGCAGCTTTTCGGAGACGAACGGCCCGATCTTGAACACGGGAATGAGGTCGGCCGTCGTGAAGCCGATGGCGAATGCCGTGATGAACCCGAAAATCCAAGCCGTGGGCGTGAGCACTTGGGCCATGTCGCCGGCACGCTGCTGCGCGTTCCACAGCATGAAGGTGGTGAACGCCGCGCACATGAAGATGTTCATGATGATGTTGACGATGCGCCCGAAACCGCCTGGTCCTTTGAAGGTCATATCCAACCGCCTTTCGTATTTCATATGTGACGATAATGGAGTATAACACCAGGATACAGGCGTAAACTCGTCATGTTTTTCCGTTGGGGAAGGCGCGCGTGCAAGACAAGCTCTGGACAAAAGGCTTCATCCTGCTCATAGCGGTGCAGACCGTCGACATGCTGACGTACTACATGGTGGCGCCTGTTATCGCCAAATACGCTATTGAACAGGGCGTGGTCGTGGCCCTGTCGGGCCTTGCGGCCACGATGTTCGCCGTCGTATCGGTCGTCGCACGGCCGGTCAGCGGTGTGCTTTCCGACCGCATGGGCCGCAAGCGCATCGTCGTCGCGGCACTCGCGGTCAGCTGCCTGGCGCAAATCGGATACGCGTTCGTGCCGTCGTTCGAGCTTTTGCTGGCGTTGCGCGCGGTTCACGGGCTGTTCTACGCGCTGTTCGGCACGGCCATATCGGCCATGACCGTCGACTCGCTGCCCGAATCGCGCCGCAGCGAGGGCATGGGCTGGTTCGGCACGGCGTACGTGTTCGGCGCCGTCGCGGGTCCTGCGCTCGGCGTGTACCTCAGCGACGAGTTCGGCTTCCGCGTCATGTTCCTGACGGCGGCGGCATTGGCGGCTATCGGCTTTGTCATGGGGCTGTTCCTCGAAGGCGGCGAATCGCCTGCCAGCCGGGAAGGAGAGAGGCCGCATCTGTCGCTTGGCAGCTTCATCAGCGTGCGATGCATCCCGTATGCGCTCTTCGTGTGCTTCATCTTCGCCATCTGGTCTGTCATCACGACCTACATCGTCATCGTGGCGGATGCGCGTGGCATCGTCGGCGCGGCGGCGTTTTTCGCGGTGAACTCGGCGGCCCTGTTCGTCACGCGTCCGTTCTGGGGGAAGATGGCCGACAAGCACGGCATTCAGGTGACATTCGTTCCCGCCATCGTGTTCGAGGCGATCACGCTCGTGCTGCTCGCCGTGTCGCAGCAACTGTGGCTGATCTTGCTTGCCGGCTTCATCAAGGCGGGTGGCACCGGTGGCGTGCTTCCCGCGATTCAGGCGCAGTGCGCCAAGGAGGAGCCCGAGCGTACGGGCGTGGCCATGTCGATGTACTACCTCGGCGGCGACATCGGCTACACGATCGGCCCGCTCATCGGCGGCATGCTGCTCGACGCCGTGGGCGAAGGCGGCCTGTTCTGGGCGATGCTTCCCCTCGACGCCCTGGCCGGTCTCGTGTTCGTCTACCTTGCCTTCCGCATGCGTAAGGAACGCGCTTAAGTTTCGTGACCTGATAATCGGTTCTCTATGTTCAGCTACCGTTGGCATGGCGGCGGCCTGGCATAGAGCCGTCGTGGCGAGTCGTATTTGGAGCCGCTATCCTGCCATCCCCGTAGACCCTGTCCGAACTTTCGGAGATACGCTGCCAGGCTTGCAGGAGTAGGCCGTACTTTCGGCGACACGCTGCCATCCCTGCAGGAGCAGCCCGAACTTTCGGCGATATGCTGCCAGGCTCGCGGGATCAGTCGTACTTCTGGCGATATCCTGCCATTGCTGCAAGCCGGGTTGATTCCATGGAAGGGTATCGGCCCTAAGTACGGCCGCTGGCAGGATAACCCGCGCAAGTACGGGTTATCCTGCCAGGCACTCAACGGAAATCGTACTTGGACCCCATATCCTTCCACGAAACCTCTCTGAATTGCGCGCATGGCAGGATATGGCCCGAAGTACGAGTTGCTCTTGCAGGAATGGCAGGATATTTCCCAAAGTACGACTGATCCCGCGAGCCTGGCAGCATATCGCCGAAAGTTCGGGCTGCTCCTGCAGGGATGGCAGCGTGTCGCCGAAAGTACGGCCAGTGCCGTTCTCGTTTGACAGCGGTTGAACCTTGAGGTTGCCGAGAATTGGGCTTAGATCGACAAACTGAAATTTGAGCCTTCGTAAACGGGGCTCACTTTATGAGTTTTCCCACGCTCTTGCCCCCAGCTTCAGATCTTCAACCTCGGAATCCTCAAGAGCGTAGTAATCCCTGTAAACGGAACACGCTGAACAATATTGGATTCACGCTCTTCCACGGAGCAGTGGTTTCCAGTTTCGTCTGCACCGACGCAATACACGACATGATTGTCGCAATCCACATCGTAGGTAAAGAGAAGCGCAACGTTCCCATCTGGCTTTTCAACTCCACTCATGACCCGTCCTTCCAATTCATGTTTTGCTCAAATACCACGCTAAACCATTCGTTTGGCGACATCCCGGCAAATCCCGAAATGCGGGTTATGCATTGCCGCAAGAGCTTCTTGCAGGTTGCGCGCGTTTGCTTCCACTCTTTAAGGTTCCCTTAAGGAACGGGTTTTATTCTTGTCTCATCTTGGGGGATACGAGAAAGGACAAGATATGGAAAGCACGAAACCCAGAACCCGGCTGACGGGCATCGCGGCTGCCATCGTGTGCGCGTGCTTGGCATTCACGCTGACGGCATGCGGTACAAGCGGCGTCAGCAGCAGCGAAGCAAGTTCGAGCGCCTCGAGCAGCGCAGCCAGCTCGCAGAGCGCCTCTTCGAGCGCCGAGCTGCCGAGCGTCACGGCAGGCACTGCGCCCGACAAGGCCGATATCACCATCGACGAGACTATCGAGAACTCAGCCGATGGCGAGCATGCCATCGAAGCCGACGGCACGACCGACAGCTATTCCAACGTGGAAGTCGTCAAGACGGGCGATTCCGATAGCGGTGACGAAGCCGACTTCTACGGCGACAATGCCACGATCTTCGCCACCAACGGCGCCACGCTGAACCTGTCGAACATCGTGGTGGAATCGGACGGGACGCATGCCAACGGCGTGTTCAGCTACGGCGAGGGCACGACGGTGAACATCTCCGATTCCGTCATCGAGACCGAGGGCAACTGCTCAGGCGGCCTCATGACCACGGGCGGCGGCACCATGAACGCCTCCAACCTGCGCGTTTTGACGAGCGGCAACTCGTCGGCCGCCATCCGCAGCGACCGTGGCGGCGGAACAGTGAACGTCGATGGCGGCGTGTATGCCACGAGCGGCACGGGATCGCCGGTCATCTACTCGACGGCGGACATCACCGTGAGCAACGCCTACCTCGAGTCCACCGCCTCGCAGGGCGTGGTCGTCGAAGGCAAGAACTCCGTCACGCTGAACGATGACACGGTAGTGGCCGACAACAACACGAAGAACTCGGACAAGTCCGACGTGTACCAGGCCGTCATGATCTACCAGTCGATGTCGGGCGACGCGGCTAACGGCGAAGCGTCCTTCACGATGAACGGCGGCAGCCTGACCAACGCTAACGGCGATGTGTTCTTCGTGAACAACACGGTTGCTACGATCACGCTGAACAAGGCGAGCATCGTGAACAACGGCGACGGCGCGTTCCTTCGCGCGGCAGCTGCCGGCTGGGGCAACGAGGGTAGCAACGGCGGCCAGGTTACGTTGAAGGCGACCGCGCAGACGATCGACGGCGACATGGTTGTCGACGACGTGTCGAACCTGAACCTGTACTTGGCCGACGCATCCACTTTCACCGGTGCAATAAACTCGGACGGTGAAGCGGGCGACGTGTACGTCGAGCTGGCGGGCGGCTCGAAGTGGGTGCTGACGGCTGACTCGTACATCACCAGCCTCACCTGCGATGCCGATTCCATCGACCTGAACGGCCATACGCTCTACGTCGACGGCCAGGCGTATTCGGCCGGCACGGCTTCCACGGGCACGGCCATCGAAGTGGTCGTGAGCGAATCGACCGGCAACGGTCCTGGCGGCGAACCTCCCAGCGGCGGTGCGCCCTCGAGTGGCAGCGCGCCGAGCGGCGGTGCCCCGTCGAGCGGCGGCACGCCCCCGGACAAGCCCTCGGGCAGCTCGTCTTCGAGCAAACCTAACTAGCAGTTCCTTTCCCCTTTCCCAGAAGCGCCTCCGCCACCACGCGGGGGCGCTTCCTCTTAGCCGATAGGGGAAATGAGTAGTAGGACTGTCCTGCTACTCATTTTTTGGCAATCGCCCGAGCCTGCAGCCCGTCACGGAAAATGAGTCACAGGACAGTCCTGCTACTCATTCTGGGGTTAAGTTTCAAAAAGTGTGTCCTATGTGATGCCGTTCCCGCAGGTAAAACCCTGGAATTAAGACCCTCAAATTGCCCTGGCCCAATTTCCAGGTGTTTCAAAAAGTGTGTCCGTTTTCCCCTTGACACGCCTGTTCAGGCATTGTTTTCCGGCGAGGAAATTGCCGGGAGACAGGACGAGGGCGTGAATAATCCAA
>JAFUCC010000131.1 GCA_017459925.1 Eggerthellaceae bacterium
CCTCCGGTTAATTCTGCCCGTATTCAAATCGCGCAATCTGCCCGTTTTTCAACGGACAGCTCCAGTCTACCCTGCTTTTGGGTGAATTACGAGAAGAGGAGGGATTTCATGAACGAAACCAAGATCGGTTCACTCGCACGCGCGACGACGATGTCGCGCCGCGGCTTCGTGAAGGCCGCAGCCGCCGCTGGCGCGGTGGGCGCCGCAGCCGGCAGCATGTTCAGCACCAGCTCGTGGCTCAAGCCCGCCGAAGCGCATGCGGAATCCGGTGAGGACGTGTTCTACACGTTCCACCAGTCGCTGTGCAACGGTAACTGCAGCCTGAAGTGCACGAGCCGCGACGGGCGCCTCTGCAAGGTCGAGCCCAACGACATGCTGAGCCCCGAGTACTCGATGTGCTGCGCCCGCGGTATGTCCGAGATTCAGCATATCTACGGCGAGACGCGCCTGCAGACGCCGCTGCGTCGCGTTGGCGAGCGCGGCGAGGGCCAGTTCGAGGCGATTAGCTGGGACGAGGCAATGAAGGAAGTGGGCGACCAGCTGAAGGCGGTCTGGGACAAATACGGCAAGGAGAGCGTGTACGTGTCGCTTTCCAGCGAGCCGCGTTTCGGCCTGCTCGCCGGCCTGCTCTCGGCTTCGACCTACGTCGAGCCCGGCATCGACATCGGCATCGGCAACGGCCTCGATCCCGCCACCGGCCAGAACGGCTTCTACGCGTGCACGAACGAGACGCGCGACATGGTGAACGCGAAGTTCATCATGATCAACGGCCACAACTTCGCCGAGACGGGCATGATGCAGGCCCGCAACCTGCTCGACGCCATCGAGGCAGGCGTGGAGCTCGTGGTCGTCGACCCGCATTTCTCCACCACGGCGAGCAAGGCCCACAAGTGGATCCCCATCACGCCGGGCACCGACGCGGCGATGTATTTGGGCATGATCAGCCATATCCTCGACAACGAGCTGTACGACGAGGAGTTCATGGCGGCGCACAGCTCGATGCCCTACTTGCTGAAGGCCGACGGTTCGTTCTTGCGCTGGCAGGAGGTCTCCGGGACCGCCCCGCGCCAAATCGAGGACACGACCACCAAGACGACCAAGGACTTCGACCCCTTCGTGGTGTGGGACTCCAAGGCAGGCGCCCCGAAGGTCTACGACGATGCCGAGGCCGTGCCTGCGCTTACCGCGCCTGCGTCGTCTGGCTACACGACGGTGTTCGACCAGCTGAAGAAGAGCCAGAAGCCCTACACGCTGGAATGGGCGTCCGAGCGCACGGGCATCTCGGTCGACGACCTGGCCTACATCGCCGAGCGCTACGCCACGAGCGGAGCGTCGATGCTGGGCCTGGGCATGGGCGGCGCCGACAAGTACAGCAACGCCGACGTTCTGGGCCATGCCGTCGCTATCCTCGTTGCTCTGACCGGCAACATCGGCGGCCCGGGCAAGGCCGTGGGCAGCATGCACGGCGGCCGCGGGTACTCCGCCTCGCTGGCGTCGTGGAAGTTCCCCGACCCGACGATGAAGGCCAATTCGCTGAAGATGTTCGCCTACGATTTCCGCATGCAGAAGAACGACGTGCACGCGGTCATCTCGGTCGGCAACACGCTGCAGCAGTTCTTCGCCAACATGAACCTGACCGAGGAGTGGCTCAAGACGCTCGACTTCGTGCTCGAGATCGACATCTACCACTGCGAGAGCGTGCGCTTCGCCGACATCGTGCTGCCCGCGTGCACCAAGTTCGAATGCCCCGAGGAAGTGGGCGACGTGAAGTGCGCCGCGAACCACATCATGACGGTGGGCCGCGGCCTCGACCCGCTGTTCGAGAGCAAGACCGACTTCCAGATAATGCTCGAGATCGCCAAGGCGGTCGGCCTGGAAGACGCCATGCCCGCAACCGCCGAGGAGTGGGTGCGCTACCAGGTCGACAACAACACGGCAGCGACGCTCAAGGGCATCGCGCTCGACGACGTGCTGGAAAACCACGGCCTCATGCCCTTCGTCGGCATCGAGAAGCCGCGCATCGGCTTCGCCGATCAGAAGTACAAGACCGAGTCGGGGCGCCTCGACGTCTACTACGAGAAGATGGTGAAGTGGGACCAGGCGCTTCCCACCTGGGAGGAGTGCAGCGAGGCCTACGATGACAACCCGGCCCGCGCAGAGTTCCCCTACCAGATCACGCAGACGCGCACGCGCTTCTTCATCCACTCGATGTTCTACGACGCCAAGTGGATCAACCAGTACTTCGATGCGTATGCCGAGATGAACCCGGCCGACATGGCCAAGGAGGGCATCTCCGACCGCGCTATCGTGGAATGCTACAACGAGCGCGGCTCGTTCAAGTGCGCCGTCGTTGCCAACGAGTCGGTCCGCCCGGGTCCGCTGCGCACGACCGAGGGCGCTTGGTAGCGCAACATGGAAGACGGCAACATCCAGACCGTCACCAACGACGCGATGCCCGACCGCCGCGTCGACCTCATGAAGGGCGGCGTCACGCCGTTCAACGACACGCTCGTCGCAATCAGGAAAGCGTAGGTGATTTAGATGACGAAACTTGCGATCGCAATCAACACCGCGCGCTGCATCGACTGCATGACGTGCGCGAATGCCTGCAAGATGCAGAACAACGTGCCGTCCGGGATGCTCTGGAACCGCGTGCTCACCGAGAACTGCGACTCCGTGAACGGCGCCGAGGGCACCTATCCCAACCTTAGCCGCAACTTCCTTCCGCTGGCTTGCCAGCACTGCGAGAACCCGGCCTGCCAGAAGGTGTGCCCGACCGGCGCCACCTACAAGGACGACATGGGCCGCGTGGAAATCGACTACGACAAGTGCATCGGCTGCCGCATGTGCATGGCCGCTTGCCCGTACAACGCCCGCACATTCAACTGGGCCGAGCCCGTGCGCGATCCCGACTTCAACTACGGCGACGCGCGCGTGCCGGTTCGCGCCCGCGGCGTCATGGAGAAATGCACGCTGTGCAAGGAGCGCACCGACGACGGCGATATGCCCATGTGCGTCATGTGCTGCCCGACCAAGGCGCGCGTCTTCGGCGACCTCGACGATCCGAACTCCGAGATCTCGCAGCTGAAGCGCGAGCGTTCTGTCCGAATCCTTCTGGAAGACAAGGGCACGCGCCCGCAGGTCTTCTACGTCAGCTAGGGAGGTGCGAACCATGCAAACCAAAGCCTTTTCGAAGCCTGCCCTCGGCGTGTTCGCCGCACTCGCGGTGATCGGCATCGCCTGCTGGATCTTCCAGCTCTTGAACGGCCTGGCCGTGACCGGCATGTCCAACGCCAACTCGTGGGGCCTCTACATCTGCGCGTTCATGCTGTTCGTCGGCCTTTCCGCAGGCGGCCTCATCGTGGCGAGCTCCGCGCACGTGTTCGGCATCGAGTCGTTCAAGTCGGTGGCTAAGCCCGCCGTCATCTGCTCGACGGCCTGCATCTGCGTCGCCGGCATGCTCGTGCTCGTCGACCTCGGCGGCATCGCCCGCGTGTGGCGCATGCTCACGGGACCCAACTTCATGTCGCCGCTTCTGTGGGACATGTGCATCATCACCATCTACCTCGTCATCAACATTCTCGACCTCGTGTGGATGCAGAAGGGCGACGAGGACAAGGTGCGCAAGCTCAGCTACGTGGCGCTTCCCGTGGCGATCCTCGTGCACTCCGTGACCGCGTGGATCTTCGGCCTGCAGATCGCTCGCGCTTGGTACACCGCCATCATGGCGCCGATCTTCGTGGCATCTGCGCTCGACAGCGGCCTTGCCCTGCTGCTGTTGGGTCTGCTGCTGCTCGACAAGGTGGGCATTGCCAAGCTCGACGACGCCCTCATGGCCAAGCTCGGCAAGCTGCTGGCAACGTTCATCGCGGTCGATGCGTTCTTCATCGCATGCGAGCTGCTGACCATGGCGTATCCTGGCGCCGGCGAAGCCGTCGCGCTTTCCGAAATGCTTCCGGCGCAACCGCCCCGTTCTTCTGGTTCGAGGTCATATGTGGCCTGCTCGTGCCGTTCGTGGTACTGGCCATCGCAAAGAACCGCGAGAAGCGCGGCATGATCGTGCTGGCGAGTGCTCTGGTGGTGCTCGGCGTGGCGGCTAAGCGCGTGTGGCTGCTGTTCACGAGCTTCATCCACCCGAACGTCTACGGCGCGTCCGGCATCACCGCCGGCACGTTCAACGCCCAGGCTGACCCGGCCAACATGTGGGCGCTCACGGGCTCGTACGCCCCGACCGTGCCCGAGTGCCTCGTCGCGCTCGGCGTCATCTCGGTTGGCGTGCTCATCTTCATGGTGCTGTCGAACAAGCTCGTCGCGGAAAGCGGCGACGTGACCGCCGAAGCTGCCGAGTAACACATACGAAAGCACGCCGACGCCATACTCGGCCGTGCCCTTCTCCTTCTTTGCCCGCGCGTGACATCCCCACTCCTGCGCGCGGGCGGCCGTCAAGGGCCCAGGCATTCCCTATCCTGGGCCCAACCGGCCAGCTTTTCCGAAAGGACCTCCCATGAACGCAGACTCCCTCACCTGGACCGAGCTCTCAGGGGCCTTCGCCTTCATCGGCAACTCGCTGCTCGCCCCGATGAACCAGACCGACCGGCTTGGGATAGACCCGGCGTTTTGGCGCGAGTTTCCCGACTTCGAAGACGAAGGGGTCGCCAAGGCAATCGGCAACTGCTTCGATTACGCCGACGTCAGGCGCTCGCTTGCGAGCGCGGGGGAAGATCCGGTGCGCGGAATCTCGGTCGAGTACACCCGCCTGTTCGTGGGGCCGCCGAGCCCGGCTGCCGCACCCTGGGAGACGTTCTACCGCAACGAGGGCGTCTCGGTCGGCTTCGGGGAGGCGACCTTCGAAATGCAGCGCCTCTTGCGCGAAGCGGGGCTGCAGGTTTCCAACGAGAACAACCAGTACGCCGACCACATCGGCATAGAGTTGCTGTACCTATCGGTGCTCTGCGAACGCGCCGCGCAAGGCGGCCAGGCGGAGGCCGACGCTTGCGCCTCGTTTGCCGCCGAACACTCGCTTACGTGGATCGGCAAGCTGCGCAACCGTGTCTCGGACGATTCCCCAAGCGGCTACTACGACAACATCCTGACCCTTGCCGAAGCGCTTCTCAACAAGGTAGCCAACTAAACGCTCAGTTTCCTCGTGCCAGCAGGGCAGCGCCCAAGGCGCCGCAGAGCTGGGCTTTGTCGCTGACGATGAGTTTCTGGCCCAGGCGGCGCTCGATGGCCGTTACCACGCCGGCGTTCGCGGCAACGCCGCCGGTCATCATGTAGGGACCGGTTCCGCCTGCCCGCTTCACGAGGGTCGCCGTCTTGGCAGCGACCGATTCGCAGAGGCCGTGCACGATATCGGCCACGTCTTTGTTCTGGGCGACGAGGCTCACCACTTCCGATTCGGCGAACACCGAGCACGTGCTGGAAATGGCGACGTCCTCGCGCCAGGCAAGGCCCATCTCCGACATCTCGTCAAGGGACACCTGCAGCGCCCGCGCCATCATCTCGAGGAAGCGTCCCGTTCCGGCGGCGCACTTGTCGTTCATGACGAACTTCGCAACATGGCCGTCTGCGTCGAGGCTTATGACCTTGCTGTCTTGCCCGCCGATGTCGATGATGGTCCGCACGGTGGCGTCGAGGTGCCGGGCGCCGACGGCGTGGCAGGTGATTTCGGTGACCGATGAGTCACCTTCTCCGATGTAGGCGCGGCCGTATCCCGTCGTCACGACGCGCGCAAGATCCGCGCGGGTAAGGCCCGCTTGCTCGAGTGCCGATGCCAGGCATGCCTCGCTGCTCTTCGACGCGCCCGCGCCCGTGGGAACGATGAGCGTCGAGACAATGGCGCCGGCGTCATCCACGATGACCACGTCGGTGCTGGTGGACCCGCTGTCGATTCCCGCGAAATAGCGCCCCTGCGCTTCGGTTGCCTGCGCCATGCCAAAAGCCTCCTTGCCGTTTGAAGCGGCGAAGCTGGAAAGCCCGCCTGCGAAACCGAGTGCTTCTGCGAACGCCTCGACGCGTGTACGGAGCTGCTCGGTGCTTTGAATGGTGAAGTCAGATTCTATCTTGCACACGGGCACCTGCGCACGGCTTGAGACCTCTGCGTATTCCACGCTGTAGAAATCGCAGAACTTCATGGTGTGGTACACGATGCCCGCCAGGTTCGGGTCTTCCAGAAGCGCGCGCCTGCCAACTGAGTCGTCCATGCGCATGCAGGGCACCTGGGAAAGGAGCGCCTGGGCATAAGCTTGGAAGAATTCGTCCTCGTCGTCGGTTTGAAGCGCTTGCTCGGGCATGGCCAGCGAACGGGTGCCCGTGCAGGTGAGGTTGCGAACTGCGAGGCCAAACGCATCACGCACGGCGTCTTCGAGCTGCTTGCCGGCGCGCGCACCGAGGATGGCCACGTAGGTTCCCGGTTCGGTTTCCTGCGTTTCGAAGGCTGTCTGGCAGGCCTTCAGGTTGAACTCGATACCCGTTGTTTCCTCGTAGCTATCACGCAACCGCTTCAAGGCCCTAGCAAGCGACGTTACCTGGCAGGGCCCGCAGGTGTGCGGCAGGTCCATCAGGAAGAGCCGGTCGCATGCCGCCTCCGCCGCCACGACATCATGGCAGCGCCGCATGACGTCGCAGCAGTTTACAAGAACCATCTGCTCCACGTGGCTCGACAGCGCCTCTTCGATGAGCGCCTTGCCGAACCCGCAGAGGTTGGCGTGCGAAGCCGCCTCGGCCCGATCGAGCGACGCGGGCATTTCTTCCAGGAAGCGGCACTCCTCGCCGAACCCGGCGAACAGCTCTATTGGCGTGTATTTGCAGACGGCGCAGATCATGTGCGTCTCCCAGCTTCGAGCAGCTCGATGAACGCGTCTAGGCGGGTGGCGGTTTGCCCGTCAGAGCGGTTGACGGCGTCGATGCCGTCGCCGTCAAGCGCCAAGCAGGGGATGCCTGCATCTTCGAGCCCGGCTGCGATGAGCGAAGACGCACCGAGCGTCGCCTTGCAGCCCCAATGGCCGAACACGACGACGCCGTCGGCCTGCGTGCGGCGAACCAAGTCGAGCGCACGGTCGACGCGCGCCTGCACGGGCCCGTTCATGCACGAGTACACGAGGCGCCGGGCCATGGCGTCATAGGGGTCTGAGGGGTCGACGTCTATCAGCATGGGGTCGCTTGCCAGGTCGCACGCCGTTATGAACACGCGGTCGTTGAAGTTCAGCCGCTCGATGGCGGGCGCCTGCGAAAACGGCATGGTGTGCAGCCAGACGATGCGCAAACCCTCGCTCCGTGGCGCGCCTTCCATCTCGTCGGCGAGCATCGTGCAGAACCGCTCCGATTCGGGAGAGCCCAGCACGACGTGGTTCATCAGGAAAGCGTACATTTCGCTCGTCATGTCGGCGGGAAGCCTGCGGCCCTGCGATGCCTCGAGGAACCGCCGCCAGGCAAGCGCGCTTTTCCAGCTGCGCTCACACGTGGCGCGCAGGGCGTCGTCGGAAATCGGCTTTCCCACTTGCTCGCCTACGAAGTCGATCAGGTCATGCAGCTGGGCCACGACGTCGGCGACCGATTGTTCACTACGTTCGTAAGAAACGTCGATGCAGAACCGGGGAATGTCTTGCGTGCGCCCCAGCCAGGGGAACGTGATGAGGTTGCCGTCGCATGCAAGCGACGTGTACACGGCAAACGCGGGCTTGGGCAGCACGCCGCTTGCGCATGCGCCCAAAAACGTCCGATGATACGAGCACATGGTCTCGGCGAAACCCGCGTCGGATGCGGCATCTAGGAAGAAGCGCTCGGCTTGCGACCCTGCCATCCAGCACGATATCTGCTCGACGGAAAACGGCGTGATGCCCGCTGCGCCCAAAGGCTCGTACGGCGCGAACACGCTCATGGCGGCAGCATGTGACGGGTCCGCGTACACGTCGAGCACCTTGCGCATGGCAACCTGGGCGGCGTACTGGCGCGATTTGGGCAGCCGTTTATCGGGCGCCGCGCGCAGCTTCAGCATCTGCGCCTTCCACCCGAACAGCAGCAGCTTGCGCGCGCGGTCCGCGTCGGTGCGCGCCGTGTTGCTGACAACACTGCCGAATGTCTGGACTATGTCCATGGTCTTCTTTCTTCTCTATGTTAAACCTGCGTTAGCGTGTGCCGAATGAGTAGCAGGACGTTCCTCCTACTCATTTTCAGGGGCTAGGGACCGAAGCCGGTCGCGCTTTGCGAAAATGAGTAGGAGGAACGTCCTGCTACTCATTGGTCGTACCTAGCATACCCCAAACTGTGAAACAGGTACCAGGTACCTGTTTCGTGTACGATTAGCCTTCAGCCTCTTCGGCGAGGAAGGCGGCGAAATCTTCGAGTGCGGGGTTGTCGTTCGATTTCAGGTAGACGAAGCACGGCTTCACGAGTTCTTCCATGCCCTCGAGCGGCACATAGATGCGATCCTTCACCAGGCTGTACGCCGCTTCCCGCATGTCGTCGGCGTTTACGATCATGGCCTCGTCGGGCCGCACGTTGACGATGCATTCCTCGTACGAGGCCGGCCAGTACGAGCACGAAACCGGCGCGCCCGTGATGCCCGAGCCGATGCGCGCCAGGTTCTCGAGGCTTTGGTAGCGGATGCTCGAGGGGATGAGGAAACGACACTTGCCGAGCTCTTCAAGCGGCACCACCTGCTTCTCCGCGAGTGGGTGGGACTTGTGCAGCCACAGGTAGAACGGCCCGCGTTTGCGGTCGGGGACGGGAAGCCGCTCGACCTTGCCCGCGAAATCGTCGTCGAACAGCTCCACGGCGTCGTTGAACAAAAACGCCACGTCCGCCAAGCCCATCTCCAAGATCTCGCGCACGGGATGCTCGGGCGTCGCCTGCTTGCTGACGGCGACGGAAGGGTTCTTCTCCTGGAACATGAGCAGCAGCATGTCGAATTCCCGGTCGATTCCACCTTGGTGAATCGGCTTCTCGAACACGAGGCTGCCGGCTTTCTCCTTCGCGATGCCGCGGCAGCTTGCGACCGTCTCGTCGTATGACGCGACCAGGCGCTCGGCTTCTGCGCAGAAGCGCTTGCCCGCCGGGGTGAGGCGCAGCCGCTTGCCGCGCTGCACGAGGTCGAACCCGAGTTCCCGTTCCATGCTCTGCACATGGCTCGAGAGCGTCGGCTGAGCCAGGTTCAGCTTGCCCGCTGCCTTGCTGAAATTGAGGTAGCGTGCGAACACCACGAATTCGCGCATGAGCTCGATTTCCATAACGCCCCCTTCTCCTGACGAGAAGTGTACCAAACCAAACGTCCATGCAGGTCGCGTGGCATAGAGCGATTCTCGTGGGTGCTATTGCGAATCTCGTGGCTTGCTCGAACATTCCTATTTTTCCTACGAATCTGCAGGTCGTAGATTGGTTCTCAGCAAGGCTGGGGGGCGATTGCGGTATTCGAGGGGCGAATCGCCACCTCCCGGCGAAACCGTGAGAGGAAGGCGAGACATGGCAAGCACTGAAGAGAGGGTGACGTACAACCCTTGCCAGGGATTCGGGTGCCACGAGCACTGCATCCTTGAGGTCCATTCGAAGGACGGCAAGATCGTGCGCACTCAGCGTGCGCCGCTTCCGGGTCCGCACCCGGGGTGCCGCATCTGCAGCAAAGGCATCATGAGCGGCAAGATCCCCTACGCGGAGGACCGCCTGCTGCACCCGCTGAAGCGCGTGGGCGAGCGCGGGTCCGGCCAGTGGGAGGAAATCAGCTGGGACCAGGCGTTCGACGAGATCGGCGCGAAGATGAACGAGGCAGCCGAGAAGTACGGCCCTGCGTCCATCATCGTGAACACGTTCTGGTGCGGCGTTCCCGGCGCCGACCGTTCCACCAACTTCGACCTGGCCATGCGCTTCACCAACGCGCTGGGCGCCACGCGACTCGAAGGCCCTTCCATCGACATGGGGCCGATCCTGGCCAGCATGACCGACATGGGCGGCATCGTGTCGAACAACAAGTACCTGCTGAACAACTGCGACGACATGATCGTCATCTGGGCGTCGAACCCCATCGCGTTCACGCGTCCCGGCGAGACCACGCACATGCTGATGGAAGCGCGCGAGCGCGGCTGCAAAATCGTGCAGATCTCCAACCTGTTCGACGTCACGTCCGCGAAGGTCGACCAGTGGATTCCCGTGAAGTCCGGCACCGACGCCGCCTTCGCGCTGGCCGCCGCGAACGTCATCGTGAACGAGGGGCTGCACAACGTGGAGGCGCTGACCAAGCGCACGGCTGCCGCTTACCTGGTGCGCCAGGACACGGGCGCCTACCTGCGCGCGGCTGAGGTCGACCCCGAGAACGGCCGCCCCGACCAGTACGTCTACGTCGACGCCGCCACGGGCGAGCTCTGCTTCGCCGACAAGGACGAGGGCGAGAAGGCCGTCGGCGCCATCGGCTCGTCGGTCGCGTCTGACAACATGACCACCGACGCGGGCATCGACTCGTACCAGAAGTTCAAGGCGAACGCCGAGGACGACGCCAAGGGTTACGCAGCGACCGACGTGTACAACGGGCGCACGCCCGACATCGAGGCCGTCGTCGAGGTGAACGGCATCCCGTGCAAGACGTCGTTCGCCATGCTGCGCAAGCACCTCGAGGATTACACGCCCGAAAGCCAGGAGGCCATCACCGGCGTGCCTGCCGAGACGTGCCGCGCTTTTGCACGCGAGTTCGCCGGCATGCCGGCCGCCACGCTGTTCATGTACGACGGCCTGCGCTATTCCAACGCCACCCAGGCGTACCGCGCCATGTTCCTGCTGGCGTACCTGACGGGCAACCTGGGCCGCAAGGGCGGCACGATGATGCCCTCGCCGCTCGACTACTATCCCACGACGCAGCTCAACATCAACGCGCTGTGGTACCCGACGCCCGACATCCACAAGGCCAAGCAGGAGACGTTCCAAAGCATGGTCGACAGCTTCACCGACCCGAACGCCCCGCAGCAGTACAAGGTGTGGTTCAACACCTATGCCAACCCGCTGCTGAACTGGCCGAACAAGAATCTTTGGTACGAGCGCGTGCTGCCGAACCTCGACTTGTTCGTGGCGGTGGACATCCGCATGTCCGACACCTGCAAATACGCCGACTACGTGCTGCCCGAGGCCACGACCTACGAGCGCTACGAGGTCATCCCCGGCCCCAACGAGTGCGTCGTGCTCTCCGAGCCCGCCATCGAGCCGCTCGGCGAGAGCCGTGACATCGCCGAGATCTTCCGCGGCCTGTCGCAGCGCCTCGGCATCGGCGAGTTCTTCGACATGTCGCTCCGCGACTGGTGCATCTTCAAGATGATGCAGCCCGGTTCGAGCGGTTCCTACATCATGGCGCCCATCACCGAGGCCGAGGACCCGACGCGCGTCGGCGAGCTCGAGCCCGTGACGTTCGAGCGCCTCGAGAAGGTGAAGTTCCTGCACATCGACTGCCCCGAGGAGCAGTTCGACAACTACAAGGGCCGCACGTACGATTCGCAGTCCGGCAAGATCGAGTTCTACTCCGAGTTCCTCAGCCAGATTGGCAAGGGCTTCGCCGACTACGAGCCCGCGCTCATCCATGACGAGGAGAAGCGCAAGAAGTACCCGCTGCAGTTCTACCCTGGCCGCCACAAGTACTTCATGCAGAGCCAGTTCACGAACGTTCCCGAGCTGGTGGCGCTCGCCACGAGCACCCAAGACGGCCTGGCGCTGAACCCGGTGACCGCCGCCGAGAAGGGCCTCGCGGACGGCGACACGGTCGAGGTCTTCAACGACCGCGGCTGCATCCGCACGACGCTTCGCCTGCGCGAGGACATCGCGCCCGGCATCGCGCACATGTGGTACAGCTTCAAGGAAGAGCATTATGAGGGCACCGACACTCCGCAGCACCTCATGACGCCGCAGAACGTGGCGGAGGATGGCGCCACGAGCATGCAGATGGGGATGCTCACCACGATGTTCTGGAAGATCATGGAATCGTTCGGCGTGCCGCGCTCGGCCTCGTTCTTCGTCGAGAACAAGGCTCCCGAGATCATCTGGGATGCGCTGTGCGACGTCAGGAAGGTCGGTGAATAGCAATGAGCCAGTCTATCCTTTGCAATGTGAACCGTTGCGTCGGCTGCTGGACGTGCAGCATGGCATGCAAGGTCGCCTATGACCTGCCGGTCGAGGAGCATCGCGTCTACGTCGAGACCATCGGCGGCGGTGGTGTTGACCTGCCGGGCGGCAAGTGGCCGAACCTGCACATGAAGTGGAAGCCGGTGTTCACTGACAAGTGCCTCAACTGCCGTGGCGCCGCGTCGACGGACTACGTGCCGTACTGCGCCTACAACTGCACGACCGAGGCGCTGACGGTCGGCGATGTTAACGATCCGGAAAGCGCGATCTCGAAGGAGATGGACCGCCTGCGCGGCATGGGCTACGCGATCAGCGAGCTTCCTGCCTGGCAAGGCATGCGTGCGGGCGTGTATTACGCCGAGAAGGAGCTGTAAGAGTTCGTTGAAACAGGTACCTGGTACCTGTTTCAGGTAAAGGGATTCCCGTACGTACGACGGGAATCCCTATTTCCGTTTCGTTGGCGCATCTGCCATCGTGTAAGCGGTTCAAGATCGGATCCGAGAGGGAGAGGGCTCATGATTCTGTACTTCAGCGGGACGGGCAACACATATGCCGTCGCGAAGGCCATTGCCGACAACACGGGGGAGAAGCTGCTCGACATGGGCAAGGCCTACCGTGCGCGCGACTTCGAGGTGAAGGTCGAGCAAGGCGGGCTTCTGGGCTTTGCGTTTCCCACGCACCGTTGGTCGACGCCGCCCCTTGTGGACGAGTTCGTGAAGCGTGCTCGGTTCGTCACTCCTGACGGCAAGCCGTACGAGCCCGATTACTGCTTCTCGGTCGAGACGTACGGCCACTTCCCGGGCACTGAGAGCGGCTTCTTCGCGAAGATGCTGCAGAAATACCAAGGCATTACGGTCGATGCCGCCTTCGCCGTGCACAGCGTCGGCAATTGCCTGTACCTGTTCGATACCCCTTCCGATGACGTCGTCGCACGCAAGCTCGCTTCCGCCGACGAAGCCGCCGAGCGCGTTGCCGGACTCGTTGCCGCCCGCCATACTGGCGACACGGTTTCGGCAAACCCGCTCGGCGCGGCGCTTTCGCTCGGCACGGGGCATGAGGGCAAGAAGCGCTCGACCAAGGTCTACAACGTGTTAGCGGACAAATGCGTCGGCTGCGGCACATGCGCCACGGTCTGCCCAACGGGCACTGTGAAGCTCATCAACGGCAAGCCGGTTTGGAGCGGCGAGCATTGCACCGAGTGCCTGGCGTGCCTGCACTTCTGCCCGCAAAGCGCCTCGCAGCACGGTAAAGTGACCGAGGGGCGCAAGCGGTACCTGAACCCTGTTTTGGGCAAGTAGCAAGTGAGTGATGGAACGCATACCCGGTTTTTGTTCCATGAAATGGAACAAAAACCGGGTATGCGTTCCATCTGGATTCTATCGAAAGGATTGCCATGAAAGCTGCTGTGTTGAACGGATATGACAAGAACGGAACCGACCTGGTCGTGAAAGACGTCGACGTGCCCGCGTGTGGGCCGGCGGACGTGCTGGTGAAGGTCATGGCTGCAGGCGTGAACCCGCTTGACAACATGATTATCCGCGGCGAGGTGAAGCTCATCGTCGGATACGACATGCCGCTTGTCATGGGCAATGAGCTGTCGGGCGTGGTGGAACGCGTGGGCGATGCAGTGATCGGCTTCGCGCCGGGCGACCGCGTGTACGCACGCCTTCCGCTGGGGCGCATCGGCGCGTTTGCTGAGTATGTCGCCATCGATCATCGTGCGATTGCCAAGGTTCCCGAATACCTTTCGTTTGCCGAGGCGGCCGCCGTGCCGCTGACGGCGCTCACCGCCATGCAGGCGCTCGACCTGCTTGACGCCTCTGAGGGTGACACGCTGTTCATTTCGGGCGGCACGGGAAGCTTCGGTGCCATGGCCATTCCCATTGCGGCTGCTCGTGGGCTTCGCGTCGTGACGAACGGCAGCGCCGCAAACGAGGAACGCGTGCGTGCGCTCGGCGCAAGCGATTTCATCGACTACCGCAAACAGGACTATGCCGATGTGCTGCATGACGTCGACTGCGTCATCGACACGCTTGGCGACAAGGAGTTACCGCGCGAGTTCGGCATCTTGAAGCAGGGCGGAGCGCTCGTGTCGCTGCGCGGGCTTCCCAATGGCGAGTTTGCCCAGCGCGCGGGAATGGGCTTCGTGAAGCGCCTGATGTTCAGTGCCGCCGGTTCGAAGTATGACCGTCTGGCCGCGAAGAAAGGCCAGCGCTACCGCTTCGTGTTCGTGCATTCCGATGGCGCCCAGCTCGCCGTCGCGTCAGGCATTCTCGAATCCGCCAACATCGAGCCTTCCGTCGACGGGGTGTTCGCGCTCGGCGATGTGAACGCAGCGCTTGCCAAGGTGGTTGCCGGCGGCTCGAAAGGCAAAACCATCCTCACATTAGAATAAAGCAGGCACTTGGGTGAACCAAAGAGGAGTCTCCCTTTTGGTTCACTATTTAAGTCGCCGACTTACCCGATGATCTCTGCGGCGTGCTTCAGCTCGTCGACGATCGAGATGCCCTGCGGGCACATGGCCTCGCACGAGTAGCATTCGATGCAGGCGCTCGGCGGGTTCTTGCCCGAGCCCCAGTTCATCCACTCTTGCACGTGGCGGCCGAACATGGTCTCGGCGTTCATCGCCAAGAACGCCCCTGAAATGCCGACGTTTTGCGGGCATGACTTCGCGCAGTAGTTGCAGCCCGTGCAGGGCACGAGGTCGAACGTCGCGAATTCAGCCAGCGCGGCGTCGATGGCCTTCGACTGCTCGTCGGTGAAGCCTTCAAAACCGCTGAGCGCCGCGATGTTGTCTTCCATCTGCTCCATGGCGTTCATGCCCGACAGCACCGTGATGATGTTGGGCTGGTTCGCCACGAACTGCAGGCCCCAGGCGGCAGGCGACTGCTTGGGTTCGGCTTCGGCGAACACGCGCGCCACGTTGGCGGGAGGGTCGGCCAAGAGGCCACCGCGCAACGGTTCCATCACCACGACGGGCACGTTGTGCCTGGCAGCGACTTCCATGCACGCGCGGCTCTGGTTCACGGGGTTTTCCCAATCGAGGTAGTTCACCTGCAGCTGCACGAACTCGACCTGCGGATGCTCGGAGATGATCTGGTCGAGCTCTTCGGGCGTGCCGTGGTGCGAGAAGCCGACGTGCTTCACGAGCCCTTGCTCTTTCAGCCCCGCGACGAAATCCCACATGCCCAGCAGGTCGTATGCCTGCGTGCGTGCGCCGCCCGTCATGTGCAGAAGGTAGAAGTCGAAGTAGCCCGCGCCCGTGCGCTCGAGCGATTGGTGGAATTGCGCCTGCGCCTCCTCGGGCTTCGTGTAGCCGATCCACGAGATGGCCTTCGTGGCCAGCTGGTAGCTTTCGCGCGGGTGGCGCTGCACGAGCGCGCGGGCGAGCTCTTCCTCGCTGCCGCCGTACACCCACGCCGTGTCGAAGTACGTGAAGCCCGCTTCCAGGAAGCGGTCGACCATCTGGCATATGAGCTCATGGTCGAAGCTGCCGTCTTCGAGCTTCGGCAAACGCATCATGCCAAATCCCAGCTTGCCGATGTCCTCACCCAAGTACCCCATGGCGTCCCCCTCGTCTCATTTGTTTGCCGATAAAGTCATTGTATCAACTCGCGACGATCACGCGCTTCGCGGTTTCGGGGTCTTTCGGGGCGGGTTCGGCTTCGATGCTCCCGAAGGACATTTGCGCTACGAGGACGAACGTGTCCGGAAGGTCGAACAGCTCGCGCACAGCGTCGTCGATGACGGGGTTGTAGTGCTGAAGGTTCGCGCCAATCCCCAAGTCGCGCAGGGCGGTCCACGCGGAAAGCTGCAGCATGCCGTTCGACTGCTGCGCCCAAATGGGGAAGTTCGCGGCGTAGCGGGGGTATTGCTCCTGAAGGCCCTCGATCACCGAGCGGTCGTAGAAGTAGAGGATCGTGCCGGCAGCGGCGGCAAACCCGTCGATCTTTTCGCGCGCGACCTTCCCGTCGAATGCGTCGTACACGGCATCCCAAAGCGCCGTTTGCTTGCCGCCGGTTGCCACCACCACGCGCTGGCTGCGCATGTTGAAAGCGTCTGGCACGAGCTCGACCGCCCGCTCGATTGCGGCGACGGCCTCTTCCATGCTTACAGGTAGGTTCTTACCAAGTACGTACACGGAACGGCGTTGTTCCAACGATTCGATGATGCCCATTCGAACCTCCTATCTGCGGTTGACGTGAGCTTCATTCTACAGTCCTTTCGCGGACGTTCGCTTGATAGGAGAAAAGGATGAGAACGCGTTGCTGTGATGTCGCGTAAACGTGAAATCACGACATGGCGTGGCGTGATTCTGCGGATGTGTGTAGCCGTTTAAGGATATCGATGCGAAAACGACATTCTGCGGGACTTGTGTACGAGTGCGTACATGGTCGGCGGCCTTTCCGGCATGTTATTGAAGATGTGTACGTCCGAACAAGTAAGTGCCGCTACATTTCCCGTTCAGAATGCCAATCTTGCGCTTTTTACGTGACTAATGGCGTCTTTTGTGGGTTGTGAACGGCCTTGCTACAATGAATCCATCATGGGAAGGGGAGTTGCCCAAAGCTTCATCTGGAAACGGGCTTTTAAACTGCTCGCGACAGTGCTTTAGGGGCGCCTCGGCAAAACATCATGGCGGGCATACGAGAAGGAGGGCGCGATGCATTATTCGGGGTTGACGTTCAGGCCACCATACGAGGAGCGGTCGCTGCTTTTGCAGGTGACGACCGGGTGCAGCCATAACGCGTGCACGTTCTGCAGCATGTACCAAGACGTGCCGTTTTCCGTTTCGCCGATGGAAGAGGTGGAGGAGGACATCGCCTACGTTGCGCGCCACCGCACGCTGCACAAGCGCGTGTTCCTGGTGAACGGCGACGCGTTTTGCCTAAGCACCGATAGGCTCGTTCGCATTGCAGAGCTCATCCACGAACAGCTGCCGCGCATCGAGACCATTGGCGGGTACGCGTCGATCAACAACATCCTGACCAAGAGCGCAGACGAGCTGCGCATGTTGGCCGAGCTCGGGTACGCCGATTTCAACATCGGTTTGGAATCGGGGCTCGACGACGTGCTCGCGTTCATGAACAAGGGCTACACGCTCGAGCAGGCGCGCGAGGCGCTGGCCCGCCTGAACGAGGCGGGCATGCCGTTCAACCTGAACATCATCACGTGTGCCGCCGGGCGCGGGCGCACGATCGAGCACGCGGAAGCCAACGCGGCCATCGTGAACGAGGCGAACCCGACGCTCATATTCGTGTCGCCGCTGCATGTGGACAAAGGCGCGAAGCTCGAGCAGTTCGTCGAAGACGGCACGTTCGAGGAATGCACGCTGCGTGACTACATCACCGAGGAAATCGAGTTCCTGAAGCGCCTCGAGGTGACCGACTGCTGGTTCTTCGGGTTGCACGTCTCGAACCCGGTGCGCGTATCGGGCACGCTGCCGCAGGACAAGGAGCTGCTGATCCAGGAGCTCGAGCACGGCCTGTACCGTTTCCCGTCGTGGCAGCTCGACACGGTGCCCAACAAAGCCGCCGAAGGCCGCATCATCGTGTAGCATGTGCGATCTGGGAGCAGACTAATCCTCTAGCCGTTAAAGAGTTCCTTTAGAACGCCCTTGCAGAGTGGCCTATGCGAGAATTGCCTGAATCTGGACGTTCTTCAGGCGGTTGACGGCTTCGAGCTTCCATGCGGGGTAGCCCAGCCCGGGATCGGTGTACTCGAAGCCCTCGAGCGCGACGAGCTTCGCGCGAATGGCGGGCGTTATGATCTCGCGGGCGATGGCGACGAAGTCGGTGCCGATCTTGGGTCCGATGAGGCGCAGGTACTCGTCAAAGTCGTCGCCTTCCATCATCATGGGCAGGCAGGCCATGTTGTGGTCGAACAGGGGCGCCATGTGGATAATCTCGCCTGTGGCGTTATTCACCAGGAAGCCGTAATTCCCCGAATGCCGGTCGACGTTGGCCATGACGGCATCCATCACGACCATCTCGCGGAAACGTTCCTCGGAATCGTGTTGAGCGCAGAAATCGAGCATATCGCGAACGCCGAATGGGCCACTGAAAAAGCGATGTGCCGATACGAATCCGAACTCTTCGGTGGTGAACATTGGGCATTTGCTCGCGAGCTTGCCGTGGTAGCGGACGATTTCGTAGGGGACGTGGTCGACCTTGGCGGCAGCAAGGATACTCGAGGCGAGTGCTTCGGAATAGGGCTCGAGGCCGGCGTTGGCGTAGCCTTCCGACCCGCGTTTGAGAAGCGAGATTTGATCGTCCTCACGTATCCAGCATTTTGCAAACGAACCAGATGTTGCGAACTCAGGCGAAGTCGGCGAGTTCTCGCGCCCGTACATGCCGGTGCCATCGAAGGCGATGCGTGCGATGACGTCGTCGAAGGGGTTTCGGTACAGCGACACGCTGTCCCACGTTAGGTCCTCGTCGACTCGTTTCATCCAGAATGTGTCAGTGAGCGAGAGGCAGCGCGCCATACCGATGAAATCGTGCCTGGTGTTCAGACCGAGTTCGCGCATGAGCTTTTGAATCGAGGCGCGGTGCTTTGCTATCTGACGGCCGTCAATCCAGTCGTCGATGCTGACGAAGCCATACGGCAGGTAGGAGTCGAATTGCTCGACGAGGGTGTAGCGGTAATCGTCGAAATCTTGCGTTTCCTCGTATGTGGCTACAACGACATCTTTGTTCATCAGCTGGTAAAGCACCGTGCTCACCTCCTCTTCTGCCCGTGCTATGCGCGCCCATTATACCGCGATGGTTCAGATTGAAGGCTTGTTACGCTTCGCGCAAGTATTCCCTCAGCATGGGCATTTCGAAATCGACGAGACCCATGCGCACTTCGAAGATGATGCCGAACTCTATGAGCCGCTTGCGCAGGTTCGAGGCGTTTGTCATGCCGATGCCCAAGCGCTTTGCTATCTCGCTCGTCGTGCTGGGGCCGTCGTCTTGGGCCATGGCCTGGAGGTACTGCAGCTCGCGCGGTCGCAGCTCCATCAGGGTCGGTTGGAACACCGAGCGCTCCATCTCCCGCATGGCAAGCTGTATGGCGCGCTGTGCGTCTGCTTCGGAGAGCGAATCGTCGGGCGAGCCTTGACGCCACAGGTAGTAGCCGACGAGCTGGATGGCGAAGGCGAATCCGCGCGTCGATTCTGCTGCCAGCGCCAGAGCCTCGTCGCTGATGGTGCGTCCGTTCTCCTCGAGCGTCGCGGCCAACGCCTGCTCGACTTCGATTTGGGGGATCGGGTCCATGGGGCGCTGGAACGCCCTGCGGATGAACGACACGTTCTCGTCGAGCAGCAGCGTCGATACTCGGCTTGGCAAACCGGCCAGAAGCAGGGCAACGTCGCGGTCTTCGCGCGTAAAGTGCTGGTAGGCGTCGATGAACTCTGCGAACTCGGCGCAATTAGGGTTCACCTCGTCGACCGTGAAGAGAAGGCCGACGTTTTGAGCGTTGAGCTCGTCTAGTATCGTCGACATCCGTTGTCGCCAGGTAGGGGAGACTTGCTTGATTTCGCGCGTAGCGCTAACGGGTCCGACCGTTGCGGAGACTATGTCTGACTTTGGTTCTTGCAATAGTAAATGACCAGCGTTCGAACGCACTTGCCACAATACTTCATCGAGCATCCCGTCGCGTGCGGAGACGTTCACGCTAATCCATCCTTGTTCTGCAGCGATGCGCGATATGGCAGTGAGCATGACGGTTTTCCCAGACCCCCTGGGGCCGACGAAAATGGTCGACCTGTTCGGATCGCCTGGAAGGTTCGCAAGGCCGCCTACAACGTCGTCGATGTAGTCGGTTCGCCCTGCAAGCATGTAAGGAACATGCCCGAATGTGGGTGTGAACGGGTTAGCTGCTTTTGATGTCATTGCATCTCCTCTGCTTCGTTTTGCCCAAGTGTAGCAGAGATTCATAAAGATTCATATTTACTCATATTGATGATTAAACAGGCTCCGTGTTCTTGACTGAAACATGTACGAATCGTACAAATGCAGGTTACTCAAACTCAGCTGATTTGGTTCCCCCGCACATTTCTCGCCGCGCTCTCAGGCGATACAGCCTCCTTAAGCCGTATGAAACGCAACAGGTACCAGCTTCAACTAGGTTGTCTCGCGGATCCAGGTGACGATTTCGCTTACGCGTTCGGGAGCGTCTTTCAGCGCTACGAGGTAGAACGTGGCGTGCGCTGATGCGTCCTGAATGGGGATGGGAATGCGGCCTTCCACGCTGCCGCGGTTTTGCGGCGCATCGGTTGTGAAACCGAGCAGGTCAGAGCTGTGAAGCAGCTGGATGAACACCTCGCGGTCCTTCTGGAAGATGGCCGTCGCGTTGGGCAGGGCCTCTTCGCACACCTCGCGCCAAAACCCGATTTGCTCGAACACGAGGAACGTCTCGCCGTCGATGTCGTTCCAGCTGACGCTTCGCCTGCCAGCGTACTTGCTGGACTTGGGCGCGTACAGCGACAGGCTTTCGGTCATGAGTGGAATGCACTCGCAGTTGGGAAGCGCGATGGGCTTGCGCGTGATGGCCAGGTCGATCGTGCGGTCGAATAGTGACCGCTCAATCACTTTTTCGTCGAGGATGTCGGGCTCGAGGATCGTGCCCGGGAAGCGCTCGACGATGCGCGCCGTCAGGTTCCACGTGGGGGCTGGCGCGATCGAGCCTACCTTCACCGTGCGGGCGCGGCGCGCCAGGTCGTCGAACGCGTCGCGCATGCGCTGCTCGGCGGCGAGCACGTCGCGCGCGTGCTCGACGGCGATGCGGCCCGCCTCGTTCAACTCGATGCGGTTGCGCGTCCTGTCGAAGAGGCCCTGGCCGAGGTCTGCTTCCAGGCGCTTTATCGAACGGGAAAGCGATGGCTGCGTGAGGTGAAGCTTTTCCGCAGCCGCTGATATCGTTCCTTGTCTTTCGACTTCGACAAGCTGTCTTAGTTGCTCGAGTTCCATGAATTTACCTTGTCCGATTTGGGTGGTGGCGCCGTTTCGCAGCACGCTGAGGCTAACCGCTCCTCGTTCCGGCAGAGCTGCTGCGGAACTCGCTCGCTACGCTCGCTCAGACAGTCCTCGCAAAACCGCTCTGCCTAAACTCGTCGCAGCCTCAGAGAGCTGCGTAACGGCGCCAGCACCCAAATCTACACTATGCGTCAGATGCATACTGAAATGCCTTAACGGCATTGTACAAGAGTGAAGACGCATGCAATGCTATGCGTGTGCGGAAAAGCAAGTAGAGAGGAAGAAAGATGGAATACACGAAGATTGCGGGCAGGCTGGACATGCCGATGCTGGGGTACGGCGTGTTCCAGATCGACGACGAGACGACCGAGCGCTGTGTGGGCGATGCTCTGGCTGCCGGCTACCGCCTCATCGACACGGCCCAGGCATACATGAACGAGCGCGGTGTGGGAGCGGCCATCGCCAAGAGCGGCGTTGCGCGTGAGGACATCTTCCTGGTCGACAAGGTGTGGGTCAGCAACTACGGCGAGGGCAAGACCTACGAGTCCATCAAGCAGTCGCTTCAGCTGCTGGGCCTCGATTACATCGACCTCATGCTGCTGCACCAGCCCTACAACGACTATTACGGCGCCTGGCGCGACATGGAACGCGCGCTCGAAGAGGGCCTCGTGAAGTCGATCGGCGTGAGCAACTTCGATCCGGTGCGCCTGCTCGATCTGTGTACGTTCGCCAAGGTGAAGCCTGCGCTGAACCAGGTTGAAACGCACGTGTTCTGGCAGCAGAAGCCGGCGCATGCCAACATGGAGCAGCTCGGCGTGCAACACATGGCATGGGGTCCGTTCGCCGAGGGCGCCAACGACTTCTTCCACAACCCGCTGCTGGCCGAAGTCGGCGCGAAGTACGGCAAGGGCGTGGGCCAGGTGGCGCTGCGCTACCTCATCGACGAAGGCGTCGTCGTCATCCCGAAGTCGGTGAAGCCCGAGCGCATGGCCGAGAACTTCGACGTGTTCGATTTCGAGCTCACCGCCGATGACAAGGCGGCCATCGCCGGTCTCGACACCGACCATTCCATTTGCTACGACCACACCGACCTCACCGTGGTCGGCGGCCTGCTCGGTTTCATCAAGTCGACGATGTAGAAATCGGCGGAAGCGTACGTGAACCAAAGAGGAGACTCCCTTTTGGTTCACGATCCGTCTCGGAATGGAGCCAGCTTGCGAAAGACGCCCGAAAAGATCTTGCACGTTACCATCGCGATGGCAACGTGCATGTTATTGGTTGCGTGCTCTCACGAGCGGCCGAGCACGGGCGGCGGCGAAACGGAGATGAGGCAAGCGATGCACGACGAAGCTGCTCAAGGCTACGATGCGGGCGTGATTCCCGCAGATTTGGAATACATCCCCGATGGATACGAGGAGCCGGCCGAGCAGGCTGGCGCTCTGGAGATGCTGACGTATTCGACGTTCGATTCGTTCAATTACGGCCAAGCCGGCCACGAGCTTACCAAGACCGCCTGGGTGTATGTTCCGTACGGCTACGATCCAACCTTGCAATACGACGTGTTCTACCTGAGCCATGGCGGCTGGGGCGATGAGACGACGCTTATGGGCACCGACGCGAAGCCGACCGCGTTCAAACACGTGATCGATCACGCCATCCAGGACGGACGTATCCGCCCTGTCATCATGGTCATGCCGACGTACAACAACCTGAGCCGCGACGATGCAGGCGACTATGCGCTGGCATTGCAGCTGACCGACAACTTCCACAACGAGTTGGTGAACGACTTGCTTCCGGCCGTCGAGTCGAAGTACTCGACCTACGCAGCCGGCGCGACGCCTGCAGCGCTTCAGGCGTCGCGTGACCACCGCGGGTTCGGCGGCTTTTCGATGGGGTCGGTCAACACGTGGCACACGTTCCAGTACTGCTTGCCGTACTTCCGCTACTTCAACGCGATGAGCGGCGGCGGGCTCGACGGCGGCATGGCGGCGCGAATCGCACAGGAGCAGGGATTTGGCTCACGGGACTTCTTCGTCTTCACTGCTTCGGGAACGGCCGACTTCGCCTACAGTGGGTTCAGGTCAGGCGTGCTCGCGATGCCGGAATCGTCAGTGGGCTTCTTTGAGCTGGCGGATTCGCAGGATGCGGGCAACCTCTCGTACCGCGAGCGCGAAGGGTACGAACACGGATACATCGCCGCCAACGAGTACACGTACAACGCCATGCGTTTCTTCTTCAACGGCACGTTCGGCGTCGATGGTGGGCAGGGCGTTGGAGGTTCGCATGACGCCGATTCTGCCGCGTCCGCGATGTTCGAACTCTACACCGTGTCTTCGCCGGTCGATGACGTGCGCAACGATCCGGCGTTTGACGGGTATGGTCGGCTCATCTTCCCGGTCGATTACAACATTCCCGCGCGGACCACGCTCGCAGACACGGGCGATTACCTGATCTGGTACAACTGCGTGCGGCCCGAGCGTACGGTGGAAATCTGCAATTACCTGAAAGGGCGAGCGCTGGCAGGCGACGTGGTGTTCGTGGATATCTACACCGACGAGGAGAAGGCGGCCGATCCGTGGAAAGCCGATACGGGGCTGTTCTTCTTCCGCGGCGAGCCCGGTGCTCGCACGGCCATCGTGAATGCGGGCGGCGGCTTCTCGTACGTCGGCGCCATGCACGACAGCTTCCCGCATGCGCTCGAGCTGTCGAAGCGCGGTTACAACGCGTTCGCGCTCATATACCGCCCGAGCGTGCAGACCGCCTGCGAGGACTTGGCGCGCGCAATCGCGTACTTACACGAGCATGCAGGTGAGCTGGGCATCAGCATGGAGGGCTACTCGCTTTGGGGCGGTTCGGCGGGCGCGCGTATGGCGGCGTGGCTCGGATCGCGCGGCACCGAGGCGTTCGGCGAGGCTGCTTATCCGCGGCCTGCGGCGTGCATCGTGAACTACACGGGGCTTTCCGAAGTGACCGGCGACGAGCCGCCGACGTACAGCGCCGTGGGAACCGCCGATGGCATTGCAAGTTATCGCACAATGCAAGACCGCATCGAGCGGATCCGTGAGAATGGCACGCCTGCGGAAATTGAGGTGTTCGAGGGTTTGCCGCATGGGTTTGGCCTCGGCGAAGGCACGATTGCCGAAGGCTGGTTCGACCACGCGGTGAAGTTTTGGGAAGATAACATGGTGTAGCCCAAAGGGGATACTCCCCATTGGGCTAGTCGAGGAGAGAGGATCTGCATGCGATATCGGGAATTGGGAAACACGGGCCTGCGCGTGAGCGAAATCGGGTTTGGTCCCGAATGGATGAAGGGAACGCCCGAGGAGACGCGCGAAATCGCAGAGGTGTGCCGCGAGGGCGGCATGAACCTGCTCGATTGCTGGATGGCCGACCCGCTTATCCGCGACAACCTCGGTTATGCCATGAAGGGCCACACCGACGAGTGGATTGTGCAAGGGCACTTCGGCGCCTGCTGGATCGACGGCCAGTACCAGCGCAGCCGCGACTTGAAGCTCGCCGTTCCCGCGTTCGAAGACGAGCTTGCACGCCTGGGCGTCGACCACTTCGACTTGGGCATGCTGCATTACATCGACAACCTCGACGAGTTCAACCAGTGCATGGAAGGCGAGTTCTTCGAGTACCTGCACGGCCGCAAGGAAGCGGGCGTGGTCGGGCACATCGGCCTTTCGACCCATAACCCGCACGTGGCGCGCGCGGCGGTGGAGACGGGCGAAGTCGAGATGATCATGTTCTCGATCAACCCGGCTTTCGACATGATGCCCGCAAGCGACGACATCAACAAGCTGTTCGGCGATTATGGCGAAGCGGGTGAGGGAATCGACCCCGAACGCGACGCGCTGTACAAGCTGTGCGAGGCGCGCGGCGTGGGCCTGACCGTCATGAAGCCGTTCGCGGGCGGGCGTTTGCTTTCGGCGGAAGCATCGCCGTTCGGCGTGGCGCTCACGGCTACCCAGTGCATCCACTATTGTCTGACGCGACCGGCCGTTGCCAGCATCCTCGGCGGATACAAGACGGTGGAAGAGGCGCGTGCTGCTTTGGCTTACGAAGACGCGACGCCCGAGGAACGTGATTATGCGAGCGTTTTGGCCGGCGCGCCTGCGCATGCCTACTACGGTCAGTGCACCTACTGCGGTCATTGCCAGCCTTGTGTGGTGGGCATCGACATCGCCACGGTGAACAAGTTCGCCGACTTGGCGAAGATGCAAGACGAGGTGCCGGATTCCATCCGCGCCCATTACGAGGCGCTTCCCGCCAAGGCGGGCGATTGCATCGGTTGCGCGTCGTGCGAGCCCAACTGCCCGTTCGGCGTGCCGATCGCCTCGCGTATGGCCGAAACCGCCGGCCTGTTCGGCTGCTAGATGAGCATCAGGACGTTCCTGCGACTCATTTTCAGGAGACGCAACTGAGGCCGGGGCGCTCTGAGAAAATGAGTCGCAGGAACGTCCTGATGCTCATCATGTCCCCAAACTCATTTCTTTAGCGTTTCGCCTCGACGAACCAGCGCGATTCTTCGTGGAACAGGTAGGTTGTGGCGGCACCGATGCGCACGAGGTAGCGCATGCCCGTGCCGCCGACTTTCAGCGATGCGGCGTGCCGGCGGTCGAGCACGCGGTCGATCTCGTACACGCGGCCATCTTCCCATTCGATGGAAAGCGGCGTGATGCGCCCGTCCTCGTCGGTCGAGGAAATGACCTTCACGTACTTCTTCTCGCGGCTTTCGATTCCCCTTACCATGCACACCGCCTACCGATGGAAGTACCCGACGGGGTGCACGGTATTCTCGCCTTTTATGTCGGTGCCGGCAAGCGCACTGTCGAGCAGCTCGGTGCCGCGCACGATGCATGTGTTGCCGAAGCGGCGTCGCAGCTCGTCGATGCAGTAGTCGAGGCCCTCCCAGTCGGGGCCGGGGTCCGCGAACAGTTCGAGTTGCTCGAAGGGGGCCGGTTCCACCAGGTCGGTCGCCCGCACGTGAAGGGCGCGGATGGGGTGGTCCTCGTCAAACGGTTCGCGGGCGCGCAGCATGGCCCAGGCCGTCTGGGCCACGTGGCGGGTTGCCGCGGTGGGGCGCGGAAGCTTCACCTGGCAGCCGTATCCGCCCAGGTCGACGTCGTTGCGCACGCCTATGGAAATCGTGCGCGCCCGCATGCGGTCCTCCCGCATGCGCTGTGCCACCGATTCGGCGAGCAGCCAGATGAGCGCCCGCGCGTCGGATTCGCTGGTGATGGGGTGGGGCGCGGTCAGGCCGTTGCCATAGCTTTTCACGACGCGGTCGACATCGCGCGCCGTCGGGTCGTAGGGCTTCACGGGGGTTGCGTCCTCGCCGCGCGCGAAGGTGCGCAAGATGAACCCGACCTTGCCGAACCGGTGCTGCAGGTAGTAGTCGCTTGCGTGGGCGAGCTGCCCGATGGTGTGGATGTTGCTGGAAAGCAGCTTGCGCTCGGTCGCCGGGCCCACGTACAGCAAGTCGCGTACGGGCGCTTCCCATACGAGGCGGCGGTAGTTGTCGCGGTCGATGACGGTGATGGCGTCGGGCTTCTCGTAGTCGCTGCCGAACTTCGCGAAGATCTTGTTCCAGCTGACGCCGATCGACACGGTGCAGCCGAGCTCGGCCTTCACGCGTTCGGATATCTCGCGCGCCACCACGAGCGCGTTGCCGCCGTGCAGCTTGACCGAGCCGGTCAGGTCGAGCCAGCATTCGTCGAGCCCGAACGGCTCCACCAGGTCGGTGTACTGGTAGTAGATGTTGCGCGCCATCTCGGAATAGCGCCGGTACAGCTTGTAGCACGGCGGCAGCACGATGAGGTCGGGGCATTTCGCGCGTGCCTCCCAGAGCGCCTCGGCGGTCTTGATGCCGTACTTCTTGGCCTCCTTGCTTTTGGTCAGCACGATGCCGTGGCGCAGCTCCTCCTTGCCGGCCACCACGACCGGCTTTCCCTTCAGCTCGGGTTGCTCGGCCTGCTCGACGCTGGCGTAGAAGGAGTTCATGTCGCTGTGGAATATGACCCTGTCCACCGACGCGCTCCTCCCGCTTCAAGGCAACAACTGCCTAAGCCCTTCCATCAGGGCATTTCCAAAATGGCAGATTTGAAAACAAAACAAATGTACGCCTTTTTGCAGCATGCCGTCAATCGAACAAACCGTGGATTCTCGAAATCAAATACCTCCGAGGAAATTGATTATCACGCTGACGTGATGCTGGCATCTGTTCTTCATCCAGCGATAATCAATTTCCTCGGAGGTATTTGATTGCTGCCATTAAATAGAAAGCGCTCGCCGGTAGGGCGGGCGCTTGGCGTTGCGGGTGCGCAGGGCGCTTATGCGATCGGGTCGCCGGCGGTGGGGCCGGGGGTCGAGGAGTACACGCCCTCGACATGCACGAAGCAACCGCCCTTGGCGCGCATGGGCAGGCCGGCCTGCTCGAACGCGGCGTCGACCCAAGCCTTCTGCGCCTCGAACTCGGCGCCTTCGTTCACGTAGCGCGCAGTGCCGTACAGCTCGTAGGCCTCATGGCCCTTCCAGAAGATGACCGACACCTTCGGGTTCGCCTGCACGTTGGCGAGCGTCTTCTTGAAAAACTGGTCGGACAGGTACACGGTCTCGTCGTCGATGACGGCCTTCATCGCCACGATGCAGCAGTTGGGCTGCGCGTCCTCGCGGGCGGTGGCGAACACGACGTTCTCGACTTCCTTGAACAGGTTCTGCACGTTCTCGGGCATGACAGCCATGATGACCTCTTTCTCTCGGGTGCCTTCAGGGTATCCGCGCGCGTTCTCCTTTTCAACCGAGCTGATCGCTAGGAATTAGATGCGGCCCCAAGATCGTCTGTTGCCCCGATTTCTGACTTATGCAGGTTTTCTCGACGTTCAGCGTTGCTGCTGCCCCGTTTTTCGACTTATGCAGGTTTTGACTGAGCTATACAGTGAAAAAGACTCCTGTGATAAAAAGAAATAGCAGATCATCCCATTGTTTCTTTCTTGCATGCAATCGTTGGCGTTGGAAAACCCTGCATAACTAGACTTTTGGGACATCGCATTTCTAGAATTAAGGCGACAGCCTGCATAAGTCGAAAAATGGGACAAGGGCAGAAGGCGAATTTCATGCAGATACGGAAAGCGACCGAAGCGGATTTCGACCGCATCATGGAAATCTATACGGCAGCGCGCTCGTTCATGGCCGAACACGGTAATCCTAACCAGTGGGGTCCCACTAACTGGCCTCCTGAAGAGCTCGTGCACAACGACATCGCAGCGGGGAAAAGCTATGTGTGCGATTCTGCCGGTCGCGTCGTCGGCGTGTTCTACTTCGATCAGGGTGAAAGCGTCGAGCCTACGTACGTCCATATCGAAGATGGGTCGTGGATCGGCGATGATTGCTATGGCGTTGTGCACCGAGTGGCCAGCGACGGCAGCACGCGCGGCGTGGGAAGCGCCTGCATCGAATGGGCGTTTGCGCAATGCGGGCACCTGCGCATCGACACGCACGGCGACAACAAGGTCATGCAGGGCCTCCTCGATAAACTCGGCTTCACCCATTGCGGCACCATCTACGTCGAGGAAGACGATTATCCTCGCCTCGCATACGAGAAGGTTGGATAGCCAACAAGCTAGATAACGCCGCGTCAGCATGGGCGGCCATCGGGCCGTCATCTAATAGTGACAATCAATTTCCTCGGAGGAAATTGATTACTGCCATTGATAACGCCACGTTAACGGGTGGGCAGCGGGTCGTCATCTGTTTCAGGTTTGGTTAAGGTCCGTTTGTACAATGGTAGCCAGATAGGCAAGAAACATCGGAGACGGCCATGAGCGACTACCAACCCATCATCGACGTGCAACCCCTCGAGCATTCGCGCGAGCAGGCGACCAGCGCTGCGCGCACGTCTTCCGCGCGCTCTTCCTCGCAGTCGTCGAGCTGGAACGCCTCTTCGAGCCGCTACTCCTCGACAGGCGCTGGCGCCACTCCTCCCTTCGGCGCCCCGTTTGCGCAGAATTCGACCGCAGCTGCTGCGTCCAAGAGCGGCGGCTCGGTCTTGGGCGGCATCGTGCGCGTCGTTGCCGGCGCGGGCCTCATCCTGATCGGCATCCCGATGCTCATCCTGCCGGGTCCGGGCCTTCTGACGATGACGGCCGGCGCCCTGCTCATGGCAAGCGGCACCCGTCGCATTTTCGGTTAAGGCGATTAAAACTGCGGTTGCTTCTCGCGACTGCCAAAAAACAGAGGCAGTGTATTGTGATTTCTGGTTCTTGTTTTCAAACTGGCAAAAACTAGAGGCAATGCACGATTAGAAGATTCAAGTTGCCTTGAAATCCAAAAAAAGCGAGAAATGTATTTCGGAAAACCCAAGCAGAAATACATTTCCCACAGAGAATGCCATTTTCGGAGCGTGTTTTAGAAAAATGGCACGTTTTCTGGTTTGTGTACGAGTGCACGAACTCAATTGATAAATCGAACGCTTTATCGCAGCTCGAACGTGCTGCCGACTCCCCATTGCCAGGTGCCGGGCATGCCGCAAGCGTCTGCCACGACCTCGAAGTGATACTTGGCGATTCCCAAGTCGGTGTACTCCATGCCCGTTTTCACGCGGGAAAGCTCCGCGCGCACGGGGCCGTCAATTGCGTCCTGCACGAACACGACCGGCTGCTCGTTGATGGCCGAGGGCGCCTTCCACACGGCGTCGACGCAGGCGCGGATCCACTCGGGCGCCTGGGCAAGGGCGACGGGGCCGCGATACAGGTCTTCCTGCTTCTTCGAGCGCCCGCGGATGCCGGCGCGGATCGTGCGCTGCTTCAGCGGCATCTTCTCGGGCGCGTACCCGATGGGAACCACGTCGTGCAGCATCTCGCCCTCAGCAAGCTCGACGCGGGTCGTCTCCTTGTCGTACGTGCTCGCAACCCAGCAGGTTGAAAGCCCCATCGTCTCGGCCAGAAGCACGAGCTTCTCGCCGTAGTAGCCGAGCTTCTCCTCGATGGCCGGGTCCTTCGCGGAAACGAGCGCAGCGTAGCAGGGCGGGTTGCTGCCGAACATGTTGGCGGCCATGTCGATGGCCGTGCCGTTCTCGCGCGGACCGTACACCTGGAAGTGCAGCCCCGTCTCGGCGTTGATTCGCTCGGCTTCGGCTTGCAGCGTCTCGAGCTTTTCCTGCTCGATGGGGCGCGCGGCGAACGCGCGGCATGAAATGCGCTTCTCGATTGCCTGAATGACGTCCATTCCCATTCCTTTCACGTGTTTGCGGCTCTCCAATTGTTGGTGGGCGCGCTAATCGATTAACGGCATGATAGCCGAAACCAAGCCTGCGCGTAACGCTTCGTCACGCATACGTTGACCAGCTAATTAATTGGAAAGATTAAGCTAAGAAACATTGAATGAGCGGGCTATATCTATTCCAAACCTCCTGTCATAAAGTCGAAGCCACAGTGAGGGAGACTGTGCAATCAGACGATGATCAAGGAGGAGAGATGGCTTATCTAGAGCGCTTGGCCGAAGCCAGCCAGATGACGCGCCGCGACTTCACGAAAGTCGCCGCGGCCACGACGGCGCTGGTCGCCTTCGGCCTTTCGGGCTGCAGCACTGCGACGGTGCAGTCGAGCGGCGCGACGCCGACATCCGAGGAGATGCTGGCCAAGGCGGCGCAGAACACCGCCGACGTGTCCCGCGACCTCATCACCGGCGAGTGGATTCCGGCAGCGTGCTGGCACAACTGCGGCGGCCGCTGTGTGAACAAGGTCCTGGTTCGCGATGGCATCGTCATCCGCCAGAAGACCGACGACAGCGTGGAAGACACCGTCGACAACCCGCAGCAGCGCGGGTGCGTCCGCGGCCGCTCGCAGCGCATGCAGGTCTTCGGTGCTGACCGCATCAAGTACCCGATGAAGCGCAAGGGCTGGAGCCCCGATGCGCCCAACGGCCAGCTGCGTGGCAAGGACGAGTGGGAACGCGTCAGCTGGGACGAGGCCATCGGCTATATCGCCGACGAGCTGAAGAAGGCATACGACACCTATGGCCCGCGCTCGGTGCTCAACTGCGCGGCCAAGGGCTTCCCGACGGTGCTCAACGCCCTCGGCGGCGCGTGCAACGTCACCGACACCACCAGCTGCGGCACGCTTTCCAACGGCCATGCCGTGAAGATGGGCCTCGGCTTCTTGAACTGGTTCTTCGTCGTGAACGACCGTTACGACCTGAAGAACGCCGAGTACATCGTGCTGCACGGCGCCAACCCCGCGTGGACGGCCGCCGGCATGCCCATCAACAACTACCTGCAGGCCAAGAAGGCCGGCGCCAAGTACGTGGTGGTGGGCCCGTTCAAGAACGCGTCGGCCGTAACCCTCGACGCCAAGTGGATTCCCGTGAAGCCCGCAACTGACCTGGCGTTCGTCATGGCCGTCGCCTACGAGATGATGGCGATGGACGAGGCCGGCGGAAACGTCGTCGATTGGGACTTCGTCCACAAGTACACGGTGGGCATGGACGCGGAAAGCATGCCAGAAGGCGCCGCCACGCCCGAGAACTACAAAGCCTACCTGAAGGGCGAATACGACGGCACGCCGAAAACCGCTGAATGGGCAAGCGCCATCTGCGGCACGCCGGTCGAGGACATCCGCTGGTTCGCGGAAATCTGCGGCAAGAACCATGCCACCATGCTGCTGCACGGCTTCGCGCCGGTGCGCGCGGTCGGCTCCGAGGACTTCACGCAGGCCTTCACGGCGCTCGGCGCTTTGGGCGGCCACTTCGGCAAGCCCGGTCACGCATGCGGCGGCATCCGCGAGCAGACCTCCGGCAACGACGGCATGACGCTCGTCTCCGCGGGCGATGCCGGCCTGCCCGAAGGCCCCACGCCCACGATCTATGACCCGATTCCGGGCGTCACCGTGTGGCAGAACATCCTGGACAAGAAGTACCGCTACGTCGGCACCATGTACGCCGAGCTCGCCCCGGGCGAGGACCGCGATCTCGACATCCACGTCATCTGCTTCGAGGCATCCGGCACCATGCGCACCACGCCCAACACCATGAAGGCCATTGAAGCGGTGCGTTCGGTCGACTTCGTGTTCTCGAGCCAGTACACGATGAACACCCAGGCGCTCTACGCCGACATCGTGCTGCCGGCAACGACCGAATGGGAGACTCCGGGTGCGTTCCCGAACGCCAACCGCGAGACGCTCATCATGTACCGTCAGGTCATCCCGCCGATCTACGAGGCGAAATCCGACTTCGAGATCGCCAAGCTGCTGGCCGAGAAGCTTGGTCTCGACACGGCCGAGCTGTTCCCGATCGACGAGAAGCAGCAGTTCATGAACAAGATCCTGGGCGCAACTTACATGGACCCGACCTACCAGCCCCAGCCGCTGATCAAGGTCACCGACGACGACCTGAAGCAGTGGGGCTGCGTTGGCGAGGCCCACGACGGCGTCGTCACGCTGGCCGAGATGTGCGAAAACGGCGTGTACCACGTGCCGCGCCAGGAAGGCGACTCGTACGGTTTCATCGGCTACATGCAGTACATCATGGACCCGGAGGCCAACCCCGTCACGAGCGCTTCGGGCAAGATCGAGATCTACTCGCAGGCCAAGGCCGACGAGTTCAATGCGCCGGGCGCCCCGGGCGTCGAGCCGGTGAAGGCCTACCCGACGTATCGCGCCACGCCGCGCGGCATCGACACGCTTTCCGACGAGTATCCGTTCATGGGTTACAACCCGCACTATTACCGCCGCACGCACAGCTGCCTCGACAACGGCCTGTGGAACCGCGAGGCGTGGATCAGCCCGATCTACATCAATCCGGCCGACGCCGCCGCCAAGGGCATCGCCGACGGCGACACGGTGGTCGTTTCCAGTCCGGCTGGCAAGGTCCTGCGCCCGGCCACGCTGCTCGAGTCCGTCATGCCCGGTGTCATCACGATTCCGCACGGCGCATGGGTCGACATGGACGAAAACGACGAGTACGACACCGGCGGATGCGACAACGTGCTCATCGGCTCCGAGGTCAGCTCTTCGTACGTCTCGGGTTACAACAACATCAACGTCAACGTCGAGAAGTACGCTGGCACGCCTCTCGTTCCCGATTGCGAGAAGCCGCAGCGCATCATCGAGCTGTAGTCAGGGAGGGGATACGTTATGGCCAAGAAAGGCTTTTTCTACAACCAGGACGACTGCGTGGGATGCAAGACCTGCCAGATGGCCTGCAAGGACAAGAACGACCTGATGGTCGGCATCCTGTTCCGCAACCTGCGCGATTTCGAGGTGGGCACGTACCCCAACGCGTCTGTGTACCACTACGCCAAGACCTGCAACCACTGCGAACAGCCGCTGTGCGTCGCCAACTGCCCGACCGGCGCCATGTACTTCGACGAGGAAGACGGCACCACCCAGCACGACTTCGAGGTGTGCATCGGCTGCCAGACGTGCGTCCGCAGCTGCCCCTACGAGGTGCCGCAATTCCTCGAGGAGGCCGCCAAGGTCATCAAGTGCGACGCCTGCATCGCCCTGCGCGGCAACGGCGAACAGCCGGCCTGCGTGGCGGCGTGCCAAATGCGCGCTCTCCGCTTCGGCGATTTCGACGAGCTGAAAGCAGAATTCCCCGATGCGGTGCGTGATCTCCCCATCCTCCCCGAATCCAACGTCACGAGCCCTTGCACGCTCATCGCCGCAAAGGCCGCCGCGCTGGAGGAGGGCGCCGTAGAAGTGCATCTATAGTCGGGCAAACAACCTATAGAAGCATTGCGAGCCGCAGCATCCTTCCCCGCTGCGGCTCGGGCGCGTTTAGGGAAAGGAATGCAATGGAACGGGAATACCTAGAAAACGCCCTGGTGAACAGGGAATTCGTGTACCGCTACGCCTGGCGGCTCTTCGCCGCCGAGCCCGATGCGGACATGCTTGCGCTGTGCGCGTCTGCCGAGGCGCAAGACCAAGTCGAGCTGTTGCTCGGCGCGGATTCCGACGCAGCTTCCGCCCAACGCCACATGGCCGAGATCGCCGCGGAAACAGACGATGCAAGCGCTCTTGCGGACGAGTTCACGCGCTTGTTCCTCGGCCCGGCGAAACCGCTTGCGCCGCTTTGGGAATCGGTGTACCGCGAGTCGGACGAGCTGCTCTTCCAGCAGACGACGCTCGACGTGCGCGAGGCGTACAAAGGAGCCGGCTTCGAAGCGCGGGCGTATCCGAAAGAGGCCGACGACCATCTGGCCATCGAGCTCGATTTCATGGCGGCGCTTGTGAACAGGACGCTAACGGCCCTGCAGGCCGACGACGTCGAGGCCGCGCATGCGAACCTGGCTTACCAGCGCATGTTCCTGGCCGACCATCTGACGAAATGGACGGGTGATTTGCGCGAACGCGCAGCGCGCGAAATTCCGACTAATTACAGCAATTTCTACCTCTACGCGGTCGCGCTCGTCGATGAATTGTGCCACACTGAGGTCAGCATTGTTTGATGTGGACCCCTGATTCCGCACAACCCTATGCGGCGGGCGTCTTGCAAATGATAGCCTAATCCGTCAAGCCTTCTCCGTCGTCTGCTCGCGCGTCGTAGAAGTCGGAATCGTACACGGACAGCTCCAGGCAGATGCCG
>JAFUCC010000132.1 GCA_017459925.1 Eggerthellaceae bacterium
ATAGCACAGTTCCGAGGAGCAAATTACGCGCCTGACCTGCAATAACCTATCAAATCAGCGGCCTTAAACACATATTGCACGGCTTTTCGGCACCTGAGCTGCAGGTAGCCGCATTTAATCGAAGCAATTTGTCAATTATTGCAGGTCAAACGGCTATTGCACTACAAAAAAGCTCCATAATTCGAGGCTTTCCACCTTGCTCCGCCGCCCATCGGCGAACGGCTTTCCGAAACGTTCACTGGACGTTTCGGCGCCGTGGTCCCCGATTTGCCGGCTCTCGCTCAGGGCCGTGCCCGGTTCGACGGAAGCGTCACTGGCGCTTCCTGCCTCACGGACAAGGCCCCACGCTCACGAATGACCCGATGCTTTCGGAGTCATTGCAAGATGTACGAATGTGTTGTCATTCGGTCTTGCCCTCCCACTCGGAAAACTCCGCCGCGGGTCGGAGGGGATTGTGCCCCCGCGAAAACGAGGCACAGAAAGCACGAAAGAAAGCGGCTGGGCCCCTGCACCCAGCCGCTTCCCCAAGATGTCCCGAAGCCCGCTACCGCTCGCGGTCTTCGTCCACGGACCGCGCGGCGTTGCGCGCGGCTGACTTCGCCAGTCCCTTCGTGATGCCGGTCATCGAGAAACCCCTTCCGAGCTTGTGCCCGGACACCCGGAAGCCCGTCTTCACGCGCCTGTAAACGTAGTCGTCGCCGTTCCTTGATGCGGTGACGACTACGCCCTTGACTTCGAGCGCCTTCTCGAAAACCCTCTGCGCATCGCCTTTGACAGAGCCCCTCGCCTCCATCATCGAAACCGTGACGGCTTCGCGGATGTACTGCTTCTCAGCTCGCTCGCCGCGCGCGGCCATCTCCCTCTCGGCCCGGGTCGGCTGGCGCGCGTGGACGCGGCTGTTGCGCTTCCCCGCGACCATCTGCGCAAGCCCGTACCTCTCGTCGAGGGCCCGCACGGCCTTGGCGCGCTCGACCTTCGCCTGCCTGCCCTTCCCCTCGTGCAGGCGCCTGCCAGTCGCGAGGTCGGTGCGGTTTATGCCGATGTGCACCGCGTATCTCGACGTCTTGTCGGCGGCGCAGAACTCCCTGTGCAGGACCCACACCGCCTCTTGGTTGGGATAGCGTGTCTGAACCCAGTCCCGCGCGAAGACCATGGCCAGCGCCGGCGTGACCTTGCCGCCGTTCATCTCGCACTCGTCAGGGTTGAAAGCCAGCACCTGGTGGTACATGATCGTGTTCGCGGCGCCCTCCCTGCTCGGGACGTCGTGCCCGTACGCCGCCCTCGTCCGCTCCATCTCCCGCTGCCAGCTTTCCTCCCGGGTAATGTGCTGCGATCCCCGGGCGATGGCACGGCCGTCGTCGAGGTACCTCGCGAGGTTGGCGGCATGCGCCGGGGTGTTCACGGAAACCTGCTTGATCGCCGTCATGGTCATCAGTCCCATGCGGAGGCCTCATCGGCCTCCACGGCGCCATCGGGGCAATCATCGCCCACGAGCGAGGCGAAATCCGGGCACCACGGCTCTGGCGGAGCCGGGAGCTCCGCCGCGGCCGCGGCCATGGCCTCGCGAAACCTCATGCACTTGTGCCTCTCGTATTCCTTGTCGCCCAGGCCGAAGTAGGCGCCTGCGGGGGTTTCGTTCGCGTAGAGCAGGGGCGTGTTCATGACGCCCTCCTCGCCGCCATGGCCGTTCGCGCCGCCCTTCACGACGATCGCGCCGTCCCGGTCCGGCACGCGCGACTGCCACTCCCACGTGTGAACGAGGTCCTCGCCATGCTCGCTGAACGAAGTCCCGCTGCTTCCGCGCCCGGCGTCTCCCCGCTGCCTGCTCGTCGAGCGCGTCCTCACGGTCCGCTTGCCGACCCATCCCGTCGCCATCTGGCAGGTGTCGGGGTCGTTCAGGTTGAGCATCACCTTCAGCCCTATGGAGCCGAGCAGCGTGTTCCTGCCCTCGTCGCCGGTGCCGGACCGGTTGTAGGCGTTCAGCTGCCCGACGTTCTGGAGCAGGACCATCGCCTTCACGGCCATAGAGCGGCCGGTGGTGACGAGCTCCGGGAAGAAGTCGACGCGGCTCTGGTTCCCCCACTCGTCGCCGATGAGCACCGTCCCGTTGGGCAGCTTGCCGCCATGCTCGGCCTTGACCCGCTTAGCGGTGCGCCACCAGCTGTCCAGCCAGCATGCGAGAATCGGCAGGTACGGGTCGCCCTTCTCGGGCATCATGAGGTAGACCGCCGTGCGCCCCTCCGCCACCTCGCGCATGGGAACGTCGCTCGTCCACGTGACGGCCGCGACCTCCTCGTCGGTGAACATCTGGAGGGCGTTCTTGACGGTCGTGTTGACGTTGAGGGCGCCCTTCGACTTGCCGCCGTCGGCTAGGAAGTCGTTCGCGAAGCTCGCGCAGGGATGAGCCGGCCCCAGGCTCCTGAAATACGCCTTCAGGGGATCAGCGGGGTCGTCGCCCGAGCCGGTCCGGCCCCGGAAGAACGTCTCGGCGACCGACTGCATGTTCTTCTGCTCGGCAGGCGCGTCCGACGTCGCGACGGCGATTATCAAGGCCGCGAGGATGTCGCGGGCCGAGTCCTCGAAGAAGGTCGCGTCGGACGCCCCGCTCGAAGGTATGAGCGCGCGCGCCACGAACCGGGCCTCGCGCTTCATCGCGCCGACGTCACCCGCCTCGTGCAGGCGCACCACCTCGGCCAGCGGGTTGTACCTCGTGGCGTTCGGATAGCCCGACACGCTCACGACGACGACGCGGTCGTAGACCTCGCGCGCCTTCTCGCCCGTCAGCTCCAAAAGCTCGTCTTTGCCGGTGATGACGACGTTACGGCCGCTCGCGAAGGCCGCGTGCATGTTCTCGATGTCGAGCAGCTGGGTCTTGCCAGCGCCCGTGGCCCCCAGGACGAGCGACATCGGCGTGCCGAAATCGACGTAGTAGCCGTTCTTTGTCGCCCCGATGACGAAGCCGAACTCCTGCAGCTCCCCCTTCCCGTCCCACCACCCGTTCATCTTCCTGAGCTTTCCGGGTGAATCGACGATCTCCACCTCGCCGAGCGGGCCGCCCTTGACGTCCCGGCCCGGGTTGTCGCGGAGCCGCGAGGCGATGATGGCGGCGCCGATTAACAGCACCGCCAGCCACGTCCCCGCAAGCACGTGCCACTTGCCTGTGGCCATCAAGCCCCGCGCGAAGCCGAAGCTGCCGGCCGCGTATCCGATGAGGTCTTGGGCTTGATATGCCCAAGTGTTAGGAGGAGCCGCCTTGCCGGTTGCCAGGAACTCGATTGCGGGCGATGCCAAGGGCGCGATGAGGACCGCCATGACCGCGGTGGCGAGCAAGGCGATCGCTGCGGCCGCGTATGCGGCCGGCTCTTTCTTCTTCATGATGGATTCCTCCCTCAGATGCTCGAACGGGTTTCGGCGAGGAAGTCCGAAACCGCGTCGGATGAGGCCCTCACGGCTTCGAGGGCTTCGTTTAGCCTGTCTTCGACCTGGCTAGGCCTGTGATGGGTGTTCAGCTCGTGCGCGCATTGGTTGAGGTTGCCGCCGGCATGCCGCAGGTCGCGGTACAGCTTCCTGAGCGTGTCCGAGTCCGCGCGGATGATCGGCCTGCCCTGATCGTTCAGGGCCCGCGTCCGCATGTAGGCGCTGACCGAGACTCCCGCAGAGCGAGCCCGTTCTCTGATGGAAGTGAGCTCGTTCTCGGAAAGACGTATATTGAGGTGAGCGTTCTTGTCCATTTTGGTTAAACCCAACAAGCGCCGATTGAGCGTAAGGCAGCTCGGTTTTCGTGCGAATCGTCGAATGCGCCAGGAAATAGATATGCAGGGATAATCATCACGCCCTCACGAGGTTCTCCGACGGCATGCAAATATGCAACGATCGCCGCAGCTTCCTCCTTAGCAGTCGGGTCTGCCCTCATGATATGAAAGACGCCCCATGCTTCACCAGGATGGCATGGGACGACAAATGCCATTCCAGATCCATCAATAACCTCAGGATTTAGTAACACATCATCGATTGATGCATAGTAGATACAACCGCTTCGATCGATCGTGTAATGGCCTTCGTGCCTTCTGCGAACGATGAGAGCTTTCTTTCCGTATCTCATCTCTTTTCCTTCCTCGATTCGCGGCTACCTAGTTATCAGGCTGCTATGCTAGAATCCTGAGATAAAGCTACTGTTTCGAATTGGGCTTGAGCGCTGCATTGATGAACCTGAGCGTTTCGTTCCTGTTCGTACGCGACAAACCATGCTGTCGTCACATTTGATGACGGCATTTGCATATCGCAGAGAAATGACTCGGCCATCGAGAAGAAAGGTTTGCTGAAATCGGTATTCTGGTGTAAATCTGGTGTAAATCGATTCGATTCCATTCAGTTTATTTCGATTTAAAACATCGTATAAAATACCGCTTGTACTGGCGTTTTATACCTAAAGAAACATGTTGATATCGATTATTCCCATGCCTCCGGAGCAGAAGGCCGTGGGTTCGAATCCCGCCGGGGACGCCAGCATTTCCAACAGCTTCGCGGTAGCGGGGCTGTTTCGCTTTAGGCACGTATTCTCCATTTGCAAATGCGAAACCGCTCTGCGATAATATGCAGGCTGTTCTTCGGAAGAGCGTACGGGTCCCCATAGTCTAGAGGTCAGGACGCGGCCCTTTCAAGGCTGAGACACGGGTTCGATTCCCGTTGGGGGCACCACCGGAATCAAAGGCCGTCCTACGGGCGGCCTTTTTTCTCGCTTACTTACTAGCGCCGACCTGAAACGCTTAAATATGGAAGGTTTCTTAATGGCTGGATTTGAAAATCTCGGGCTGTCGGAAAAGGCATTGGCGGCCGTTAAGCGCATGGGCTACGACACGCCTACGCCCGTGCAGGAGCAGGCCATTCCACTCGTGCTGAAGGGCCGCGACATCATCGCGGCAGCACAGACAGGCACGGGCAAGACGGCGGCGTTCTGCCTGCCGGCCATGGACAAGCTCGGCCACGCGCAAAAGGGCGAGGGCCCGCTCATGCTGGTGGTCACGCCCACGCGCGAGCTCGCCCAGCAAATCGGCGAAGTGGCCGACCAGATGGCCGTCTCCACGCACCACCGCATCACCACGGTCGTCGGCGGCCTGTCCTACAAGCCGCAGATCGAGCGCCTGTCGCGCGGCACCGACGTGCTCATCGCCACGCCCGGCCGCCTCATCGACCTCATGGACCAAAACGCCGTCAAGCTTGGCAACGTGAAGGTGCTCGTGCTCGACGAGGCCGACCGCATGCTCGACATGGGTTTCTTACCCTCGGTGAAGAAGATCGTCGCCGATACGCCCAAGTCGCGCCAGACGCTGCTGTTCTCGGCAACCATCGACAAGTCGATTCAGGAAATCACGGGCAAGATGCTGCGCGATCCGGCCACCGTCGAAATCGCGCGCAAGGGCGACGTTGCCCAGACCATCGACCATTACATCATCCGCGTGCAGCAGTCGGTGAAGCCCGAGCTACTGAAGGCCGTGCTGCAGGAAAAGGGCTTCTTCCGCGTCATCGTGTTCGCGCGCACCCGCAGCCGCGCCGACACCGCTTGTCGTCGCCTGCGCCGCGCCGGGTACGCCGTCGAGGCGATTCATTCCGACCGCAGCCAGAACCAGCGCAAGCGTGCGCTCGACAAGTTCGCCAACGGCGACGTGAACATCATCACGGCCACCGACGTGCTGGCGCGCGGCATCGACGTGAGCGACGTCGACTACGTCGTGAACTTCGACGTGCCCGAGCAGCCCGAAGACTACATCCACCGTATCGGCCGCACGGGCCGTGCGGGCTCGAAGGGCTTCGCCGTCACATTCGTCACGCCCGAAACCGAATCGCAGCTGCGCGACATCGAGAAGCTCATCAAGCAGAAGATTCCCGAGATGAAGCTGCGCGATTTCGACATGGCCGCCGCCGAGGCCGAAGCCGCCGAGAAGTCGATCACCGCCCAGGCCAAACGCGACCCTGAAGTGAACCGCGCCAAGCGCGAGCTGGCGAACAAGGCGCGCAAGAAGGCCGAGCTGGCTGCCGAACGCCAAGCGAGCCGCGAGCAGGAGAAGCGCAACAAGAAGAACCGCCAGGGCGGGGGACAAGCGCAGGCACAGGGCGCGCGCAAAGGCCAGCAGAAGGGCCAAGGTCAGGGCAAGAACGCGCGTGGCAAGTCGAACCAGCCCGGATACAACCAGGGCAACCGCGGCCAGCAAAGTCGCGGCCAGCAGTCCCAGAACCGCAGGAAGGGCCAGCCGTCAGGCGATTTCCGTCCCGGTCGCGCCCGTCGCGCCGAGGTGCAGCGCTCGCGTTCCCGCAAAAGCCGCTAGGGTGAATGAGTAGCAGGACGTTCCTCCTACTCATTTTCGTATTCTGAAAATGAGTAGGAGGAACGTCCTCCTACTCATTTTCGCACGACGGAGTGGTCGGTGAAGGCCATGCGCGCATCGTCGCGGCGGATCCAGCGGGCGAGGGCGGAGTTCTCGTTGTTCACCATGAGCGTTAACACCATGCCCAGCACGATGGGCAGGTAGAACGTGAAGAAGCGCCAGATGAACGTGGAAAGCGCCACGATGGAGGGGTCGCCGTACACGTAGTTGAAGAACGTGATGTAGCTGGCTTCGGACGCGCCGATGGCGCCGGGCAGCGGCACGAACGACATGATGAGGTACACGAACGCCTGGCACGAGACGACGGTGAAGTAATCGTTCGCTTCCAGGCCGAAGCCGGCGAAGATAACCCACGACAGCGAGAAGAACACGGTCAGCTGCACGAACGTGACGAGCGACACCTTAATGAGCAGCGAGGGGCGCTTCAGCAGGAACTGCATGCCCTCGTACGATTCCTCGAGCGACTTCGTGGCCGAGGCGAGCGTGCTCTTCGGGTCCTTCAAAACGCCGATGCGCCCGAGCAGGTTGATCACCCACGTCACGATGCGGATAACGCCGTTCTTCGCGAAGGCGAGCGCCAGCAGCATGGCCATGAGCACGAACCCGCCCAAAAAGCCGATAGCCACCAGGTACATGATGGCGCGAAGGTCCTGCATGAAATAGTTGAACCGCAGTATCAGCGCGATGATCGCATACACCGTCATCGTCATCTGGTACACGATGAAACGGCACAGCAGCATCGGCATGGCATGTTCAACGGGTAATCCGAAGCGTTGATAATAGTACGCCTGCATGGGCTGGCCACCCGATGACAGCGGGGTTATGCAGTTGAAGTACTGCCCGATGATCGTGACGATGAACGTCTTGCCAAATGAGAAGCCCTTGAACAGCGCGTTGCAGATGAGCTGCATGCATACCGCTTCGAGCAGCCAGTATATGATGATGCCCGCCAATGCGATGAGCAGGAACGAGTAGTTGAACGATGCGAAGGCGTTGAGCGTCTGCTCGCCTTCGCCGGCGATGAACAGGTAGCCGAACATCACGATGAACGCTATGGCGCAAAGCGCGATGTTCACCTTGCGGCCGAGCGAATGCGCGGTTCCCTTGTCGGGGATGACCTCGTTGTTGCTCAGCGCCGTCAGGTCGATGTCGGTCAGGTCGATCTTCAGGCCCGACTCGGTTTCATCGGAGTTCGTGCTGTCAGATGAAATGGAATGCATCCAGTGGCCGGCGTCGGCGTAGACGTCCTCTTCGGCGTCGTCGGTCTGCGCGTTCACGGGATGCAGTTGCCCAGTGGTCGTTGAAGCAGAATGTGCGGAATCGCCGTCGGCTTCACGCTTGTGCTCATCTGGCTCTGTCAGGTGAGCGTCAGTCATGTATCCCCTCTCGCAGCCGGTCGCGGCCGGCATCGCATGCTAGGCGAACTTGTATATCTTCTGGGCGAGCAGGTACCCCAGTAACGCGCCTTTCCTACCGCCGCGCGTTCTGCGGTTACCCCATCCGGCCCAGGACCATTTTACGTTGTCGTACAGTGTAGGGTTCTTTGCCTTCAAATACGCCCACAATTCGCGGTTTTTCGCGAGCGAATCGGGCGTGTCAATCATGAACAGGTGCAGCGTCGACACGCTCATCATGCACGAGACGTAGCCCGTCATGAGCATGGCGCAGTTGTATTCGCGTTCGTACAGCGGAGCGTAGTCGATGTCGTCGATGGCCAGGCGCGTGGCCATGATCTGCTCGTCGATGTGCTTCTTCACGACCTCGATTTCGACCGATTGGCCCTCGCGGCCGATGATGTAGTGGTACGGCTCGACGTTCAGGTAGAACAGCGTCTTCACATACGGCATCGGGTGCAGCAGAAGCAGGCTGTCCATATAGGAAACGCCCGTGGGAAGCACGACGCCCGATTCGCGCAAGATGACCGTCGTGTACCAGGCCGCGTGGATCATGATGAACTTGTCCTGGCCGGGCTTGCCCATCTCGCTCCATTTGAAGGGGCGGTTCTGGGGGAAGAACTTGCGGTACTGCATGACGCGCTGCGAGTCGCTGGCCAGGTGGTCGTACACGTAATTGGTGATGAACAGGTCGGGCACGACGCCGGCGTCGGTGACTTGCGCCATGGCGTCGAGCACGCGCAGCAGCGCTTGCTCGTCGAAGTAGTCGTCGGAGTCGATGATTTTGAAGTACGTGCCGCGTGCCATTTCGATGCCGCGGTTCACCACGCCGCCCCAGTTGGCGTTTTCCTGGTCGATGGCGATGACCCATTCGTATTTGTCCGCGTATTCGTGGGCGATTTCGCTCGTGTTGTCAGTGGAGCCGTCGTTGACGAGGAGAAGCTCGCAGGGCTGGCCGGAGGCCTCGACGCCCTTCAGCACCGATTCGACGCCGCGTTTCATGAAGGATGCGGAGTTGTAGCACGGCATGACGAACGTGACCAGAGGTCGGTCCTGGTTATGCATATGCCATTCCTCCCCAGTCTCGTGTAGTCCGCCCATTATACCGCGCCGCCCCACTGCCCACGTATTCCCACACGAAACCTGGATACCCGTTACTAGTTGAACGTCACCCCAGGGAAGATGTTCAATTTGTTGAAGCCTTATCTTTGCGTGGGAGCCCTTCTTCAAATTGAACATCTTCCCTGGGGTGACGTTCAACTGTCGTTCAACTGCCCGCCGGCGGCAGGGGCCTTAGCGCGCCACGTTCCCCTCGCCGTGAATATTGAGAGATTTTTCCCAGGTGGTGGGGGAACGCTGATAGAATTTTGCCTAGGTATGTGTTCGAGAACACGAGAAGGAGACAAGACGTGACCGAACTTTACACTCCGGCCTACAAGCCTACGGGCGACGAGATTGCCGTCGTCAACACGACGCAGGGCACCATCCGCGTGCAGCTCGCCGGCAAGGACGCCCCCATTCACGTGGGCAACTTCGTCGAGCTCGCCCAGAAAGGCTACTACGACGGCCTGAAGTTCCATCGCTACGTGCCCGGATTCGTCATCCAGGGCGGTTGCCCCCACACGCGCGACATGACGCCCGAGGAAGTCGCTCGCGGCGAGCGCGGGGCAAGCGGCCGACCCGGCACGGGCGGCCCCGGCTATTGCATCAAGGGCGAGTGGACGACCAACCCCAACAACGTGCACAACGACGGCACGCTGGCCATGGCGCGCTCGTCCGATCCCGATTCGGCGGGTTCGCAGTTCTACTTCTGCCTGGGCCCCCAGCCGTTCCTCGACGACGGCTACACCGTTTTCGGCGACACTATCGAGGGCCTCGACGTCATCGGCAAGCTGCGTGCTGGCGATGTCATCGAGAGCATCACGATCGAGAACGCTCAGTAGGTTTCTTACGGGAAGGCCGGCAGCATCGGCTTTCCCGAAACGGACCAGATAAACGAGGCTTAAGAAGGTTCCCATGAACAACGAGCTTTTCCAGCAAGCGAAATCGGCAGCAATCACGTCCGACTACAATCGGGCGCTCGATCTGTATAACCGCTGCCTGCAAGACGCGGCGAACCCGCCGCAGGTGGGCGAAATCGGCCTGATTTACCACCAAATCGGCAACTGCCTGATGAAGCTGAAGAGCTATTACGAGGCCATCGAGGCCTACACGCAGGCCACCGCCGACTCGGCGTACGACGCCGTGGGCACGGTGAACTGCAACCTCGGCATGTCGTATGCCGCCCTGCGCGATTGGAACAACGCGGTCAAGCATTTCGAGATCGCCGTTTCCGACCGCAATTACCCCACGCCGTACAAGGCGTACACGGGCATGGGCAACGCGCTGCTGAAACAGGGAAAGTCGGCCGAAGCGGGCGTGGCGTTCCGCGAGGCTGCGCTCGACGAGTCGAACCCCGACCCCACGAAGGCGCTGCTCAACTTGGGCGTGTGCTTCATGGCGCTGAACCGCCCCGCCGACGCGGTGGCATCGTACGAAAGCGCCCTGCAGTTCGACATGCCCGCCGAAACGCGCAACAAGATGTACGCCAGCTTGGGCCAGGCCTACGCTGCGTCGGGCCAGATGCCGCAGGCGGTCGAGGCCTTCGAGAAGGCCATCGCCGACAAGACGTACTTCCTGTCCGATTCGGCCAGCGTCGACTACCAGCGCGCGGTTGCCGCCGTGGCGCAGGGCAATGCCGAGAGCACCCAGGCGCTGCCGGCCATCGCCGACATGTCGGGGCTCGATGTGGCGTCCGACGGCTCGGCCATCCCCGAGCAAGAGCCCTACGTCGTCGACGAGGCTGCCGTTTCCGAGGACTACTACTTCGCCGACCAGTACGCCAAGCAGGGCGACTACGCGCCGCGCGGGGAAGACCGCTTCTTCAACGCCACCGACGAAGAGCTCGAGCAGTGGTCGAAGGGCGTCGTGAAGATGGAGCGCAAGCGCCGCGGCACGGGCCTGAAGGTGCTGATCGTCATCATCGTGCTCATCCTGGTTGCGTTGGGCGCTGGCTTGTTCCTGTATTCGCAGGGTTACGGCTGGCCGACGCAGGAAGCCGTCATCGAGCAGCTGTTCGACGACCCGACGGCGTCTTCGACGTACGCTTCGAGCCTGTCTTCGGATGACATTGCCGATATGGCGGCCATCATCCCGTCCGGCACGACGGCGAACGTCGACGGCGTGAACAAGGCCATGAGCACGTCGACCGCTTACGTTACCGGCACGACTCCGCAAGGCGGCGATGTTCAGTACCAGATCTCGCTCGTGCGAGACATGCTCGGCTGGAAGGTTTCAAACGTGGAGCTGTACTTCACGAGTCAGAATTAGAAAGGAAACAACATGGCAATTCAGAAGACTTACACCATGATCAAGCCGGACGGCGTGCGCAACGGCCACGTCGGCGAGATCGTCAACCGCTTCGAGCGCGCCGGCCTGAAGATCGAGCAGATGCGCCTGGAAATGGTCACCCCCAAGCAGGCCAAGGCCAACTACGCCGAGCACGAGGGCAAGCCGTTCTACGAGGGCCTCATCGCCTACGTCACCTCCGGTCCGGTCGTGAAGATGGTCGTGTCCGGCGAGGGTGCGGTCGCCAAGGTGCGCTCGCTCATGGGCTCCACGAACCCTGCCGAGGCGGCGCCTGGCACCATCCGCGGCGACTTCGGCCTGACCATGGACGAGAACGTCATCCACGGCTCCGACTCGCCCGAGTCCGCCGAACGCGAAATCGGCGTGTTCTTCGGCTAAGATTCAAGCGCTTCCGGAATACCCGCCTCGCTTTCGCGAGCTGCGAGGAGCGTAGGCGTGACGGAATTGAACATTGTCCCTGGGGTGATGTTCAAATTTGTTGATGTGCTTTCTTTACATGGAAACGCTTTTTCAATTTGAACATCACCCCAGGGACAATGTTCAATTCGACGTTTCGCTTGTTGCGGAACTGCGCGCGTTACCCCCTCCCGCCGAAGCAGGCTACGCTCTTCCGCTTGAACTTGAACATCACCCCTGGGGTGATGTTCAAGTTGGCATTACATTGCGGCTGACCGAACAGGTTGGCCGCTTCTTTGTTTTGCGCCGAGTTTTGGGCTTTGCCGATGGTAGAGTGGACGTGTTGGGAAGGCGCTCTAAGAGAGAGGGGCCGCCATGCTCTACCGTGTCATGGACAAGCGGGAACTGCCCAAGCTCGTCCGTGCGTTCATGGAAGAATACGAGGTCGTCGCGCCTGTGAAACGGGGCGGCGGGTACATCTTCGACGTCATCGAATCGCCCGATGAAATCGAGCTCGGCTACACGCAGACCGCGTCGTCGCCAAAGAAGTACCTCATGCCGCCGATCGAGACGCTCATGAAGTTCGACGCGGGCATGAACCTGGTCGAAGACTTCACCGAGCAGGTCACGCCGCGCGTCGTGTTCGGCGTGCACACATGCGACATCAACGCCATGAACCGCCTCGACATCGCGCTCATCGGCGGGAAGTACGTCGACCCGTACTACCAGGCGCGCCGCGAGGCCACCATCATCGTCGGCATCAGCTGCGTGCCGAACAACAACTGCTTCTGCCATTTGTGGGGCGCCGACGAGGCGCAGTTCGGCTACGACCTGTTCCTGCACGACATCGGCGAGAAGTACCTGGTTTCCATGTCGAGCGTCGAGGCCACGAACATCCTCGAGGCGGCGTGCGAGATCTCCGAAGCCACCGACGAGGACCGTATCGCGTTCCGCCAGGCCACCCGTGCCCGCCAATCGGCGTTCAACAAGGACATCCCCGACGTGCAAGACGTCGCCATGCTCATGGACGTGTTCCACTCCGATCCGTTCTGGGAAGAGCTCGGCAGCAGGTGCCTGTCGTGCTCGGCCTGCGCGAGCGTGTGCCCGACGTGCTTCTGCTTCGACATCCGCGACGTGCTCGCGCCCGATGGCAAGACCGGCGAGCGCCAGCGCACGTGGGATGCTTGCACGAGTCCGGGGTTCGCTGCGGTGACCGGCGGGCATAACTTCCGCCCGACCGGCCGCGAGCGCGTGCGCCATCGCATGTACCACAAGCTCAACGGCTTCATGGTGAACCACGACCGCATGCTGTGCGTCGGCTGTGGCCGTTGCGTGAGCGCCTGCAAGACGGGCATCAACCCCATCGAAGTGCTGCAGTTCTTCAAGCGGAAGGGGGCCGACCATGCAAAGTAACATGGCACGTGGCTCCATTCAGGTCGATGCCCTGCGCGAAGCCCCGCATGCCATGTCGGGCGAGGAGATGCTGCTCGGCAACGCGTACCGTCCGTGGCCTGCGCGCATCACGTCGATGCGCGACCTCACGGCAAACGAGAAGCTGGTCGAGATGCGCTTCATCGACGAGCGCGTGCGCGAGGCGTTCGTGCACGAGCCCGGCCAGTTCCTCGAGCTTTCGCTGTTCGGCGTGGGCGAGGCGCCCATCTCCATAACGAGCTCGCCGACCAAGCAGGGCTTCGTCGAGCTGTGCATCCGCCGCGCCGGCACGGTGACGGGCGCTTTGCACAGCATGCACGCGGGCGACATCGTGGGCATCCGCGGGCCGTTCGGACGCGGGTTCCCGGTCGACAAGTTCCGCGGTCACGACGTGCTCATCGTGGCGGGCGGTTTGGGCATCGCGCCGGTGCGCTCGCTCATCAACTACATTCACGACAACCGCTCCGACTTCGGGAAAGTCACCATCGTGTACGGTTCGCGCACGCCGTCGGACATCATGTTCCGCGATCAGTTCGAAATGTGGCGCCACCGCAAGGACTTCGAGCTGTACCTGACCGTCGACCACCCGGACGACACGTGGGACGGCGAAGTCGGCGTGGTGACCGAGCCCATGAAGCGGCTCGACATCAACCCGGCCGACACGTACGGCGTGGTGTGCGGCCCGCCGATCATGTACAAGTTCGTCGTGCAGGTCATGCGCGAGAAGAACATCGACTACGACCACATTTACCTCGATTTCGAGCGGCACATGAAGTGCGGCATGGGCAAGTGCGGCCACTGTCAAATCGGCCACCAGTACTGCTGCATCGATGGGCCGGTCTTCAACTATTGGGAAGCCAAGAACATTCAGGGGTCGATGTAGCATGGGTGCCTTCAGCCTTATTACCGATTCCGAGCGCCGTGTGCCGCGCGTCGTCGTGGTGGGCCTGGCCAGCTGTTTCGGCTGCCAGCTGCAGATTACGAACGCCGAGCCGTACCTCATGCAGATCCTCGGGCAAATCGACTTGCAGTATTGGCAGCTCGTCACGTCCGAGGACATGCCGGACAGCTACGACGTCGCCATCATCGAGGGCGCGGTGACCACGCGCGAGTCGGAAGAGACTGTGCGCGCCGTCCGGAGCAAGGCGGCGCACGTCATGGCCATCGGCGCATGTGCCATCACCGCCGGCGTGACCGGCATGGCCGCGCCGGGGTTGGATGGCCGCGTTTCGGAAGTGTACGGTGATACATCGCCCGATGCCAGCGGCGAGCTCATAACGCCGCGGCCGGTCAGCGCCGTCATCGACGTCGATTCCGAGGTGCGTTGCTGCCCGATTGACCCGCTCGATTTCGTGGCGGCTCTGCAGCGTGCCCTGTTCGGCAGCAACCGCCTGCCCGAAACGCGCACGATGTGCAGCGACTGCAAGCGCAACGAGACTGAGTGCTTCTTGCAGGATGGCGTGCTGTGCTTGGGGCTGGTCACGCGTGCAGGCTGCGGAGCGCGCTGCGTGAACCTGGGGCGCCCGTGCAACGGTTGCGCGGGGCTTTCCCCCGATGCCAACCTAGAAGCCGCCCGCGCCGCCTGCGAAACTTATGGCGTGTCCGTGTCTGATTTCGACAAGGCGCTCGAGATGTTCAACCAAGTGAATCCGGTTTTGGCCGAAGGCGGTGATGAATGATGCGCGCAGCCATCAACGTCGACCACATCGCCCGCATCGAGGGGCACGGCAACGTCCATGTCGTGATCGAGGACAACGAAGTTAAGACCGTTCAGATGGAAGTCGTCGAGCCGGCGCGCCTGTTCGAGAGCATGGTACGCGGCCGCAGCTTCACCGAGGTCAGCTACATTTCGTCGCGCATCTGCGGCATCTGCTCGGCAAGCCACACGGTCACCGACCTGCTGGCCATCGAGCGCATCTTCGGCGTGAACGTGACCGACCGCACGAACGCGATTCGCGAGCTTCTGGTGTACGGGTCGTATTTGCAGAACCACGGCACGCATCTGTACGTGCTGGCGGCGCCTGATTTCCTGGGGCAGAAAAGCGTGTTCCCCGTGGAAGAGATCAACCCCGAGCTGTTCGACAGCGCATTGGCGCTGAAGCAGCTGGGCAACGAGCTGTGCACCGCCGTGGGCGGCCGCTCCATTCATCCGATCACCGCGGTGGTCGGCGGTTTTACGCATGAAATCACCGCCGATGAGTACCTCGCGTTCGCCGAGCGCATGGAGGCGATGATCCCGTTCGCGCTGGCGACGGTCGACCTGTTCAACTCGTTCGAAGTGCCCGACATGCAAAGCGCCGGCGACGTGCTGGCCATGTACGCGTCCGACAAGTACGCCGTATGCGATTCGCGCGTGGCGAAGTTCATCGACGCCGACATCGCGTTCGACGCCGACGAGTGGACCGACGCCATCGAGGAGTTCAAGGTGCCGCATTCCGGCGCCCTGTTCGCGCGCGTGCGCTCGACTGCCCGTCCGTACATGACGAGCGCGCTTGCCCGCATCAACCTGTCGTGGCCGCACCTGAGCAAGCAGGCGAAGGTGGCTGCCGCGAAGGCCGGCCTGCGTCCGCCCGAGCGCAATCCGTTCCGCAACAACGTAGCGCAAGCCGTCGAGCTGGTCGACGCTTTGGAACGCTGCGCCATCCTGTGCCGCCGCTTGGCAGCCGACGAGTTCGAAGGCTCAAGCGCGCCCGCGAAGTTCGAGGTTCGCGCTGGTCGGGGCGTCGGCTACACCGAGGCGCCGCGCGGCGTGGTGCTGCACGAGCTGGAACTGGACGACGCGGGCAAGGTCGTGCACGCTTCCATCATCACCCCCACGTCGCAGAACGTGGCGAACATGGAAGTCGACATGCGCCAGCTTGCCGAGCTCCTGCTCGCGCAGGGCGCCGACGAGCCCACGATAAAGCTCGAAGTCGAGAAGCTCGTCCGCGCCTACGACCCCTGCCTCAGCTGCAGCGTGCATTAGTTTCGGCAGGCTTGATTGCGGTAGGGCGTCTACCGCGTATTCGCGGGCTGCGAGGCGCGGAGGCGGGGCCGCTTATGCCCGCGCTGTCTGAGCGAGCGAAGCGAGCGAGTTCGCGGGCATGCCCCGCTGGAGCGCGGAGCGG
>JAFUCC010000133.1 GCA_017459925.1 Eggerthellaceae bacterium
ATGGTGGCGCCGGCAATCCACTGGCCGTAGATCTTCCCCCAGCCGAACTTCGCCCAGCCGCTGTCGGTAACCGACATGTGCAGGCAGTTCTCGCGCACCTGCTGCCAGTACTTGGCGGTTAGGATGTGCCCGAGCGGATGCGCGTAGTTATGCATAACAGGCTTGGGATGCCCGGTCGTGCCGCTCGTGAAGTAAATGAGCATGATGTCTTTGCTAGTCACGGCCTCGGGCGAACCGGAAGCCGGGCGCTCCCATGTTTCGGGTTCGTCGGCGATGAGCTCGTCGAAGTTCAGCCAGCCCTCGCGATTGCCCGCCACGCAGATGCGGTTCTCGATCGAAGGCGACGTGGGAAGCGCGCCTTCCACCTGCGAGCACACGTACTCGTCGGTGACGCAGACCATCATCTTCACGTTGCACTTGTTGGCGCGGTATTCGATGTCGTGCGTCGTCAGCTGCAGCGACGCGGGAATGACCGTGGCGCCCAGCTTGCACAACGCGCTCGCAATCACCCAGTATTCCCAGCGACGGCGCATGATGCACATGACGATGTCGCCCTTGCCGATGCCGAGCTTCTTGAATGCGTTGGCCGTCTTGTTCGACAGACGGCTGATGTCGGCGAACGTGAACGTGCGCTCCTCGCCGGCATCGTTGCACCACACAAGCGCGCGCTTGTCGGGCTCGACGCGCGCCCATTCGTCCACGACGTCGTAGCCGAAGTTGAATTCTTCCGGCACGTTTATCTTGAAGTTCACGTAGAAGTCCTCGTAGGACTCGAAATCAACACGCGGGCAGTACTTCTTCAGTATGTAATCCATCTTTGCTTGCTCCCTAAATGAGTAGCAGGACGTTCCTGCAACTCATTTTCAACACATCTCCCTAGCCAATACCACGTAACGGAAAATGAGTTGCAGGAACGTCCTGCTACTCATTTCCGAAACTCATTCTGCGATGACGGTCACAAACCGTGCGGGTACCGAGCTGCCGCAACGTTGGCTATGGGGAAGCTGCGGGTTGAAGTACACGCTGTCGCCGGGGTTCAATTCCATCTCATCGTCGCCGATGTGCACGATGACGGTGCCTTCCAGCACGAGGTTGAACTCCTGGCCACCATGGGTGACGAGCTTCGCGGGTTCGTCGCTCGGGTCCAAAACGACCTCGAGCGGCTGCATGATCTTGTCGCGGATGCGCCACGCCAAGTCGTCGTAGTGGTAGTCCGGGTAGCGGTCGACTTCCTTGCCCTCGCCAGAACGCACCACCTGGTACGTATCGAGCTTTGCAGCGGTGCCGGTCAGGATCTCGGTGAACTCCACGCCGAACTTGCGCGCCATGTGGTACACGGCCGAAATGGGCACGCCCGCGCCAGTTTCCTCCCAGCGCTTATAGCGCTCGACGTCGACTTCCAGGTCGGCGGCCATTTCCTCGACTGTCACATCGCACGCCTCGCGCAGCCCGCGCATGCGCTCGCCGACTTGCTTCAGTTCCTCAGCTTCGCTCGTCATGAGGTGCTCCTTCCGAACAATGCGTCAACCTGACCAGGCAAGATTGACACACGCTATGTCCTAAGTCCCCTATTTTAGTCTGTAATGCACAAACGGAAAGCGCCGCACGCATTTTCCAAAATACGCGTTATTCATCGCAACAGTAACGAACGCTTCGCAGGAACCTAACCAATGTTACGCCAGTTCATCTGGGGGTTTACGAATCTTCGGCTGAATCGGGAACAGGCGTATTCACCCGTAGAATCAAAGGCACGAACCCGATCTTCCCGAAAGGAGGTGACACCATGATCAAGATGATGAACGGCTTGCTCGGCGATTTCGTGGTAGCAGCGCATAAGGTGCAGGGGCTTCATTGGTATGTGAAAGGCCCCGACTTCTTCATGGCGCACGCCAAGCTCGAGGAGATCTACGACGAGCTTCAGCTGATGGTCGACGAAACGGCCGAGGTCATGCTCATGTGCGAGATGAAGCCCGTTGCCACTATGGGCGAATTTGCATCACACGCGCAGCTGGAAGAGGCGAAGCTCGACTTCACGACCTCGAAGGATGCGTTCGCCATCGTCGCCAAAGACTACGCAGCGCTCATCGAGAACGTCGGCGATGTGAAGGCGAAAGCGGAATCCGAGCACCTCGACCTCATCGCGCTTAAGTGCGATACGTTCCACGAGACGCTCGCGAAGACCCACTGGATGCTGACCCAGCGCTAACGTCTTGCCTGGCCCATACTGACCCATAACAAAGGAGCGGCCGCACGTTTGTGAAGTGCAGCCGCTCTCGTTCTTCAAAAACGCTTACAGCAATGGCATTTCGTTTTGGAATTTAATCAACTTCCATGTTCCGGCGCATGAAATGCAGCCGGGCGGTGGTCTCCTCGGCCCAGCTGTACTGCCTCATGTACTCGCCGGTAAACGACGCCACAGCATCCGGGTCGCCTTCGAGCATCCGGTAGTAATCGCAGTCGATGAGGTCTGTGCGCACTGCCCACTTGTTGCGGCTGCGCACCAGAACGTCGCCCATCCCCACTGCCTCGAGGGCTTCGCGCAGGTCCATGGTGAGCATGCGCAGGTAAGCTGCGGGCTCCCTTACCTCGCCACCTTCCCAGAGCGCGTCCGCGAGCTCGGCTCCGGTGCAGGTGCCTCCGTTGCGGTCGACGAGGAATGCGAGCAGCTCCTTGCTGCGCGTGCGCGCCAGGGCAAGCGGTTCGCCGCCGTAGAACACCTCGAAGCTGCCGAAGCAGCGGACGCACAGCTTCGCAGTCGCGGGCGCCTCCGGGAACAGGGCGTCGAGCTCTTCGCGGACGCGGGCGGCCTCGACCGGTTTAACCACGAAGCCGTCGGCGTGCAGGCGGAACGCATCCACGGCGTAACCCGGGTGGGCTGTCACGAACACGACCTTAGCCCGGGGTGCTGCGGCCTTCACCTGCCTAGCGAGGGCCAGGCCGTCAGCACCCGGCAACTCGATGTCGGTGAACACCGCGTCGGGAAGCGCGCCGTCCTCGATGGCTGCAAGCGCCGGCTTTGCCCTCTTGAAAGCGCGCACCTCAGCCGCTGGTTCGGCGGCAGTAATCGCATCGACGAGCTCGTCGAGCATGGCCTGTTCGTCATCTATCGCGAATACCAGCATCGGCTACCTCCAAACCATCTCGCTTTCCTTGGATGAGTCGCAGGACTGTCCTGCTACTCATTTTCCGTGACGGGCTACGAGTTCGGGCGATTACCAGGAAATGAGTAACAGGACAGTCCTGTGACTCATCCGTCCGGCTCGCCAGCTTTCGGGATCACGATCGTAACCCGGCTACCGCAGCCCGGCTCGGATTCGACGAGCAGTTCGCCGCCGCACTCGTGGTGCAACCTCTCGCGCACGGCCGCCAAGCCGACATGGGTCCGCCCGTCTGCCGGCGGCGCCATCGGATCGAAACCCGCGCCGTCGTCGGCAACGGTCACCTCCCAGCGGTCTTTGCACTCGCGCGAGGACACCGTGACCGTGCCCGTGCCGTCCTCGGTCCCGCGGATCCCGTGGCGCACGGCATTCTCCGCGATGGGCTGCAGTGTGAGCGTCGGCATGAAGAACTCCGTCGCCCGCACGTCGTAGGCGACGCTCAAATCGTCGCCGAAGCGCAGCTTCTCGAGCTCGAGGTAAGCCCTCGCATGGTCGAGTTCGCGCGAAAACGGCGCCGGCGCGTCGTCGGTAAGCGCATCGACGTTCTCGCGAAGATAGCGGGAAAACGTGCCGATCGCCTCCTTCGCCTCGGGGTTGTCGCGGCACAGCCCCCCGATTGCACCAAGCGCGTTGCTGAGGAAGTGCGGCTGCAGCTGGCTGAGCATGAGGTCGGATTTCAGACGGGCGTTTTCCGCCTGCGCGAGGTAATGGCGCCTCGACTGATCCGACTGGATGTAGGTGAGCATGACGAACGCGGCGATTGCAGTGCCGAGCACGACGATGTAGAGGCCGTACGAGAGCATCTGCCACACCATGGAGGCAGCAGGGATGACCAGGTAGGCCACGAACGCCGAGCGCTCGCCCGGAGACAGATCGGCGCGCCGCTTCACCAACACCGCCAAGCCAATCGCCATGATGAGCACCGGCGGCACGAGCAGCGCAGGATAGTAGGGGCCTCGGTGGTAAACGTTGTCGCGATTTATCACGTAGAAGGCGCCAGTGGCCTCGTTGAAGACGAGCATGGCCAGGTACAGCAGCCACAGCACGCAAGCAGCGCGGAACGCCGCGCTCTCCCACCACCGCTCCTCCCCGCACGAGCGCAGGAGAAACGCAAGCAGGACGAGCGCTGCGAACGCGGAGGAGAGCGACTCGAGGAAGAGCAGGACCCGAGCAGCAGCCACCGCCAAGGTTCCCGAGTAGTCGTCGGCCGCCTGGCCGAGCAGGTCGCAACCCACGTACACGACGAGCACGGCGAAAATCACGACGAGGAATCGGCGCGTCTCAGGAGCGAGCTGGCGTCCGAGCAGCGACTGCAGGAGGCCGATTATGCATATCGTGAGACCGGCGGCGGCAATTGCCAGGTTCACGCCTATCAGCGCCTCGCTCATATCCCGCTCAGCCTCCCTTCCTGTTCTCGCAGCCAATTGTACAGGCTCTGGCGGGCGGGAGCTCGACGAAGGGTCAGGCGGGCTTGCGACACGATGAGCATCAGGACGTTCCTGCTACTCATTTTCGGGAAAATGAGTAGCAGGAACGTCCTGATGCTCATCATGCCCCTTTTGGTTCATTCTACTCGGCCGCTTCGCGCTTGATGTTGTCGGCGATCCAGAACAGGACGATGTCGAAGACGAGGCTCATGACGATCAAGGCCGGGCTTTGCCCGAAGGATCCGCCCAAGACCGACCAGGCGGCACCCACGACGTTCAAAATCAGTCCGATGAGCAGGAATACCCACGCGATCATGATCTTCCGGCTGTCGTTGGCGGCGCGTATGCCGAAAATGCCGCAGAGCAGGCCCCAAGCCCCCAAGCCGATAAGCAAGATAGCAGCACGAGCGAGCAGGATGGCGTCCTTTCCTTGTCCTTTCAAGGTCAGGTCGCCTAACAGGGCGCCGCCGCCAACCATCCCAGCTCCGGCAACAACCAGAATGCCGCCGATGATGAGGAACGCCGCGCACGCGATCTCGATGACCGAGAACACCAGCAGTGCCTTCTGGCTACCGCTCCGCTGCATCTACGCTTCCTTCCACCTGGCGACCCACTTTGTCGGGTTACTCTACACGCCAAGGCGAACAGAAGCGTTACATGTGCGCAGAAATGAGCCGCAGGGCGGCCCCGTTGCCAAATGAGTCGCAGGACTGTCCTGTTACTCATTTCCTGTAATGAGCTACAAGTTCGGGCGATTACCGGGAAATGAGTAACAGGACAGTCCTGCGACTCATTTCCGATTTGGAAAGCGCCTTAGACGCTTTCAATCGTGCGAGAGCCGCTGCCGGTGGTGATGGTCGCCGTGCACTTGTCGCCCTCGATCTTGCCTTCGATGGTGCCCTCGATGGGCATGAACAGGATTTCCTCCTTGAAGCTGCCCTTGAAGCACCCGTCCTCGTAATGGCCGTCGATCAGATGCATATCGACACCCAGCGCGTTGAACGAGCCTTCGACGTTGTTGCCGTCGATTTCGAGCTTGAGGTCACCGTCGATGTGCCCAAGCGACGTATCAGCAACAAAATGGAATTTCTTCTTCTCGGCCATGTTTGTCCTCCTTTTGTTCAGACCTGTATACAGTTTCTAAGACAACGCGCCATCCCACGCAAGGGGGGTTCCAGAACGTCACGCCCCAACCCTGCAACTTAGTTGGCGCTGCGCAACTTCAGACGGTTCTTGTTCTCGTACATGTTGCGATCTGCGCGATCGAATACCGTGTCCACGCTTGCGTCGCCTCGGTACCACGCCGCCCCGAAGGCGATAACGGCTTCGCCTGACTGCAATGCTTGCTCGTTGTGGTCGCGCATTTCGGCGAGCCGGTCTTCGAGTTGTGCGTAATCGTCCCCCTGAGCTATGACCGTGAACTCATCTCCGCCAATGCGGAAAACCGGGCTGTGCTTGAATACGTCGCATATCGTCTTGCAGGCGTTTATGAGCAATTCGTCTCCCGCTTGATGACCGGCTGTGTCGTTAACCTTCTTCAGGTCGTTCACGTCGCACATCACGATGGCGAAGGGCGATATGCTTTGCTCGACAATTTGGCGGTCCAAGAGCGCTTCCGCTTCCAGATACGCATGCTTGTTCTTAACGCCCGTCAGCGCATCAACGTCGGCAAGCGAGCGCATATGCTCGAGCCGCTCCTCCTGCATTCGCTCTTCCGCACGGCGCCTTCTCACGAGCTCGTCAACATCGGTTACGGCTATGACCACGAAGCGCCTGTCGTCCTCCATTCGGGAGACCCTCATGTTCACGAAGATCATGTCTCCGTCGAGCATCCTGCGATACGACATCTCGAATGACTTGGACCGGCTTAACGCATCAAACAGGAATCCCCCGTTCATGGCGGCTACAAACGCGGCCCGGTCCTCTTCATGCACGAACAGCTCGGCTTCGCGTTTGCAGCACTCGAAGAAATCCGACGCGCGCCGTATTTCGGTAAGCGAGTCGTGCGCGTCATCGGTGCTGTATTCCACAAACTCGCCGGTGGCAATGTTTACATGGAACAAATCGATGCAGCCTTGCGCCAAGGCATGGGCGATGCGCCCGTAGACGACGCTCTCGTTTTCCGCCGCCTCGACAGCGGCTTCCAGACGTTCGACTTCTTGGTGAAGGTCGGACGGTTTCGCATGAGAACCTCGAACGCTGCTATGAGATTCGTTGCTGCTTGCGGTGTTCCGCCGTGCTTCGTTTATTGCGCTTTCTTTCAACTTGCTTCACTCCCAAATGCCCTGAGTGCCTACCCGATGCAGGGTTGTGAAGCATTTTCATATCGGATTCCGCGTTTGTGAAGGGGGGTTCCAGACCGTCACCTCCCCGTACAATCCGATAGCTATTCGAAGGTACAATAATGAGCATCAGGACGTTCCTGCTACTCATTTTCGGGAAAATGAGTAGCTGGAACGTCCTGATGCTCATCATGTCAGAAGCGGGTTAACATACCTAATAATGGGGAATATGAGCACTAAGACCATAGAAATAGACGCGGACAAGAAAGGCCTTTCCGAGGCTCGGGCCTTCATCGAGGAGGCGTGCAAGAGGCGCCATGTCAACGCCAACGCCGCCTCTGAGGCTATGTCGCTCTTCGAGGCCGTTATCCATGAGGTCTTTTCCGAGGCTGGCGACGAAAGCGCGAAGCTCGAGGTCAGCATCGTCTCTGAGCTCGGGCGCACTGACATCAAGATGGTATTCCCGGGCAAGCGCTTCTCGGTACACGAGGAAGACAGCCCCGATGACCCCGACGCTAATGTCATCGAAACGTTTTCCGACAAGCTGTCTTGCTCGTATCTCGGCGGATCCAACGTCGTCCGAATCGCCGTGAGTCAAAGCTCACGCGCCTTCATCCTGCCGAACCTCATCGCCGCCGCCCTGGCCATCGTCGTCGGGCTGGTGCTCAGCTTCGCCCTTGACGAAACGGGACGCCAGCAGCTGGCGGAGCAGTGGGTGGCGCCCCTCGAGAACCTGTTCACCAACGCAGTGCTCATGGTGGGAGCGCCGATGACGCTCTTCTCGCTGCTGAAGAACGCGACCGATTCCTTCATCGTGTCGGAGCGTAATTCCACTTCGCGCCAGCTATTCATGACCTCGCTGTGCTCTTCCGTCGTCGCCGTCGTCCTGGCCACCGTCGCGGCCATCGTTTACGTCCTGGGAGCCGATATGGTCACCGGAGAGGCGCACACGATCAACCCGGGCATTGCCAACTGGTCGCTTGCCTCGGCGGTCGACAAGATCATACCGTCGAACATCCTCGAGCCATTCACGACCATCTCCCCCGTCCCCATGATCGTCGTGGCGCTCCTCGTCGTCGGCGCGCTCGTCACCATAGGGAAAAGCTTTGGCACGTTGAAGCGCGCCATAGACGCTTGCTACGACCTGTTCTCGGGCATCCTTCATATAGTGATGGGCGTCTTCCCGCTGGCGTGCTTCCTGCTTTTCCTGGACGTTCTGCTGGCAGACCAAATCGGGGCGTTCTTGCAAGTCCTGTCCATCGCCGTAGACGTGTTTTTGTGCTCGCTGCTCTTGCTGGTCATATACGCCCTGAGGCTGAAGGCGAAAGGCATACGCGTGCGGGAGTTCGCGAGGAAGCTCTGGCCGCTCGTGAAGGAGAACTTCAAGATGGGCTCCGTCATCGACGCCGTGCCCTACAACGTGCGCTACTGCGTTGAGAACTTCGGCTTCTCGCGGGAGCGGCTCGAAAAGGAGCTTCCGGTGATGGCGCAGACCAACCTGGACGGCAACTGCTTCGTCCTCATGTTCATCGCCGTGGCCTATATCCTGTTCGCCGCGAACGAGTGGTCATGGCTCAGCATCGTGGTCGTCGGCTTCATCGTGCTGTTCATGTCGTCGGGCTCCCCCAACCAGCCGGGCTCCATCCTCATCGGCATACTGATAGTGTCGACGTACCTGGCCTCCAAAGCCGATATCCAGATGGCGCTGTGCTTCGAGCTGTTCTTGGGCGGCCTGCAAAACATCGTGAACGTCATCAGCGGCGTGGTGACGATCGCCGAGAACGCGAGCGCAGAAGAGCTGCAGCAGCTCTGATACGTGACCGGCGTTGGCATTTCTAAATCTGGGGGGTTCCAGATTGTCACACGTTTTTTGGTTTCGCTTCGCTGGCCACGGCGTAGCGCTGTGCTACTTTGGCTAGTGACCATTTTTCCAACAAAAGGGAAGGAGAAAGAGAAAATGGTGAAAACGAAGTTCATTGCAATCGCAGCATCTGCCGCACTCGTGGCGATGCTCGGCCTGAGCGCCTGCGGCGGACAGGCCGCGAGCAGCTCGGCAAGCACCGCTTCCAGCAGCGCAGAGGCCTCCAGCAGCGCTGCGAGCTCTGCCGCCTCCAGCAGCGCGGCGAGCTCAGCCGCCTCCAGCAGCGCGGCTTCCGCAGAAGACCTCATCGTCTCCTGGCAGGGTGCTCTCGTCGACGGTACGCTCGTCGACTACATCAGCAGCGACGACGGCGCGAATGGCGGCCTCGTCCTCGAGAAGCAGGGCACCGAGCCGAAGAGGTGGCTGGGCGCTATGACCACCACTAACGACGGCAAGGTCACCATCACCGACGACACCTCGAAGGAAGCCATCAGCTTCACCCTCAGCGACATCACCGAGGACGGCGCCGTGCTGATCGAGGTCGAAGGCTACGGCAAGGGCGCCATCGTGCCGATGACCGCAGCTGACTGGGCAAGGGTTGCTGAAGCAGAGGAGATCGCCAAGTCCCTCGAAACCGAGATCAACTGGGTTGGCATACTCGACAGCGGTTCGCTCTTCGTCTACATGGACAACGATGACAGCACCGTGGCCTCGCTGGCCATCGCCCCGCTGAAGGATGCGGGCAACGTCGTGAAGACCTGGTCGGGCAACGTGACCAAGGCCGACGACGGCAAGGTCACCATCACCGACGAAGATACGAAGGAAGCCATCAGCTTCACCACCGCCAAGACCGACGAGGACGGCTCGTTGAACGTCGAAATCGACGGTTACGGCAAGGGCGTTGCCGTGAAGATGACCTACGGCGATTACCTGGCGCTCAGCGAGCTCCTGTAGTAGTCTGCGAGCGCGGTAAGAACCGCAATCAAAGCGACACCTCCGAGAAGGCTTCCGTAATGGAAGCCTTCTTTACGTTCAAGAATGAGTAGCAGGACTGTCCTGTGACTCATTTTCTGGGAGTCATCCGGGAATGAGTAGCAGGACGTTCCTCCTACTCATTTTTGGAATGGCAACAAAGCTGGTTGCACTTTACAAAAATGAGTAGGAGGAACGTCCTGCTACTCATTCTGGCAACAACCAACAAAAAATGCCGGGGAGGTCGCCCGCCCCGGCACTTTGATAGCTTGCGTTTGCGCGATGCGCCTGCTTGCCGTTTTACTTGGCAGCGCCCTCGCTCAGGCTCTTCCCAAGCTCTTCTGCGAACTTCACGAAATCGGCCTTGGTGACAGCCTTAAGATCGCCTTCGCCATACGCCTTGATGCTCATCTTCATGGATTCGCCAGGGGTGCTTTCGACGATTTCGTAGGACACCGTTGCCCCGTTATCATCGGTGATGGTCACGATCTTGCCATCTTCGCTAGCAGCGGTCTTGCCATACCATGCCGAGCCGCCAGAGAGGTCCTTCTTGACGATGCAGAGGAAGGCCTTGCCGTTGTCGGGGTTGTCCATGTAGGTGACGGACGAGCCATCAGCGAGCGTGCCGTTCCAGAAGAAGACCGTCTTGTCGTCGAGGTTGTTGAACTCGGTCGTGGCCTTCTCGACTTCGGCCGAAAGCGCTGCGACCCCAGCTGTGATCTCTGCTTCAAGGGCCTTGCCGGCTTCCTCGATTTCCTTCAGAAGCTTCTCGCCTTCATCTGCGACAGCCTCTGCGAGTTCCTCTGCGTACGCATTGATCTCAGCTTGGGTGACCGGCTTCAGCTCGGCCTCGCCGTAACCCGTAAGATCGATCGTGAACGAGTTGGGAGTGATGTCGACGATGGAGAAGGTGATGGGCTCTGCAGTATTGGCGCCCGCGATGGTGGCCACGCCGTTTTCGACGTAGTTGACGGGACCCGCCCACACCACAGCGTCTGCGTAGTCGCTCTTGGCGATGGAGATGGCGGCTTCGCCCTTCATCGAATTATCCACGTAGCACACGGTCGAGCCATCGGGAAGCGTGCCCTGCCAATACACGGTAGCGCTGGTATCAGCCGAGCTGGAGGTTGCTGAGCTGGAGGCCGCCGCCGAGCTAGAGGCTTCTGCCGAGCTGGAGGTTGCTGCCGAGCTGGACGCCGCCGAGCTGGAAGAGCTGCCGCCGCAGGCGACAAGGCCCAGGCACATGGCGAGCAGGCCAGCCATCGCGATTACAGCTAACTTGTTTTTGAACATGTTTTAACTCCTTTATCCGCTTGATAAAATCCCCCATGATATTAAAAGTTTTCTTGTCCCGCCCCACAAGAGGGGTTCCAGATTGTCACCCCCTGGCTTCCTTTCCACCTCCGCTAATAGTCGACTCGGCGGCACAAGCTAGGCGAAGAGTTCGACCTCGCCGGAGAGGAACGCCTCGAGCGGGCACTCCGTAGAACCAACGACCAACGGGCGCGCCTCTGGGTTGCGCACGACGAACTCGGCCATACCACGGGTGGGTTTCACCCGCCCACTCTTCACCTCGATCGCGCACACGGCATCCTCGCATGTGACGACGAAGTCGACCTCCAGGTCGCCCTCGCGCCACCAGAACACCTCGACATCACCCGCGTACGAGAGGTTCACCAGATAGGCACCCACAGCCGTCTCCACCAGGCGCCCACGCAAATCAGAATCGGTGAGCAGCGAGTCGCGCTTACGTCCGAATGAAGCAGTCAACAGCGCCGTGTCGTGGACCATGATTCTCGGCGAGCTCGCCTTCTGCCGCAGCATCTTCGGGTCGTATTTCTGAAGCCCGCTCATCACCCCCGCGTCACCGAGCAGCTTCAGATAATGAGCGATGGTGGCGGTGTTGCCTCGGTCGTCCAGCTGCCCGAGGAGCTTTCGGTATGAGACCTCCTGGCCCGAGTACGGTGCGCCCGTGCTGAAGAGCCTGCGCATGAGCTCGGGGTTGCGCACCTCGCTCAGCCGCATCGCATCATTGACGATGCTCGGCTCGATGACCGACGCGTTCATGTAGCGCAGCCAGCGTCGTCGGTCGTGGCGTAGCGGCGCAGCGCCCGGGTATCCCCCGAAGAACAGGAACTCGTCGAGGCTGTATCCAAATGCGCTCGCGCACTCGGGGTAGGTCCAGTGCGTGCTCTCAATGAGCTCGAACCTGCCAGTGAGCGACTCGTCGAGCCCCTCCTGAATGAGCGTGGCCGATGAGCCGGTAAGAAGCACGCGCAAGTCGATGCCCGCCGTAGCATCCTCGTCCCAGAGCGTCTTCACGGCCGATGACCAGTTAGGCACGTACTGCACTTCGTCGATGGCGAGCAGCGCTGCACCCGAAGAAGCAAGTTGCCGGGCGCGGTACCACTGCGCCCTCAGCCAATCGACGCCCGATTCGTTCTTAGTCGCCTCCACCGCGAGATGCGGGTATGCGTAACCTGCGAGCGCCTGGGCGACCGCCGTGGTTTTCCCCGTCTGTCGGGGGCCGATGACAATCTGTATGAACCGCCTCGGTTCGTTTATGCGTTCCTTTACGACATTGACTATACTTCGTTCATAAGGCACGTTACTATTCCTATCTCGCAAATTTTTGTCATTGTCTCCCAAAATTTGCGAGGTGGCAAGAGGCGTTGATGATGAGTAGCAGGACTGTCCTGTGACTCATTTTCTGTAATGAGTAGCAGGATGAGTAGCAGGACTGTCCTGTGACTCATTTTCTGTAATGAGTAGCAGGATGAGTAGCAGGACTGTCCTGTGACTCATTTTCTGGAAATCGCTCTCGTTCATATCCGCCACAGGAAATGAGTCGCAGGACAGTCCTGCTACTCATCCTGCTACTCATCGGCCTACGCAGCCAGCGCCAGCTCCTCCTCGGCACCGAGGTACGTCACGCCGTCGCCGTAAATGGTTTTCCAGTCGTTCGCCATCGAGACGGGCACGTAGCCGTTCTTCTGGCAGTCCTCGCGCATGGAATCGGCCTTGCTCATGCTGCCGTTCTCGCGCTCGAGGTCGTCGCAGCACAGTTGGAAGGCAGCTGCAGGGTAATCCGGGTTGGAAAGCGCGTAGTTGTCCATGGCGAAGTCGCCCGAGGAGTTGCCGAACGACAGCACCGGCTGCTTGGCGATCTCCCTCTGGATGAGGTAGACCTTGTTCTCCTTCAGGTCCTTGAGCGTGAACTCGCCGCCCAAAACGAGCTTCTCGTCTTTGGTAAACGTGTAGTCGAGGCCGTCAGCATCACCCTGGGCGGAGCCCACGAGCGTCTCGTCGGAGCCGATTACCTGGTCGAGCGGAAGGTCGATGGGGCACGATTCGTCCGAGAAGATGCCGCGCACGATGAGGCGGTCGGTGCCGGAAACGATGTACACGGTGAAGTCGTTCGCCTGAAGGTACTCGACGACCTGGACCATCGGCAGGTAGAAGCCCCCGCCGCGAACCATTCCCTTGTAGCTCGGCATGGGCTGCTTCATGAACTCGTGCACGTAACTGTAGAACTCGTCGACCGTCATGCCCGCAAAAGCGCTAGCCACCGCCTGGCCGTGCTCGAGGGGCAGCTCGTCGTACTTCGTGCCGTTCTCGTTTTGGTCGATGATCTTCGCCGCCACGGATTTCTCGAAGTCTGACGCCTTATCCTTGTAGTTCGGGTCCTCGGTCACGCGATAGGCGAGCATCGTGTAGTCGAAGTAATTCGGGTCGGTCTCGCAGAAAAGCGTCCCGTCGAAGTCGAACGTGGCAATGCGGTCCTCAACCGGGATGAAGTCCGGCGACGACTCGTCGGTCGCGGCTTTCACGAAAGCCACGAGCTCCTTCTTGAGGGGCGCGTCGTCGGCCCACAGGTCGAGCGGGTCGCCTGCGCTCTCAGCGGACTGCGACGCGCTGGCATCAGCTGATGCGCTTGCCTCCGTAGAGCTAGAACTAGCGGAAGTGGCAGTGTTGCTTGCGCATGCGACGAGCGTTGCCGCAAGGGCGATCATCGCGATGAGGCAAAGCAGCCCCGATAGTTTCTTCTTCATCTCGTTCCTCCCCTTCCATGAATGAGTACCAGGACGTTCCTGCTACTCATTTTCCACAATTCGCCACGGGCTGGAAGTAGCCCCTGAAAATGAGTAGCAGGAACGTCCTGGTACTCATTTTCCGTTAGGCCGCTGCAGGAAGCTCCTCCTGGGCCTGCTCCTCTTGGGCCTCTTGGCCATATTCCTTCACAATACGGTCGTATTCAGCCGTAGCGTCGGCAATGCGCGTGCGCAGCGCATCGTATGCATACAGACCGTCAGCATTCTTCTGCAGGTCCTTGAAGGCGAGCTCGACGCTCATGGGCGACTCCGTGCCCGCAAGCATGGTTCCCTCACGCAGCTCATCGACGCTCTGGTACATCAGACGCACGCGGCCGAACTGCTCGCCGGCTGCGTTTTCCCAGCGCTCGAACACCAGCTTGCAGCCGATAGGCGTCTTCGCCTCGATGGCGTTCGGAAGCTCGTAGTCTTCGACGCCTAGCGCCGCCAGCACGCTGCCGACGTTCGAATCATGTCCACACAGGAACGTGAACACGCGACCTTCTGCATCCAGCTCGTTGCCTATCTCCTGTAACAGGGGGTGTGCGACGTTGGCAGCCACGAGGGGCGCAGTGAAGAGCAGGTCGCCGTAGAAGTCCTTCGATTGAGAAATGAGCTTCCACTGCTCGAAGGTGAGGTCGTTTCCGAAGGCGGCGTCGGTTGCATTCGGGGCCTCGTAATACTGCAAGACGAGCGCGTCGGCAAGCTGGCATGCCGTCTTCAGCGAGCCAGACGCAGCTGGCTCCTTGCCGAGTTCGAGCGTCACCTGCGTGTCTTTCGTGTCCAGGTCCTTCAATTCGCCCGACTTGTAGCTTTCCGACTCGGTGTAGTCCACCACGTCCTCGATGAGCGCGTATGAATCTGCCAAGCCGGCAGCGACATCCGCCATGCCCGAAGCCCCGCCCATCGTGCCGACCTGTTTCAAAGCCGCATCGACGTACGAGTCGGAGACGAAGGTGGTCGCAGGGGTGAACACGGGATCCATCTTGTCGTAGTCGGCGTGCGTTTCGATGCGCACGTTCGCCACGGGCAAGAATCCGCTCGAGAAGTACTGGGCAGTCGCGATGGTGCGCTGCTTCGCGTTGGCGTAGAAACGCACCTTGCCCTCTTCAGGCTGGTAGTTCTCGGGGATGAGCCCCTCGGATTCGAGCCACTTGCGCATGTACTCGCCCATCATGGTTTCCAAGGCTCCACCGCGCATACTCAGCTCGCTTGCATTGGACGTCCAATCGATCCAGGTGTGGGGAGTCGCCATGTCCAGGGCCGACCCGGTAGTCGACAGCGGGGCGCGGATGTTGTGGCGGCTCAGCACCACGACCTGCTTTAACGCATAGCCATCGCCAGGGTTGTGGAAATCCAATTCTGCGGCGCTCGCCTGCCCGCTCGACTCTTGCGCGGCCGATGGGCTCTGCGCCGATTCGCTCGATGCTGCCGACGCGCGTTGTGCCGACCCACTCGTTTGCGCGCAGCCCCCAAGCACCAGCGCCAAGCTGAGCGTCAGCACCAATGCCGACAAAAGCGACAAGATGCGTTTACCGTTTTTCACTGTTTAGTCCTTCCCTTATGAGTAGCAGGACGTTCCTGCTACTCATTTCCTATAAAATGAGTAGCAGGAACGTCCTGCTACTCATTTTGCCACTCATTTACGCGCGGACAGACTTGCTCGGATCGATGGTCATGCTCTGGAACCGGTTCGCCATGTACTCGTCGTCGAAGTTCTCGGCGTAGAACTGCTCGATTCCCGGCGCGGGCACGTGCCCCGCCTTGCGCGCGCCCCAATTGTCGAGTGCCTGCAGCGTCATGACGCAATTCACCAGCATGAACGCAGCGCACACGAGCGTCACGCTGTAGCGCCATTTCCAGGGAATGAGGTTGAACAGCCGCAGGAATGCAGGCAACAGCAGCTTGATCCACACCGTGCCGAGAACGCCGAACATCGAAGCGAACAGCAGGCAGGTGCGCCCGCCGAACAGGTCGCCGAGGAACTGGTCGGAATAATCCCAAGCTGTGGCGCCGAACGCGACTTCCATGAACCAGCTGACGAAATACTCGAAGCCGCCGCCGATTATGGTGCAGACGACGAAGATGAACACGATGTTGCGGTCCTTGAAGCGGTTGAGCGCGATGGTCATGAGCACGGCCCCGACGCCGTAGATGGGCGAGAAGGGGCCCCAGAGCAAACCCGCGCGGTCCTGGTAGACGCCGGGCTCGACGACGACCATGTGGAAGATGATCTCGACGATAAGGCCGATGACGCTGCCGACCATGAACGTCCAGAACAGGTTGAAGAAATCGAGCCGGATGTAGCCTTCGCCGGGATCGGCCAAGCCGAGCGTGCCCTGCTCAGCATGGACTTTCGTGTCGAGCTTGCGAAGGCCCGCCTGCAGGTTCGACTCGTTAGCAAGCGAGGGGTTCAGGTAAGCCGAGAGCGCGATTTGCGCCGCAAGCGACACGAAGCTGAACAAAAGCAGCCAGCTGATGCCGTAGAGCATGAGCTGGCAGACAAGCGAGACCACGGTCACGGCGATGTTCACGTTGATGAGCGCGCTGGCAGCCCCCCGCAGCCCCCTTATGAGGCGCAGGCCCACGAAAAACGAAAGCACTGCGGAGACGAACGAGCAGGCCGCCGCTATGCCGATGACAACTGCGGTTGTGGTGGTGATCCTTCCGAGCGCTTGCTCCAGAAAGCCGCTGTTGATCATGGGGAGCAAGGCCACGATGCCCGAAACGACGCCAAGCGCACCCGATATGATGAGAAGGACGCTCAGGATGCGCAACGGCATGGGCAGCTTCGAGAAAGCGAGCCCCTTCGTGCAGTCACGCACGATGCTCATGATCTCGGTGCGCTCCTTGGTGGTAAGCGGTCGCTCCTCGCTGCGTTTACGCGCAGCCGCGAGGATGGTTTCCACGCCCTGCTCGTCGAGCACCCCGTCGGCGACGACGTCGCGCGCCACATCGATAACGTTCTTTTCCGTCATGCGCATCCATTCTTGTCATGAGCAGCAGGACGTTCCTGCGACTCATTTTCTTCAATTCGCCACGAGCTGGAAATAGCCCCGGAAATGAGTCGCAGGAACGTCCTGCTGCTCATCATGAGTTGAGTATATGGTCTTAACGGCATTTTGCCCGTGCGCAAATAGGGGGGTTCCAGAACGTCACCCCCTGATTTCAGACGAAGGCCTGAAATTCTTCGTACAATGCTGAAAACGGTAGTTTGCGGCTGAACGGCCTTGCTCGCATGCGCAGCTGATGCAGTTCTCGCTGGTTCCGTTATATTGAATGCAGGATAATCACTGCAGGCAAGCGAAAGGAGCTTCATAATGAAAGTGGTTACGATAATATTGGGCGTTCTACTGGCGCTGGGCGGTCTTTACTGCATGTTCACCCCCATTGCCACCTATTCGACGATTGCATGGCTCATCGGCATTGCGATGATCGTCGAAGGCGTGGGCAGCATCATCACGTGGAATGACCGCCGCAAGCTCGGGCAAGCGAGCGGCCTAATGCTGGCTGAGGCAATCATCTCCATCGTGCTCGGCGTGTTTCTGCTGGGGAGCTTCGTGCTGCAGTTCTCGGTCGACTTGTTCATCGCGTACTTCATCGCGATTTGGCTTGTCATTGCCGGCATTGCGCGTATCGTCGCCGCGGTCAACGCGCGAAACAGCCAGGACCAGCAGACGGCAAGCGGCTGGGTCGGCCACATCGTGCTGGGCGTGCTCATCATCCTCTTGGGCATCCTGTGCATCATCAACCCGCTGTCCGTCATGGCGGGCGTTGGCATGATGCTGGGCATTTCCATCGTCGTCGTGGGCGTGGACCTCGTCTTCCTCGGCTTGGAGATGTAGGAGCATCTCGCAGAAATGAGTACCAGGACTGTCCTGGTACTCATTTCCTGTAATGAGTAGCAGGACAGTCCTGGTACTCATTTGGCAACAAAGGGGCTACCGTGAACATCGTGCTTAGATACTTATCGAGCAGCGGCAAGGAGAGGATGGCCAAGATCATCTCGACGCAGGCTGAAGAGCATCCCCTGCCCGATAGCCTCGTCTGCCAAGAAGACCTCGCCTACGAGGCTTCGGACGGAACGCCGCTTGCAGCCGATGTGTACCGCCCCAAAGACAGATCCGCCGACCCCCTGCCGATAGCGGTGTTCGTGCATGGGGGCGGCTTGTTCGTGGGCAGCCGAAAGGCTAACCGCGCGTACGTCGAGCTCCTCGCCGAGCGTGGATACGTGGTGTTCGTTCCCGAGTACCGCCTCATCGACCAGACGGACGGCATCGGCTCCATCTCGGATGTCTGCGCCGGCTTCTCGTACCTGAACGAGCATGCTGCCGAGTTCGGCGGCGATTTGAATCGCGTTTTTGTAATCGGGGAAAGCGCGGGCGGGTTCCTATCGCTTTACGCCACCGCGCTTTCGAACTCGCCCCAACTTCAAGAGACGCTGGGCATCGAGCCATCTGCGCTGCCCGTGCGCGGCCTCGCGTGCTTCGGAGGCATGTTCTACACATGCCGGTTCGACCCCATCGGCCTCGTGTACCGCCGCGCCATGTACGGCGAACGCCTGGACAATGCGCACTTCAAGGAACTGGTCGACCCCGAAGACCCCCGGGTCGTGTCGGGGTTGCCGCCCACGTTCTTGGTGACGAGCGGCGCCGACTTCCTGAAGTCCTACACGTTGCGCCTTACCGAGGCGCTCGTCATGGCGGGCCATGACGCGAAGCTCATCTACTACAAGAACGGCAAAGAACTGGTTCACGCCTTCCCTTCCCTTCACCCCGAGCTACCTCAGAGCATCGAAGTGCTCGATGCGATGTGCGCTTGGTTCGGGGGGCTTTAGATGGGAAATGAGTACCAGGACGTTCCTGGTACTCATTTCCCGGCAATCACCCGAGTTCGCAGCTATCACAGAAAATGAGTAGCAGGAACGTCCTGGTGCTCATTTCCTGGGTATTCCGAACCACCACTTCGCCATCTTGCGATTGTTCTCGTAGAACCGCTTCGACATCTGGTTCATCTTCTTCATGTCGGAAAGCATCTGCTTTTGCTGCTGAAGGAACATCGGCTGCATGGCTTGGGTCATGCCCATCATCATGGTCGGGGCGTTCAGCGACATCCTCCGCATGTTCTGCGTCATGAGCGGCATTCCAGACGCCATGCTCACGACGGCGGGCATCATCTCCCTCATGGCGACCGTTTCGGGCATCTGGATGGGCATGAATTGGCTGAAGAAGGGGAACGCCTGGCCCACCGCGCCAAACATGCTCCTCATCATCTCCTGGTACATCTGGTTCATGGCGTCGAGGTCCCCGAATAGCGCTTCGCTGAAGTCGCTTATGGTCGGGGACTCCTTCCTCAGCGCTTCCATGAACCTGTTCGTGGACATGCTGTGCCTCATGCCGTCGGATATCTCGTTGAACGCCATCTCGACGATATCCGATGGCCCTTCCTCGCAGGCGACCAGCTCGAAGTCGGACAGCTCGCCGTCCTCGCGGACCGGTTCAACCGTGTACTTGTCGCCGGAAACCAAGCCGCGGTTGAGCTGAAACAGGTCGACCTTGCCGTTGACGTTCAGGGGAAGCCTGTCGGCCAGCATCACCCGGCTGGGAATGCAGTCCTCCGGCAAGGTCTTCTCCTCGATGAACACCTGCCTAAGCGCTCGCAAGATGACATCTGCGGGTTCGCCCGCCCCGTCCAGGGTCTTGACGCACAGCATGGGCACGCTTTCATGGGTGCTCTTCATGAACACCGGCACGATGCCGCAGTTCTCGATGATCTTCAGCCGGGAGAACTCCGCTTCCACCCTACCGGACTCGTACTTACGCCCCTCTTCGCGCAGGAAGAAGCGGTTGGCCCGGCCCAGGAAGGTGATCCGCCCGTCCTCGTCCACGCGCACCATGTCGTTGGTGCACACATAGGCTTCATCGTCGATGACTTCCGTGCTGATGACTTCTTTCCCGTCGAGTATGGGCGAGGCCATCGAATCCGAGCGAATGTAGAGCACGCCTTCGCTGGCTTTTCCACGGGGCGAGAAGAAGCGGCCGGTCTCGTCATCGCAGAGCTGGATGTCGATTCCCGGCATCGGGTAGCCGATGGATTCGTCGTCCAGATCAGGCGTGGAAAGACAGCAGGCGGCGCCCAGCTCCGACAAGCCGTAGCCGTTCAAGATCGTCACGTTCTCGCCGCTGTGAGCTTCGATGAATTCGTGGTAGCGCCTTTTCTCCGCCGCAGAGACCGCCGTGCCGCCGAGGGCCACGAACTTCAGGCTGGAGAAGTCGAATTGCGTGTCCTTGGGCAACTTCATCCAGCGCTCGATCATGGAGTTGACGGTAAAGAGGAACGAGATGCGGTAGGCAGAGATGGCCTTGTAGAACCAGGGGTTCAGCATGCCGAACGGTATGACGACCACCGTTCCGCCCATGGCGAAGGGCAAATGGACCTGGTCGATGATGCCGTAGGAGTTGCTGAGATCCACGAATATGGAAGTCACCAGGTGATCGTAGGGCAGCGAGATGTCCTTCATCATCATGAACCTCGCCACTGCCGCGTTCAACGCGCCATCCGACAGCGGCACGGGCTTCCCGACCCCGCTCGTGGTGCCGGAGGTGTGCAGGATGAACGCAGACTCGCGCATCTCCTGCGAAGCGTAATGAATCGGATGGCTGCCGAGCACCTCCAGGAGGGTCTCCATGTAGATGGGATGGTAGAGCCCCGCCATGACGGAGTATTTGGCTTCCTGGGCCGCCGTCAGCAGGGGGATGGCGGCGGGGCCCGCGATGGGCACGTGCAGGACGATCACATGGCGAAGCCCCAGCTCCTTCCGCTTGGTCAGAAGCTCCCTGACGAGGTCCTGCTGCACCAAATCGTCGGTGAGGATGAAATCAGTGAGCCCCTCTTCGGCAATGGTCTCCTTTACGCGGGTGAAGTTAAACGCCGACCAGGACGAGACGAGCGAAACCTCCGCGCCCACCATGTTCAAGTCGTAAAACGAGAAAATGGACTCTATGCAGGGGGAACCCAGGATGCCGACCCGCGCATCCTGCTCTTCGGTCATGCCCAGTGCGGAAAAGACAGAGGCGTACCGTTCCCATTCCTGAAGCATGAGCTCGTACGTGTACTCCTTGCTTCCATCGACGATGGCCGTCTTGCCCAGGTCTTCGTCGGGCAGGCTGCACAGGTCGCGGATGTACTCCCACGCCCTCTGGTCCTGGCTCACCTCTCGCTTGGAAGCCGTCGCTTCGTAAACGCTCATCGTTTCCATCGGGGACTTCTTTCTGTTGTGCCGAATGAGTATCAGGACGTTCCTGCTACTCATTTTCGGGAAAATGAGTAGCAGGAACGTCCTGATACTCATTCCTCTTTTAATGCATTTCACACAGCCGAGGAAGGGGGGTTCCAGATTGTCACCTCTTAAAGCAGCCCGAATGCATGAGAATGGAGTCGTCGAACTATCGAGGAGGTAGCGCACATGACGAGGCAGAAGCAAGGCGATGAAGCCACACGCGCCCGCGTGATCACGTTCGCCAACCAGAAGGGCGGCGTCGCAAAATCCACGACCGCCGAGGCGTTCGCCGCCTCGCTCACCGCGCGCGGGTACGCGGTGCTCATGGTCGACATGGACGCCCAACCGGGCAACCTCTCCGCGCACGTGGGCGCGGACAAGGGCCTGCCCGGCACCCTCGAGTTGCTGGAACATAGGCGCCCGACGCGGGACAAGGTGCTGCACTGCATACAGCCCACGCGCTCCTTCGGCGACGTGATATGCGCCAACGAGAAACTCGACGACGAGGACAAGGCCCTGAGCTCCCGCGTGGGGCGCGAGCTCATACTGTCACGGGCGCTCGAGCCCGTCCTCGGCGATTACGACTTCGTGGTGGTGGACACCCCTCCCGCCCTGCAGCTGAGGACGCTCAATGGCATCGCCGCGGCTGACGATGTGATAGTGCCCTGCATGGCCGACCCCTCGTCGGTTGCCGGCATGGAAGCGGTGCTCGAATGCACGGCCGAAGTTGGAGAGTTCGTGCGCGGGACCCAACCGCGCATCGCGGGGGTCATCGTGACGCGCTACGACGCGCGCAACAGCCTCGAACCCGAGCTGTTCGACCGGATTGCCGAGATTGCGGAAGAATACGACGCTCCCCTGCTCGGCCAGGGCGTGAGGAACACCGTGAATGCCCGAAAGGCCCAATACAGCGGCGAGGCCCTCAGGGGTTTCGCCCCGAAGTCCACAGCGGCGCTCGACTACGAAGAGGCCGTGTCAGCCTACCTCGACGGCATCGAATGAGTAGCAGGATGAGTAGCAGGACGTTCCTCCTACTCATTTCCGTAAAGCGCCCCAGCTTTTGGTTCCGCCTATCGAAAATGAGTAGGAGGAACGTCCTGCTACTCATAAACCTTATGATGCCCAAAAACTGAGTGGGGGAGCCATTGGCTCCCCCACCTAGTCTCGCTTTATTGCGCTATGCGCGTGGCCTGCAAGTTGCTGGTGCTGTTCGACCTATCCATGAAGGCCGTGCTCGTAGCCGAAGCCGGCGAGATGCTCGGAGGCGTACCGCCCTTGGGCACCAGGACGATGTTGATGCCCTCGAGCCGGTAGGCGTAGCCCGCCGTGCCAGCCGGTTCGCCGTTCTTGGCCCAGCCCATCCAGCCGACCTTCTGCGCGTGCACGCGGTAGTAGACGTCGTAGTGCTCGGCCATCTCGCCGGTCAGGCGTATCTCGATAGCCTCGAGCCTCAATGCCCGACCGCTCGTGCCGCTCATTTCGCCATTCTTCTTGAAATCGGTCTCCCAGCCGATGCTCTGAATATGCGTGCGGTATTCGATACCTCCCTTGTAGGGCTTGCTGCCGAGCTTGATATTGATGCCCTCGAGACGCAGCGACTGACCGCTCGTGCCGCCCATCTCGCCGTCTCGCATCCAGTTCTGCCAGCCAACCCTCTGCACATGGGTCTGGTAGAGCACCAAAGATTCGGAATCGGGCACGCCCGACAGGTCACCTGCCGCGTTGCGGAAGGCACCCGCCGTCGACCCTGGGGCCGGGTCGCCCTTCTCCACCAGCATGATCTCGATAGCCTCGAGACGGTAAGCGAAACCGGCGCTCCCCGCCATCGCGTCGTTCTTCGCCCAACCCATCCAGCCGATGCTCTGGCAGTGCACGCGGTAGTACACGTCGTAGTGCTCGGCCATCTCGCCGGTCAGGCGAATCTGGATGGCCTCGAGGCGCAGCGCTTGCCCGCTCGTGCCAGACATCGTGCCGTTCTTCTTGTAGGAGCCCTCCCAGCCGTTTCTCTGGATGTGGGTTCGGTACTCGATGTCGCCTGAGTACGGCTGGTCCTTGAGCTTGATCTCGATGCCCTCGAGTCGCAGCGAACGACCGCTCGTACCAGACATGTCGCCATCGGACACGAAGCCCTGCCAGCCCAAACTCTGCACGTGCGTTCGGTACATCACTGTGGCCGGGTTACTGTTCTTGGTCCACTTGGCGTAGAGCGTCAGGTTGCCCGTCACGGCGGTGTTGAAGTCGTAGGCCTTGGTGCAAGCCTGGTCGGTGAACCAGCCGCCGAAGGTGTAGTCATCTGCCGTCGGGGCCTTCGGCTGTGTAGCCTTTGCGTTGTATTCCACAGTCTGGGAATCGATTGCGCCACCATGGCCGTTGACGTTGAACGTGACTTTGTATTTGTTGGTGGTCCACTTGGCGTAGAGCGTCAGACTGCTCGTCACCGGCGTTTCGAAGCTGTACTCGTTGGCGCAAGCCTTGTCGGTGTACCAGCCGCCGAAGGTGTAGCCGTCTGCCGTCGGAGCCTTCGGCTTCGTGGCCTTGCCGCCGGGATCCACGGTCTGGGAATCGATTGCGCCACCGTGGCCGTTGGTATCGAACGTCACGCTGCAGGTCCAAGTAGCATACAAAGCCTGGTCGCTGGTAACGGTATCATTGCTGAAGTCCCAAGCTTCCCCGTCCTTTGTGACCCAACCGGCAAACGTGCAGCCATTCTTCGTCGGGTCTTTAGGCTTTGTAGCTTTCTCGCCGTAGATTACGCTCTGCGTACTAAGCTCTTCCCCGCCGTCGATACCGTCGAAATACGTCACGGTGTACTTCTTGTTAATCACCGTTGCATACAAATGCAAGGTTCTCTCTCCGGTGTCGTCGTCAACTGGGGCAACATCGTCGTTAATCACAGTTTCGAAGTCGTAGGCTTCAGTGCACCCAGGGTTCGTGAACCAGCACGACTCACCAACTTTTTTGAGTTCGTATTTCGCCAACGCGTCCTGACCGACAACGGCATACAACTCATTCGTCGGATCGTATGCTTTGGACCCTGCTTCAACTTTATAGCTCAGCGTATCAGCGGGCTCATGAGGGTCGATTTGGAGATACGACAGCGTATACGTTACCGTGTACTTGGTTATCGGGGTTGCCTCCTCCGTCCACTTCGCATAGAGCGTCGTGTTTTGCGTTACCTTCGAGTTATTCAGGAAGGGCTTAGTGCATGCGCTGTCCGTGTACCAACCGTCAAACGTATAGCCCTCACGCGTTGGGGTCGTAGTAGACAGCGTGTACGCGCTTCCGCTCGTGAACGGTTCCACTTCACCTGGGAGGTTTGACACTACGGTACCTTCCGGCACGTTAGCGTCATAGGTGACCGTTACTTGCTTTTGCTTGAAGCTGGCCACGACCGCGACGTCAGCAGCTGGCATCGTGAGCGAATAGGTACCGTCAGCTTCGGTCAGAGGGACCACGTCCCCCGCGAGCAAATCTGCACCATCTACAGACTGACCCGAAGCAATCGAAACCGCTTGAATCTTATCGAGCTCATGATTTGGATCCGACTGCACCGTCAGTTTGACGGTGTCCTTGCATTCCGCTTCCTTGTAGCTGTAGGAATAACCTTCTTCATCCCAAATTGGGTCACCAGCACCATCAATGCTTACGGAGCAGTTCGAGGCAGGAGTGATCTTCTGCCCTCCATCGCTTCCAGTGACAAACACGACAGCCGTAGTGGCAACCGTGTACTTGTTTGGAGTCCAGTTGGCGTACAGCGTCAGGTTGCCTGTAACAGTGTTGCTGAAATCGTAGGCGTTCTTGCATTCCTTGTCGGTGTACCAGCCTTCGAACGTGAAACCATCGGTCTTGGGCTCTTTCCCAGGAGCCGTCGCCGACGCGCCGGACACGATGGTTTGGCTCTCGGGTGCTTCGCCCGCTTTTCCGTTCATGTTGAAATCGACCAGGTACAGGCTGCGCGTTTCCACATGGCTCGAGTCGTTTTTGCACACGCGCTGCTGCTCGCCTGGCGTAGTTGCCGAAGCTTCCTTGGTAGTGGCCCACTCGCCCCAGTCATGGCCGGTCGCCTCGACGATGAGGTCTTCCATCGAAAGCTCGTACGTCCCAGCGGCATCCGAGAAGTACTTGCCGCAATCCGAGCACCTGTAGTGCTCTATCCATCCGTAAGCATTATCGCCCGTGCAATCCGTCGGGTCTTTCGCGTCTTCATGTACCAAATCGTGTTCCGTGGCGACGACGGTAAGCCATGCGTACTTGCCGTTGTCGTCTAACGGGTAAATCCTTTTCCCGGCGTTGTCAAAAATGTAGGGACGCACATGATAGGTGCCGGCCTTCGTGAACGTCACGACCCCGGTGTCACTATTCACGGTGATGCCGGAATCTTCGTATTCTTGGAGATCCCACTTGGCCTGCACTGCGAGTTTATTGTCGTTTTCATTCTTCACGGTGTATTTCATCACGCTGTTCAGATTGATCGACGTTTTCTTATAACCGGTATAGCTTCCCTCTGCCGTGATACTCGGGTTGTCAAAATCTGAGTCTATAACTTCTATTGCCACAATAGGGCTTTTGATCTTATTGGCAGCCTGGTCCTGAACGAGGTTCTGGCCACTGGGACTAGCGACCGTCACCGGCTTTGCGTTCTCGTCTGTGATTTTCCAGGTCAGGTAAATCGTGTCCCCGGCCCCTTCCTTACGTGAAAGCGTATCACCAGAGAGAGTGACCGGGTCGGTGTCGAGCAGCCTCCCTGCTTTTTCTGGGTTATCTGCATTTACGATATTACCTTCCGAATCGCAACGGAGCCATTCGCCCCATGCCGAGTCGAACCCATAGAACGGCACGCCGTACTTGTTCTTGCCTTCCACGGTCAAGGCAGCGCGATTGAGCGTGCTGTTTTTAAGGTCCAAGACGTACCTCGAGTTCGGCGTGGTGACGGAAGCGAGGTCATACAGGGGGTAAACTTCGTCCACCTTCGAAGTCGTCTTGTCTTTTTTGACGTTCAGCTGTCCCGGAGTTTCATAGAAGTAGTTGGTCGTGGCGACCGTGTTAACGCTCGGCTGTGTTCCGTAATAACCGGCGACCGTACCCGTTACGGCTTCCCAATCGATATCCTCGCTCTTGGTCCAATCGCTCCTGCTGCTATGGGTGCTGTACGTGCGACCGTCGGCTACGTCGTAGCGATCAGTTTTATTATTGTTGATGCGGCTGTACAGATCGTCTGTCGCCGCGCATCCATAGGAGGGGTATGCTTCCGCCTTGTCTTTCGTGTCGAGCTTGATGACAAGGGACTGCTTATCGTACCGGGAGGGATTGATAGCGCCCATGCCGCCAAAGGCAGAAGAGGAATAGTAATCGCCGCTCACGGCGAAAATCGCCACCTTGTAGCTCAGGACAACCGGCTGCTGATAGCTCTGAGCATAGGTGGTGGTGGACGTCTCCGTTTGAAGAACCGCCTCTGTGTGCGCGGGAATCGCAATCGTGGTCTCGACGGCCTTGCTCACTTCTTTCGATTGGCTATGCCCCTGCTCGGCGCCAAGCGCACCTGCCAATTCCCAAGCAGCGCCCCAATTAAGCCCCATCGAGGAGCTCTCCGACGAAGTGCTGGTCTCCGCGCCAGCGCCTTCGTCACTCGCCCAAAACTCCGTGCTCGAGCTGGACTCGGTTTCGCTCCAGCCGATGTTCGCGCCTATGTTTTCCTTCAGCTTGAAGGAGGCGAGGGCCGACAACGTCGTGGTGGTCGTCTCCGTGACTGAATCTCCCAGCACTGCGGAATGCAAGATGTCTTGCTGCTGACCGTTTTGGACCGCAGAATGATTGGAGCCCGTTACCTCTGGAGCCCCTGGTACGAAACCGGCGTTGACGTATGCAAGCCCGTTCGCAGCTACCGGCACCGGTTCGAAGTCGTAAAACACAATACCGAACGACACGTAGTCGAAATCCGACGACGAGCCCTTGCAGTTGATGGCCGTGACGATGTTCACGAAGCCGGTCGTCGAATCGTCCGACTGGAGAGCATCCAGCCTTGTCTCGCCACCTTCGTCCACACCGAGGAATTCATCGACCGAGAGGCCGTCGTTGTTCTGGCAGTCACGGAGCGCTTGGCCCATCATAGTGCGCGCCTCGTTTAGGCTTGAAACCCGCTTTACGCCCGTAATGGCAAACTGATCCCAACCGGGATCGCCCGCATGGGACGCATCCGTTTGCGCAAGCTTGTCCCTCAGGCTATAGCAGCTCCACGTTTCATCCTTGTATTTGGTATTCCCGCTTCCGGACATGTTGAAATAGGCGTCGAAACCATTCTGGGACATGTTGCCCTTATTGGGCTGTTCCCCATACAGGTCGACCAGCTGGCCCGCCTGGTCGCGGAAGATAGCGGCCGCAACGCCGCTCCATCGGGGCAGCAGTTCGGTCTTCACGATGCCTTGCAGCGCGCTCGTGCTGAGGGTGAGCGTCGGATCGCCACCCAAAGATTTATAGTCGTATGTGACGGCCCCTGCTTCGTTGGGATTCTTGTTGCTGAGCTTGAACGATTTGATTCGCTTGGCAACAGTGCCCGCCATCTCGTTTTCTTGGGCCGAGGCCAGCAGTTCGCCAGTCGACACGCTCTGCGTCGTCAGGGACGCGTCCTGGCTCTCCGACGCATCATCGCCCCAAGCGGCAAACGCAGGCGTCACCGCAAGGGCCAGGGTGCACATCGCGGCGACGAGCGCCTTCCATCTCTTCGCGACTTTCAGCTTCTTCACGGCCTCTCCCTTCTCTTCGGCCCATTTCCTGGTGTCATGGCCAACCACAACCGTGTTCGTCCACCGCCGATGCCGGGCCGGGCATCGCGTCAAAAGGCGCCAGGAAATCCTAAACATTCTTTCATGCTATCAACGGATTTCAATTAATAAAAGAGGGGTTCCAGATTGTCACCCCTGTTCATGGTGCAAGAGCCACACGCGGAGAGCTTCGCCACCTGATGAGTAGCAGGACGTTCCTCCTACTCATTTCCCGTAGGCGGAACCAAAAGCTGGGGCGCTTTACGGAAATGAGTAGGAGGAACGTC
>JAFUCC010000134.1 GCA_017459925.1 Eggerthellaceae bacterium
AGGGCCAGTATCATACCTACAGCAGCTGTAACACCATCAATAATAAAGCCGGCTTTGATATCAGCAAAAAGCCTTCGCTCATCGTTATGAACTTGCGCATCGGCGCCAAATTTAATAATCGCCTGCCACGACTGAAAGTTTATGAGCCCATCGATGATTGTCATGTATTGCTGAGCCAGAACAAGAAATGCATATCCTGTTACGCCCATAAGCCGAACTACTAAAGCCAGTGAGAGCAGTTCAATAATGTTCGCCCCCGTGGTTCCCACGAAAGCGGTTGCAGCATTCTCGAGCAGCTTCTTCCAAAATGGGGAGCTGCTCAACTTTTGCGCTAACCTCACGATCGCCACCTAACTGTTTATGCCACTCCAGAAGGCGCCCTGATCAAATCGCCCAACTGGTCAGAAGTCAAGAACAGTGTTGATGGATGCTCCTGTTTGAGATGAGAGAGCACGTCTCTAAGACAGAACAACGAAAAAGCCCGGTTGTCCTTATCGATGAGGTGAGTAGTAACCCCTCGCGGTACCGTCAATCACCTGGCTTGGTACCGACGGTCAGCAAATAACGGTACCGCGAGTAAGCTGTATTTGGTACCGCTAATCAGCTTGCCTCTTCTTAGCGAAGTACTCGCGCATGTTCGGCCCCTCGAGGTCTATGTAACGAGCGCCGGTGGCGATGCGGTTGAGGATGGAGTCGGCCATCAGCTCGCCTTCGATCCGCAGATACCACTCATTAGGCTCGAGCTGGGAGGCGATGAGCGTGGCGCAGAGGTTCTCGCGCGCCTCCATGATCTCGAACAGGTCCACGGCGTTCTGCGTGGATATCGGCGTGGTCATGAAGTCGTCCACGATCAGCAGCGGGACCGTCTTCAGCTCGTCCATGAGCTCGTAGTAGCTGCCGTCAGATGCGGCGCGGGCGCGGTTCAGGTCCTCGCATATGCCGGAGAGCCGGGTGTAGCGGACGTCGACGAGCTTGCGGCACGCCGCGTTGCCCAGGGCCTGGCAGAGGTACGACTTGCCGCAACCCGTTTTCGAGATCACGGCGACCACCTCGCAGTCCTCGACCCACTTGCATTCCGCGTAACGGGTTATCCGGTCCTTGGCCAGCGTGCGGTCGGGCAGGTAGATGATTTCCTCGACGCATGCCGCGGGGTCCTTGAACCCCGCGTTCTTGACCAGCTTGTCGACTTTCCTGGTGCGCCGCGCCGTCGATTCCGCGTCCAGCAGCATCTCGATCTTCTCCTCGAATGTGAACCTGTCGTACGATTCGTCGTCGACCATCTCGCGCAGCTTGTCGCCCATGGCCTTTATCCTGAACTGCTTGAACAGCTCGAAGTGCTCCTCGGTCAGCATCTTACTCACCGCCCCTCTTGTAGGCATCGGCCCCGCGCAGCCGCCCCGCCGACTTGGCGCGGTCGACCAGCCCGCCTTGGGCTGCCTGCGAGACGGGCTTGCCGTTGGCGCGCGCTTCAGCGTCTGCCGCCTTCATGGCAAGAATCGCGTTCTTCAGGCCCGTGTAGCTGGGAAGCGCCGAGGCCGCGTTCATCTTGGCGCACGCGCGCTCGAGCAACGCCGGCGTGTACGTCTTCGACAGCCCGAGGATGTTGCGGCAGGAGACGAACGACTGCTCGACGATGCTGCGGCTGGCAAGGACGCGGTCGATCGCCGCCGCGGTCTCGGGCCCGATTCGCCTCGCCCACGACGTGAACCGGCCCGGCGACCAGGGGTCGTCCAATGCGGCATGGTTCTCGGGCATGTGCTCGACGATCGTGGAGTACTGGCCCTTGCGGCCGCGCAGCCTCGGATGTTCGGCGACGACCGCCCCGCCATGCATCACCGCGACCGAAGACGAGGTCAGCTTCACGTCGACCTGCTCGCCGATGAGCGAGTGGTCGACGGAGTAGTGCATGTAGTCGACGGTGACATGGTAATCGGGCGCGACCTTCGCGCTGCGCCACTCGCACATCTCGTAGCGCTCCGCGGGCAGCGGCATCAGGTGCATGCGCTCCTCTTCCTCGAACACCGAGTCGCGCGAGCCGTCCTTGGCGGAGAAGTCGCGTGCGTTGAGCCACGCGGTCCTCTCGGCGCAGAACTCGTTGAACTCCTCTATGGTGTAGAATGTCATCTCGTCGGCGGGGCCGATTATCCATTGCTCCACCAGGTCAACGGCAGACTCGGCAACGCTCTTGTCACGCGGCTTCCTGATCCGCGCGGGGACTATGGCCGCGCCGTGGTGCTCGGCGAACCGCTCGTACTCCTTGTTCACGAGCGTGACGCGCGGGACGTTGGTCCGGTCGGTCGCGGTGGCGGCGTTGTCGGGCACCCACATGCGCGGCACGCCGCCGAACTCCTCGAACGCGTGCACCTGGCCTTCCTGCCAAGACTTCTGCTTCATGTCGCAGAAGCCCTCCGCCCAGAACTTGTCCGAGAAGGGCAGAGTGACGACCAGCACGAAAACCTTCGTCTTGGTCCCCAGCAGTTTGTCGGTGAGGTGGGCGACGTCGCCGGCCCAGTCTATGTAGCACTTGGCTCCCGGCTCGTGAGCGAAGTGCCTGGTCGCGTCCATCTTGTCTGCGGCGTCGGCGAACATCTCGCAGAACGTCTGGTAGGCGTAGGCGAGCTTCTCTTCGGCAGCGGCGCGCTCGCAGTACTCTATCCAGAACAGCTTCACCGGGAGCTTCCTGTTCTTCTTCTTGCGCTCGACGAGCGGCTCCATGTCGGGTTGCAGGTAGGCCTCGTTCGGTTCGCGCTCCTCCTTCGGGAAGAACAGGTCGTCGACCACGTCGGCGTCCATCGAGCTCACGGCGTCGAACGTCAGCCCGTACTCACGTATCGCCTTGGCGCCTGCCGACACGTCGCGCTTGCTCACGTGCAGCGCCGCCGCGATGTCCGACTGGCTGGCCCCTCCCTTCGCGAGCATCATGAGAATCTTCTTGTTCTTAGACATAGGCATCAAGCCCCTTTCCATGAGAACGCGCCCCGGATTGGGCGCGCAACATGGAATTCTATGCTCGATGGGAGACGGTACCAGCTTGCCTTACCTGCGGTACCGAGCCTGCTGACTGACGGTACCAAGTTTTGCTGATTGCTGGTACCAAAACGGGTTACTACTCAAGAATGGCTTTCCTTCGTGGGGGCGAATCGCCGCGGTGTCGAGACAGGCGAATATGACGTTGTAATTGGGCCTGTAGCAAACGATGACACGATGCCAACGCTGCGCCTGTACTTTGCGGGGGCATACACCGAAGAAGAGGCAATAGAGCGCCTG
>JAFUCC010000135.1 GCA_017459925.1 Eggerthellaceae bacterium
ATGCAGAATCGGGAGATAGAAAAAAACACAGGTCAGGGGCCTGTTGTCTTCACAACCTGAACACAGGGATGCAAGTGAATACGATGCCGTTCTCGTTTGCAAGCCTGAGGTCAGGGGTTCGATCCCCCTATGCTCCACCATCGTTTGGCCAGGTCAGCCGCTCGTCGGCTGGCCTTTTTGCTGGTCTGACCAACATCGTGACCTACATTTTACCAACAAGGCGTTTCATGTGCCCGTCAGATTGAGGGCCGAAAACGGCTTTGCTGGCTGGTTCGGCTATGTGGAAAACTCGTTGATCACGCCGTGGCGCAAGCATGATGACGCCACGCCGCAACCTATGCTCGCGCTGCACCGCGAGCAACGGGGATGTTGGCAACGCTGTGGCGTGACCGTATATCTATTTCAACTAAATCTCTACTAATAAACTAACCAGTGGGAGCATAGCGTACGTAATGTATGCTAAAATAAACATCGTAAATGTTTATAAACTTTGATTGAGGTCCCATGAAGCTTCTGAAACTTAAATTCGACCATGTGATAATGTTCGAAGACGGTGTGCTCGAGCTCGACTTCTACGCTCAGGACAAGGTTCCAGCGCAGGATGAGTCGGTGACTCTGTGGGAAAGGCCGGTGTATACGAACAACGTCGTGGCAATCGCCGGCATAAACGCATCGGGCAAGTCGGTCGCGCTCGGGCTCGTCGACCTCGCTCTCAACATTACAGAGGGTAATCCCGTTGGAGAGGCGGATTTCCGAAAAGAGCTTTCGGGGGTGTTCGAGTCGAGTTTCACCATGAACGCTCTCGTGTGGCTCGACGGCTCGATGTACCTCCTCGAGTCGCACATGACCTCCCTGAGCCCGCTGTTCGACGTCGACGTCCGTTCTGACGCGCTCTCGTTTGTGGACGAGTCCGTGTACCGGATCGATTGGAAGGGCGCCGGCAAGGGGCTGATGGCTCGCGATTTCGCGGACCTCGCGTCGGCTGGCGAGCTCGTCATGCGCCGCAGCGAGCTGGGCGCGGGGGATAGGCGCTTTCTCAGGGACGACACGAGTGTGTTCTCCGCGCTCGTCGAAGGGCGCGTCCGGCATCTACACTGTGCGGCGACGGATTTGCCGCTGACGCTCGCGCAGGGCCTCGGCGGGTTGGACGAGGCGCTTCGCACGTTCGACCCGAGCATCGAGCATTTGGCCGTAGAAGACGACGGTAGGGCCTTCGAGCTGAAGCTGTCCACCTTGCCCCGTCCGCTCGTCCTGTCGCGCTCGGGGCTCGAAGGCACGTTGTCCTCGGGAACCTTGAAAGGTCTCGCGGTGGTGCAGCGGGCGGTACTGGCGCTCCGCGCGGGCACGTACCTGCTCCTCGACGAGGTCGAGATGCACCTGAACCGCCAGCTGGTCAACGTGGTCATCGACCTGTTCGTCATGGCTGAGACGAACCCCAAGGGCGCGACGCTCGTCTTTTCGACGCACTATCCCGAGGTACTCGACCACCTGCACCGCAAGGACAACGTGTACTTCCTGTCACGCGGGCAGGGCGGGAAGAGCCGCGCCGTGAAGTACTCCTCAAAGGTCAAGCGCATCGAGAACAGGAAGAGCGAGGTGTACGCGTCTAACTACATCGGAGGCACCGCCCCCAGGTACGCCGACGTCGCCGCGCTGAGGGATTACGTCGCCTCCGCCGTGGGAGGTGAAGATGACCGTTAGCCTCCCGGAAAACGGGCTCGTCCTCTTTTCCTGCGAAGGGGGTTTCGAAGACGTCGCCGTCAGGAAGCTGCTCGATGCGGGGATGCTCGTCGTCGGGCGAGAAGACGTTGTTGAGATCACGAGCGACCGATCCGTATCGAACATCCAGCGGGACTACTTGGGTTTCGACTACGGCGAGAGGCCGTTGACGATAATCCGCATCGTCGATTCCCCGGGAAAGCGCTTTGAGCTGGGGAGGCTGTATCGCGACCGGTTCGGGGTGCTAAGCGTCTACACGCGGCCAGAAGCCGAGATTCTGGCGATCATCAACGAGGGTTGCTATTCGGACTATGTCAAGCAAAAGAGCCGGGTTAAGCCGAGTGAGTACTGCAAGCAAATCCTGGGCATGAGGAACGTCAAGGCCGTCTCGTACCTCAAGCAGTACTGGAATGCGGAGAGGCTTGCGGCCGCCGCGCGCGAGTACAAGCGCGTTTCGAAGCTCGGCAAAGACGAGTACTGCATTGCGGATTTACTCGTGGAAAGCTAAGGACAGGAAGGTAACTGCTGGCGCTATACAATGCTTGCAGGGGTCATGATTATACGAGTGCGCACAAATCAAATTGTTCAGAACGCTTGAACGGAGGGTGATGTGGCAACCAAGAAAAAGGCAAAGAAACGCGATGAGTCGCTTGCGGGCATCGATGACGGTTGTGAGAGCTGGCTTGTTGAGGGTGCTCGCTACGATGGGCTGCTCGAAATTCCGGTCATTAGGCGGCCAGAGCGCATAGCTATTCCGGCGAATATGGTTCCGTTCTCGAAACGGACGTCCGTTGACAGTCCGATGCGCTACGCGGTCTGTGAATACGAGCTCGATCGGAACTTCGCTCCGCTGCTCAAGGAGCCATCCGACTACGTGAGGGAACTTCGGAAGTTCCAGGCATTCGTCACCCCGGACGCCTCGCTCTATTGGGACATGCCGCTGGCGACTCAGATAACCAACAAGTACCGCAACCACGCGATAGGGCATTACATGCAGCAACAGGGCCTGTACGTCATCCCTAACGTGAGGTGGGGAGATGAGCGCACTTACACCAGCGACTTCCTGCCCGAGCCCCTAGCGTTTCTCGGAATCGAGCGGCACTCCATCGTATCCGTCGGATCGTACGGCCTCGTGAAGACGACCGAGGAGAAGCGGCACTTCAAGGCGGGGCTTGCGGCCATGCTCGACTGGCTCGAGCCCGAGGTCGTGCTCGTGTACGGCTCGTCGCCGGAGTCTGCCTTCGGGGATGTGTGGGACCGCTCCGAGTTCGTGCGATATCCCGACTGGACGACGCACGTCCGCCAGGACGTCGAGGGCGCGCAGCCCGAGGAAGAGTTCGTAAAGGCGAAACCCGACTTGCGACCCGTGGAGGTCTCTGATGGGCAGCGGTAGAGGCGGCCTGCACAGGGCGACTTGGGGGTCGCGCGAGGGTGAGGAGCTCCGATCGCGCGTCAACGACGTGTTGAAGCAGTTTGGTGGCTCGGTCGCAGGCGATGCGGCAGCCGAGATAGCCGAAGCGCTTGTGAGAGTTGCCATGGGCGATTCACCGGAAGAGACGGTGCCTGAGCCCGGCGAGATTGCCTTTGACCTGGCGCTCGACGCATTGTCGCCGTTCGTCCCAGGCGGTGGCGGCGTGACGCGCGAGCTTGCTGCGGCGGCCAGGAAAAAGGGGCCTTCGAACGCGTTCCTTCGTGCTGCCGAGAAGGGTATTGTGTCCGACAAGAGCCTCGAGGAGAACGCGGAGTTCGCCAACGAAATGTTCAGGATGACCGAAGCGGGAAACTTCGGGGTCGACGGCAAGAGCAGGGGCGTGCGGTGCATCTACTCGCCCGACCCGATGGCGGATTCGCTAGAGCTGTTCGAGCGATTGGGCAGGGGCGCCAAAGACGATTCCGATTTCATGGTGGAAGGCGGGACAAGGAGGCACCTGCGTGGCGGGTCGATGATTATCCATCGAAGCGTCACGAGCACGCCCGGCAGCCCGACAGTGGAGATACGGCCATGCGGGACGGACAGAGTACAGAAACAGAAGATCCATTTCATTCTTGAGGAGTAGACATGGTGGAGATGACATTCGAGCCCGAGATGCTCGAGGCGCTGGCGAAGATGAAGGGCAAGACCTTCAGGTCGTACGAAGGCAGGTTCCCGGTTCCAGCTTCGGGGGTCATTCCCGATCGCGTACGCTTCAACCTGGGGAGCTTCTCAGTTGACCTGAGGTGCTGGTACAAGGACGTGGAGGGTGCGATAGAGCTCTTCGGGGACCTGCCCTGCGTCCTCACGTGCGAGGAGGTGCCGCTCGGCGAGCCGTTTTTTTCGGAGGCGGACGACGTCTTCGCCGTGCTCGTCGGCGAGCGCATCACGGGCGTCGAGGTCGTGACCTATTCCATCGTGGAGGAGGGCACCCTCGACGCGGTCATAGACATGGCTGTCGCGATACGCACCAAGCGCCGTGTGTACACCTTCTCGCGTGATGTGTGGTTCAGCACTGCATTCACTGTTGCTGAAGATGACGACATTGAAGTCGAGTACTCCGAGCTCGAGTGCGCGGAAGGCTGGGCCGGCGAGCCCGACGAGGGAGAGCCGCCTGAGGTCAAGGTGACCCGCACAGTCACCGTACTCTGATGCCGTGCCGAGTGGCGGCATTCCGTGGAATCAACCGGTACCGTCCTCTGCTCATACGCGTCCGCCGTTTCTTCCATGCAGGATAGGCGCCGTCCGACGGCGCCTATCCTGGAATGAAAGAAATCGGTACTCACACGAGTCGAAACAGCACCAATAGCTTCCACCTGGCAAATTAGTCTCTATACGCAACAAGAGCGAAACGACAATCCCGTCTCAGTCCTGGGTCTGGTGCCTTGCGGTAGAATGGCGGTGCAGAAATGGAGATAGGAATGAACGACGAAATTGTCCGGGAAATCGACTTCAGCGTGTTCGTGCTGCACCACCTGGCGCGCGCGTGGGGTATGTCCGTGCCCGACACCTACAGCGCCCTACATGACGCCGGCATCATCGAAGGCTACCTCGTTCCCTGCTACGACGTGCTCCACACGCTCGGATCGGAGTACCTTGTAGAGGACCTCACCGACTTGGCGCGCGAACGCGGGGTGAGGTTATGAGGCTGTACCACGGCTCCGACTGCGAGGTCCGCTTGCCCGACGTCTCCTTCTCGCGTAAGTCAGTCGATTTCGGGCGGGGGTTCTACCTCACGTCGTTCGAGGATCAGGCGGTGCGCTGGGCCCGTCGGAAGGCGATGCGGTCCCATGGCGAACCCGTCCTAAACGTATACGATTGCGACGTGCAACGACTCGAGGGCTTCGCGGTGAAGACGTTCAAGGCCTACGGCCGGGAATGGCTCGACTTCGTCTGCGCCTGCAGGAAAGCCTCGGATGTCTCGCACGACTACGACATCGTCATCGGCCCCGTCGCAAACGACCGGGTCTTCGAGGCCGTCAACATGTACTTCCAGGAGCTGTGGAACGCGCAGACCACGCTCGACGCGCTCGCCTTCTACGAGCGCAACGACCAGTTCTGCTTCGCCTCCCAGCATGCGATAGATGAGCTCTTGGCCTTCGAGAGCGCCCGAAAGGTCGACCTGTGAGGGTCACGGAAGAGACAGTCAGCAAGCTCGGCGAGCTCTACAAGGAGCGGCTCGAATCGGAGCTGATTTCGGAGCTCTCACGCAGGCTCGAGGTCGACGCGGCAGAGGCTATGTCGACGTACTACGGCAGCGAACTCGCGCGCCAAGTGGACGAGGGCGCCAACGGCATCCAATACCTGAGTCCCTCGTACCTCGTCGACGAGCTGCTCGCCGAATTGGGCATCGACAGCCCAGAGTCAACGGGGCGCTGAAGACGATACGGAGGCTTGCTCATCCACAGTGGAACTCAGGACGTTTGAAAGCGAGATGGACCCTGTAATCGCCGCACGAGGGCGCGATTACTTCCGCACGGGTCGAATCGGCGCAATCGAGGAAATAGCTCCTGGCCTGTTCCATGCCGCGGTGGACGGGACAACGCTCTACGACGTGGACGTGCGCATACGCGGAGAGCGCGTCGTCTCGGCTGCCTGCAGCTGTCCATACGATAGAGGGCCTCACTGCAAGCACATAGCGGGCGTGCTCGCGAAAATGCGCGATGCGCGCTATTCGGGTCAAGACGAGAGGAGCGCTGCGAGCGAGAGCGACCCTGGCGGATTCCCTCACGAAACCTACGACCGCGTGCTCGCCTATCTCGTCGAGAAGCGTGCCGGAGCCGGATCCCAGGGGGCGCATGGGAAGGCCGCTAAACGCCCGAAACGCAGCAAGGCCCCTATGACGCTTACCGAGGCCGCCGCCGAGATAGAGGACGGGCTGCTCGACTTCTACCATATTTGGGACGACGATTACAGGCATGGCAGCCATTACAGCTACGAAGACAACGGCATCGCCATGCGCGGGCTCAATGTCGTCGCAGACAACGTCGAAGCGTGCGGCGACAGCTCGCAGGCATGCCTGCTTTGCGTGATGGCCCTCGGATACGTCATCGACTTCGCCGGCAGCTGGGACGATTCGCACGGCATCGCCGGCGACGTGATGGAGCGGCTCGAGTCGTTGCTCGAAGAGCGGTGCGGAGAACTTGCGCTCGAGCAGAGCGTGATGCTGAAGCTGCAGGTCGCTCATGTGCTCGTGGCCGCAGCGGAGAACCCGGCCTATGGCGGCTGGGGCGCGCAAGCCTCATTCCTCACCTACGCTGCCGACCTCGTCGAGCGCAGGGATGACGTTCGTTTCGCCCTCGACGCCGTCATCAGGTTCGAACAGGCCGACAGCTACGGCGCCGACAAGCTCACCGCCGCGCATTACAAGCTGCTCTGCAAGCTCGGCGACAAGAAGGCCATGAAATCGTTCGAGAAGGCGAACGCGCTGCACCCGATGTTCTTCACTGCGAGACTCGAGGCGGCCTTCCTCGGGCACGACATGGAAACGGCGCGGAGGCTGCTCGTCGAGAAGACGGGATGGGACGAGCGTTCGGCCGGCAGCAAGCGGCATCGGTCGTTCACCGATTGGGACTTGCCCGGCGACGTGTTCCCGAACGGGTACTACACCTACCTCGAGGCGGTGTTCGAGGAGCTTCGGGACCGCGATAGCCTACTCGCCCTTTACCGACGAGACGTTGACAACGGCCGGATCGGCGCCGAGACGCTGGAAAAGCTTCGGCGCCTCGCAGGCGACCAGTGGCCGGGCGAACGCGACAAGATCATCGAGGAGGCCGTCTTGTCCGGCCGCCGCAGCGGCGTGGCCGAAAAGCTCATACAGGAAGACGGGCTGGCGGGCGCTGCGCTGCGTTATTGCCAGGCAGAATACGAACGCCCAGGATACGGTTACGGGTACGGCTCGTACAGCCAGGAGCGCATCCTGCGTTTCTACCGCCTCGTCGGCGAAGCGTACCCCGACGAAACGCGTGCGATGCTGTTGGAACTCGTGGAGAGGAAGTCGGAACGAGCAAGCGGACGCGACGTGTACCGCGAAATCTGCGGCATCATCCAGCGCATGCAGAGCCTGTTCGGAACGGATGAGGCACGCGACGTCGTGAATTCCCTGCGGGAACGCTACCCGCGGCGCAGGAACCTGATGGAGGAGCTCGACGCCCTCGAAGCGAGCTGGTAGATAACGTGCACGCAGGAAGAGATGGCCGAGCTTTCGTTCGAAGCAGAAAGGTGTGTGTCCCGTTATGCGGCAACGCGATGAGAGCAGACTGAACGACGATCATTACACAGAGCATGATTGGAAGCTGTTCAGAAGCAGGATCGGCGGCTGGCAAGAACACTACATGGACAAGCTGAACGACGAGTACGTAGAGCTGCTGCGCGGCGAAGGCGAGCCGTCCGAGAAGTTCTGGGCCCTCGAGAAGCGAATCCGGGAAGACAAGCGCGCCGCCGGCGTCAGGGTTGAGATGCGGCGGTCCGCGCTCATCCTGAACATGGCTTCCCTGTACGCCGAAGGCGCCATTGCCGAGGAGGACCTCGAGGGGTTCAGCGACGACCTGACGGAGACGCTGAGGGCGATGCTCTCGTCAACGCCTCCTTCGCTGCGCTGACTCAAACGGCACAACCGCTCGATTCATTTCTTTGTAATAGCTTAAGTTGTAATAGATATACGGTTACGCCACGGCGTTACCAGCGGCGTTGTTGCTCTCGCTTCAACGTAATCATAGATTGCGCCATGGCGCCGCAACGATTTCGCCACGGCGAGAGCACTCAGGTTTTCCACATAAGCGAACCGGGGACAAAACCGCTTTCGGCTCAAAAACTGACGAGCGCGCGAAACGCCTTGTTGGTAAAATGTAGGTCACGATGTTGGTCAGACCAACAAAAAGGCCAGCCGACAAGCGGCTGACCAGGCCAAACTATGGTGGAGCATAGGGGGATCGAACCCCTGACCTCAGGCTTGCAAACGAGAACGGCATCGTATTCACTTGCATCCCTGTGTTCAGGTTGTGA
>JAFUCC010000136.1 GCA_017459925.1 Eggerthellaceae bacterium
GACGGTTGCGAACACCTTGTAGTACTCGCCCCAGCTACTTGCCCAGTTGATATACCAGCCGAGGCCCGCCTTCACGCCGAGCTGTTCGGAGATGATGAGCGCGCCGAAGCTGGATGACAGGCCCATGAACAGCGCGTCGAAAATGTTGGGCACGGCGGCGGGAAGAGCCACGTGGAACAGGATGTAGGGCTCGGACGCGCCCATGACGCGCGCGGCGTCGATTTTGCGCGTGTCGGTGGATCGGATGGCCGACGACATCATGAGCGCCAGCGGGAACCAGATGGCCACGGCGATGAGCAGCACGCCCGCCAGATGCGCGGTGGGCATGAGCACGACCGCGATGGGCAGCCATGCGGCAGACGGCACGGGGCCGATGACCTTGAGTGCCGGCGCGAACCAGTAGTTGGCGATCTTCGACCAGCCCATGAGCAAGCCGGTGAGGAATCCGCTGACGAGCCCCCAGAACACGCCCTCGCCGAGCAGCAGCATCGAGGCGCAGAAGTTCTCGATGTACTGGTCGACGTTGTTGGGAATCGCCATGAGGATGCGGTCGGGGCTCGGCGCGAAGGGAAGCAGCAGATAGCCCGTCTTCAGCGTCAGGATGTCGAGCAGCTCAAGCAGGAAGAACACGGCCGCGAACAGGTACGACCAGTTCACCAGGCGGTTGCGAATGGCCGGTACGAACCAGGCGATGACCATGAACACGGCGTAAATGCACGGCATGATGATGAGAAACGCCGGCCAGTACGACATCTCGTAGCCTTCGGGGTAGACGTTCGGCAAGCTCATGGTGATGCCGTACGAGATGGCCGCCGCCGCGATGGGCAGCAGCATCTTCAGCGCTTCGAACGGCGTGGTCAGACGACGCTGCTTAACCACGCGCGTGTGCTGGTGCGTGGCTTTCTCGGATGTGCTTCCGTGTATCGACTGCTGTTCGTCTGACATGCGGTTATGCCGTTTTCTTTCCCCTCGGTAGAACCAGTTAATTGTAAGACTCCTATAAGTATAAGACAATATCTAGCAAAAAATTTGAGGACAACGAGGTCGGCGATTGGCGCTCTGCGATTGCGTGGTTATAAGACACTATCCTATAATGGATAAAGTCGTATCACTCTCGTGAAAGGATAAGGCATGGAAACGTATTACGATCCCGCAGGTTTGGCCAACTTCTCCGCTGATGGCGTCGGCGCCATGTCGCCGGAGCTTTGGGAAAAGTACATGGGCTATTACGGGTCGGTGTTCCAAGATGGCGCGCTGACCGCTCGCGAGAAGTCGCTCATCGCGCTGGCCGTGGCTGCCGCCGTGCAGTGCCCGTACTGCATCGACGCCTACACGAACAGCTGCCTGCAGCAAGGCTGCGATGAAGCCGAGATCGCCGAGGCGTTCCATGTGACCAACGCCATCCGCGGCGGCGCTGCGCTCGCCCATGGGGTGCAGGCGCTCAAGATCATCCGCGAGCAGGAGTTCTAAAACTGTAGCGGGCTTGGGTCAAGAGAGGGGGAAGTTATGGTTGGGAAAACCGTTGAAGAGGCTATGGGGGCTGTGCCGCCGTTCATCGACATGGTGCCCGACGAGCGCCGGCTGACGAACGACCCGCTTGCCACGCTGCAGGTGAACGTCGGGTACAAGTGCAACTTGGCATGCAGGCATTGCCATCTGGAGTGCAGCCCCGCGCGCACCGAGATGATGAGCCGCGAAGTCATGCAGGCATGCCTCGACGCGTACGAAAAGGGCGGTTTCTCGTCGGTTGACATCACAGGCGGTGCACCCGAAATGCATCCCGACTTGGAATGGTTCCTGCGCGAGTGGCAAAAGCGCGGCGTGAAGCCCATTTGCCGCACGAACCTGTGCATCCTGACCGAACCCGAATACGAGCGCTTTCCCCAGTTATACGCCGACGTCGACGCAACGCTGTTCGCCTCGCTGCCTTTTTACAGTGCCCGAAACGTCGATAAGGTGCGCGGCGAGGGCACGTTCGAAGGGTCGCTTGCGGGCTTGCGAGCGCTGAACGCCGTGGGGTACGGCGATCACGACGGCAATGGCGACACGCACACCATCACGTTGGTGTTCAACCCATCGTCCGCTACGTTCCCGCCTCCGCAGGCGGCTATCGAGAACGAGTATCGCACGAAGCTGACCGATGCGTACGGCGTGCACTTCTCGAGCCTCGTGGCCATTACGAACAACCCGTCGGGCCGCTTCGCCGAGGCGCTCAACCGCAAGGGCAACTTGGAAAAGTACCTCGTGCGCCTGCACGACGCGTTCAACCCTGCCACGACCGAGGGCATGATGTGCCGCAACCAAATCAGCGTCGACTGGGAAGGCAACGTGTACGACTGCGACTTCAACCAGGCGCTGGGCCTGAAAATCGAAGGCGGCAAGACCATCTTCGACTTCGCACGTGAAAAGCAGCCCGTGCGACCCATCGTGTTCGCGAACCATTGCTATGGCTGCACTGCCGGCGCCGGCAGCAGCTGCGGCGGCGAAACCGCCTAATCCGAAGCATGTGTCAATCTGGCCTGGTCAGATTGACACATGCATTTATTCCTCCACGTACACGCGGCGCATGATGACGGGGACCGTGGGCGCGCTGTTCTCGTCGACGGGGAAGGCTGCCACCTGATCGACCGCTTCCATTCCCTCGATGACGTGGCCGAATGCGGCGTAGTGGCCGTCGAGTCCGTAGTTGTCGCGCAGCATGATGAAGAACTGGCACGACGCGGTGTCGCAGCCGTCTTGCCGCGCCATCGAAATCGCGCCCCGCGTGTGGTGCAGGGGGTTGCCCACGCCGTTCTCGGCGAACTCGCCCTTGATGTAGCAGTCGGTTTCGCCGTCGCCCGTGCCCAGGGGGTCGCCGCCCTGAATCATGAAGTTCGGCACGACGCGATGGAATTTCAGGCAATCGTAGAAGCCGTCCTGCACGAGCGTGAGGAAATACGCCACCGTGATGGGCGCGGCTGCTGGGTCGAGCTGCACCCGGATGGTGCTCCCGTTCCACATCTCGATGGCGACTACGGGCGCATCGCCCAAGATAAACGGGTCGCACGGCGGGGTGTCCAGTAGCTTCAAAATGCGGCTCCTTCCAGTTGAAACCCAAGAGTAATTATGGCACAGCATCAGATAGCCGATAGCGTCCTATGGCCAATCTTGAAGGTCTGCGGATAAGTTCGGCGATTCAAAGCCTTTGCGGAAATCAGTATCGCTTTACGTAAAGCAATACTGATATGATGACGGTGAGAGAAAGGCGAAACCATGACAACGGCTCAAATAAACGCACGTATCGATGCTGGAATCAAGTCGTTAGGCGATGAGGCTTTGAGCAGCGTTGGCTACTCGCCCACAAAAGCGGTTCGCGCCCTTTGGGGATTTGCGAGCAGAAACGCCCGCAATCCGAAAAGCTTGCGCGCCTTGCTTGACAAGCTTGAAGAAGATGGAAGCCAAAGCGCGCATGCTGAGGCGGTTGATTGGGAAAGCAAGATAGCCGAAGGGCCCCTCATCATTGAGCGAGCCCTTCTCGAGCTGGGCATACAGAGCCATACGCCATCTGGCGTGTCAGATGAAGAGCTGCTCTATCGCGCCCATCGCGAGAAGATGGTGGAGAGGGGGCTGCTGTGATTGCGGGAGACGTCGTTGTCGTTGATACAAACGTATGGATGGATTATCTGTTTGGGCATCGGGCGGGCAACGAAGCGGCGCGCCGCTTTTTAGTCAAAGCGAAACAAGAAGATGTGTCGCTTGTCGTGGCGCCCCACTCTTTGAGCGACGTATTCTTTCTGGTTAGGAGCGAACTGAGAATGGGAGATGATTTGGAGTGGTCAGATGGGCCAACTGGAGATTCGGCGTCTGCTCGGTCGGTTGCTTGGTCTGTCGTTGATTTCATATTGCAGTTGGCTACGGTCGGGCCTTCGGACCACATGGACGCGCTGAAGGCTTTCGGGCGCCGCTCTGTGCATGGCGATTACGAGGATAACCTGGTCGTTGCCTGTGCTGAGCGATGCAAGGCCCGCTTGCTCGTGACAAATGACGAAAAGCTTATCAAGCATGCGTCCGTACCTGCGATGACCGCCAATGACGCCTTCAACTATCTTTGCAGTTAAGATGCGGCGGATTACGCGAAGGGTTGATGACGACGAAAGGGCGAGGCTGCTTTGACTACCGATGCGAAGGCCAACAAGGACAACCTTGCCTGCTTGCGCGGTTATGGCGCTGTTCCGACTTATGAGCGTGTTTGCGTTGACGGCAACCTCGTTTCCTGCACGGGGCCTGCTGCTTCTGAGGAAGTGGCAAAGGTGCTTTTGGACATGCTCGTAGGAGAGACGTGCGCTGCGGAAATCGGGCGATTCCGCTTGGGTCTCGCAGAGTAATGAGGAGGCAAACCTGATGGATAAGCGAATCATCGTCGACTTCGACAACACCATGGGCGTCGAGGGTAAGGACACCGACGACGGCCTGGCGCTTCTGTACCTTCTGGGATTCGAGGACGCCCGCATCGAAGCGATTTGCACGACGTACGGAAACTCGACTATCGACGTCGTGCACGAGAACACGCGCACGATGCTCGGCGAAATGGGTCTCGATATTCCCCTGTACAAGGGTGCGCCGGCCGCGAGCGACGAGCCGAGCGATGCCGCGCGGTTCCTTGCGCGGGCAGCTGCCGACAACCCTGGCCAGCTGCATCTCGTGGCCACGGGGTCGCTCACCAACCTGCGCGGCGCGCAGGCAATCGACCCGAACTTCTACAGCAACCTGGCTGGCGTGTTCATCATGGGCGGCTACACGGAAAGCCTGCCGTTCCGCGGCTTTTTCATCGACGAGCTGAACACGTCGTGCGATCCTGACGCCACCTACGGGCTCATTGAAGCCTCGAACGTGGGAGCGCCCGGCAAACCCGGCTGCCCCGTTTCGGTGGCGACAGCGCAGATTTGCCTTCCCGCCGTGTTCTCCCGCGCTGACTTCGACGCGCAGTTCGGCGCCGATTCGTGGGTCGTGCGCGCATGCAGCTCGTGGTTTCGCAACATGGAGGAGCATCTGAACTGGCCGCACGCCGTGTGCTGGGACGTCGTGGCCGCCGCCATGCTCATGCAGCCCGAACTGTTCGACGTGGCGACGATGGACGTCACGCTGTACCGGCGCTATTTCAGCGTGGGGTACTTCGAGCAAGCGGGCCCCGACGCCCCGTCGTCGACGGTCAACGTTCCCACCGTCGCCGACCCGCAGCGATTCGTCGCCGAGGTGTTTGCGGCATGGCATCGCGGTTTGGCGCGTTTGGGGATGGAGTGAGCGCATGCCCGAAACGTCTGACCTTGTCGTCATAACCCCCGAGCTTGCAACCGATTACTTGCGCGGTAATGGCGCATTGTTGGAAGCGCTGGAAATCGACTCGGCCGATGCGCCAGAGCTCGTCGCCGTGCCGCTGAAGCAAGGCGAGCACAATGCGAACTTCACGTTCGCCAATCCGCGCACGGGTGCGAAGCACGTGCTGCGCGTGAACTACATCAGCCAGCTGGGGCTCGACGACCAGATAGGCTACGAGTACCGGGCGCTTCGGTTCTTGGAGCCCAGTACGCGCACGCCGCGGGCGCGCTACTGCGACAGCTCGAAGCAGTTTCACGGCCACGGCGCGCTCGTCATGGACTTCTACGAGGGCGACTGGGTGGATTTCCGGCAGCCAGGCCAGGTGGCGGAAGCCGCTCACATGCTCGCCGACGTGCATGCGGTCGACACGCGGGAAGGCTGCCCCTTGCTGCGCCCCGGCGATCCCCTGCGCAAGCAGCTCGAGAAATGCAAGGGCTTCTTCAAGACCTATTGCAGCTCGGCGTTCGAAGAAGAGCATGTCAGCACGGCTGTGCGCCGCATGTTCCGCGATGCCGAACGCGCGCTCGAAGAGCCGTTCGACCCAGCGGATGCAACCCATGCGCTCAACACCGAGGCGGTTGCGGCGCATTTCCTGATCATACCCGACGGCTCGCCCGGGCATTTCGTCGATTGGGAGATGCCCATCGTCGGCGAAGTGGCGCAAGACGTCGCGTACTTCCTGTCACCGACCACGACCATCTGGGATACAGACGACAGCTTCATCTTCTCGGCTGACGAGCGCCGCGATTTCGTGGAAACGTACTGGCGCAAGGTCGACGGCAGGTTCGACCCCGGCCGGTTCGAGCAGCGCTTCGAGGCGTACGTCATGACGAACTGCCTGGTGGGCATTACCTGGTCGGCAAACGCCTGGGTCGAGTACCACGACCCCGCGCGCCCGCTGAAAACCGAGCGAACCTTCAACAAGCTGCAAGAATACCTGGACCCCGATTTCCTCGATCGGGCTTACGACATTTGCTTCAGGTAGGTTATGGCGAAGGCAGGCTCGGGTACATACGGCGCGATCTTCCGCACGAAGGCGGCGTACCGGTTCGATGTCGGCACGCTGCTCATGCGCCTGTTCTCGTACACGACCACGATCGGCACCATCACCACGCTGACGCTGGCAGGCGCCTCGGCTTTCGAGGCGAGCAGCGTCGCATCGTTCATCGCCATATGCACGTTCTTCGTGGCGCCGCGCGTGTCGCGCCGCATCGACGAGCGGGGGCAAAGCGCCGTCGTGCCCAAGGCCGCGCTCATCGCCATGGCGGGGCTTGCGCTCATGTTGGCCACGACGCATTTCGGCCTGCCGTTCTGGTTGAACTACGTGGCAGCGCCGCTCATCAGCTTCCTGCCGAATGCCCAAGCGCTCGCACGCGCCCGCTGGACGTTCCTCATAACATCGGGAACGCTCGGCGACGACGCCCCTCCGCTGAAAACGGCCTATGCCTACGAAAACGTGCTGGAAGACATCGCGTTCATGGTGGGGCCGGCTGCCGTCATCGCCGTGTCGGCAGCTGCTTTCCCTGCGGCGGGCATGTTCGCAGGCGCCATCGTGTATTGCGTCGGCACTGTGCTCATGCTGTCATCGACCGACACCGAGCCTGCGCCGAAGCCGCACGAAGAAGGGCAGAAGGGCAGAAGCGTGCTTGCCACCACGCCGGTCGTGCGGGTGCTGTTCGCCATCATGATCTTCTTCGGGGCCGTGTACGGTGCGTTCGATACCGCCGCCATCAGCTACACCGAGTCGATCGACATGGCAATGCTGGCAAGCGCCGTGTTCGCCGTGGAGTCGGTGTTCTCGGTGGTCATGAGCTTCCTGTTCGGGCTCGCGCGCTTCTCGTCGCCCATGTACAAGCAGGTCGTCATGTTCGCCGTGCTCTTCGGATTGCTGTACGGGCTGTTCGCGTTCGTGAGCTCGCCGACGAGCCTGCTCGTCATCGCGTGCATTTCGGCGCTTTCCTACGCACCGTGCTACATCACGATGAACCTGGCGTGCCAGCACGCGGTGAGCGCGGATCATCTGACCGAGGCATTATCGTGGATAACCTCGGGCATGAGCATCGGCATGGTCATCGGGCCGGTCACCGCGGGTGCCGTCATCGATGCATTCACCCCGCTTGCCGGCTTCAGCCTCGCAGCTTGCTTCGCGTTGGCCGTCATCGTGTTGGCACTCTGCTCTATCCCCGTGCTGCGCAAGCACCTGTGAAGACGCAAGAAATAGTGTTCGGTCAGCAAATCCATGCTGTTTTGCACAAAAATCGCTCTATTAGGTGAATTGGCGATTAGCTAGGAGGGGCTTCCAATAGCCCCTTTCTGTAAAACGCCAGCTCGCTGTTGCTTAGATAGTCACTCAAGTGCTTTTTTTGGGTTCCAAATTCACCTAATAGAGCGATTTTTGTGCAATTTGCTTCAGATTTCATGACTCAAGCTTCATGTCAATCTCGTACTGCTTTTCGCACAGCTTGGATTGAGGTTAGTAGATATAATCTACTAACTGTTAGATTGGTCATCGAAGAACTGGTTTGTTGTTCGCTTGAATGGATGGAGCGCGTATGCCGCGAAAGGATCATCAGCCTGCTGAAGTGGTGCCGGAGAGGCCTAAGCGATCGGCTGAAGAGAAACAGGAAGTGTGCGGGCGCACGATTGCGTTCGTGTTGGCGTTTGGGAAGAACGCCGATGGAAGCGATCCTGACGTGTTGGCGGCGATAGAGGCCGCGAAGCACGCGCGTGCGGCTGCGGCCATCGTGCTTGCGACGTCCGAGGTGGCGAACGTTGCCATGGAGGCCGCTCGCAACGTGGGGCGCAAGGGCAACACGCTCGTGCAGGCGATGGAATACGACCCGGCTGCAGCCATCCCGATGACGCGCGAGGCGGGCAATTTCGAGCTCATCGGCTTGCCGTATGGCTTGCTCGTGACGCTGCGCGCTGTGGCCGATTCGCTGCTCGACGATTACGATGCGGTGCTCGTCATGGACGCCGCGCAAGACCGCATTACGTCCGACCACCTGTACGAGCTGTGCGCGGATGCGCGCGAGCACCCCGAA
>JAFUCC010000137.1 GCA_017459925.1 Eggerthellaceae bacterium
GTTGAACGCTCACCCCAGGGGTAATGTTCAAATTGAGTAAATTTGAACATTACCCCTGGGGTGAGCGTTCAACCGGCCGCCGAGTCTGCGAGGACAAGCGCGAAACCCATCAGCCGGATATAGCCCCAGCTAGCTGCTCGAGCGCTTGGGCGAGGGTGGCGCGAGGGCAGGCGATGTTGAAGCGGATGAAGCTCGAGCCCTCTTTCCCGAACATCGTGCCCATGTCGAGCCAAAGCTTGGCCTTGTCCTCGACAAGCTGGCGCAAGCCCTCATCGTCGAGGCCAAGCGCCGAGCAGTCGACCCAGACCAGGTACGTGCTCTGCGGTTCCACGACTGCAAGTTGCGGAGCATGCTCAGCCAGGTAGTCGCACATGAACGCAAGGTTGCCTTCCAAGTATTCCTTCAGCGCATCGAGCCACGGACCTCCATGCTGGTAACAGGCACGACCAGCCGTAATGCCGATTGCGTTCAGCTCGCCATACCCCGTCGCACGGTGCGCAGCGAGGTAGCGCCTACGCAGGCCGGAATCGGGAATGAACACGTTCGACACCTGCAAGCCCGCGATGTTGAACGACTTGCTCGGCGACGTGCACGTTACCGAGCGCGCCGCGAAACGCTCGTCGAGCTTTGCGAACACCTCGTGCTTGTAACCGGGGCGCGCGAAATCCTGGTGAATCTCGTCCGATACGACGATGACGTCGTGCTTCATGCAGATGTCGCCCAAACGGCGCAGCTCGTCGGCCGTCCATACGCGCCCGCCGGGGTTGTGCGGATTGCAAAGCAGGAACACCTTCGGCTGGGCCTCCTCGACCACGCGTTCGAACGCGCTGAAATCGATGCCATAGGCGTGGGTTTCAGCATCGTACACGAGCGGCGAGGTGACCGTGGTGCGGCCGTTCGCCTCAATCATGCCCTTGAACGGGTAGTACACGGGCGGCTGGATGAGCACGTTATCGCCCGGCTCGGAAAACGCGCGGATGGCAGTGCCAATCGCGAACACAACGCCCGGCGTGAAGACGGCCCATCCGCGCTTCACATCCCAGTCGTAACGCGTGGCGAACCAATTGTGCACGGCCTCGAAATAGTCGTCGTTCGGCTCGCTGTAGCCGAAGATGCCGTGCTCCACGCGGTCGTGCAGGGGACCGAGAATCTCGGGCGGGAGCGAGAAATCCATGTCGGCGACCCACAGCGGCAACAAGTCGGGCGACTTTCCGCGCACTTCCGCCTGGTCGAACTTGATGCAGTCGGTTCCCCGCCGCTCGATGACGGTGTCGAAATCGTATGCCATGCAAACCCCTTTCAGCAACTTCATCATACCGCAGGCAGACGGAACGGGCCCGAGGGCGGGTGGGGATTCGCGCTTGTCCTCGCAGACTCGGCAGCAAATTGAACATCACCCCTGGGGTGATGTTCAATTTGCACCCCACCCACCGCCAGACCCGTCTTCCTTGCTGAATCTGTTGCGGCAGGTTAAAACCTAAACCAAAACAGTTGTTACTTCGCAGCAGCCTGACCGGGCTCGACGACGAGGGTGTCCTCGTAGTCAGCGCCATACACGTCGAGCAGCGTCTTCTCATAGTCGGCATGGAAGAACTTCTCGGAACCGAGCTTCTCCATGGTCTCGTTGATCCAAGCGAGCAGCGTGTCGTTGCCCTTGGAAACAGCCGGGGCGATGGTGTCGAGATCGCCGAGCTCCTCGATGCCCACGGTGTAGCCTTCGCTCTGGTTGGCGAACGCGATGACCTCGGTGTTGTCGTTAGCCCAGGCAACGCCGTTCTTGTTCTCGAAGGCGGTCTTGGCGCTGGCGTAGGTGTCGTACTTCTGCAGCTTGATGTTGGGGTAGTTCTTCGTCAGGTACGTCTCGGCCGTGGTGCCCGTGATGACGATGACCTGGTCGTCGGCACCGAGCTCGTCGAGGCTCTTGATGACGCGGTCGTTGTGGGACACGACGCCGAGCGCCACGTTCATGTACGGATCGGCGAAATCGACCTGCTCGGCGCGCTCATCGGTCACCGTGAAGTTCGCCAAGATGATGTCGACCTTGCCCGTCTGCAGGAACTCGACGCGGCTGGCGGCCTCGGTGGACACGAACTCGACCTCGACGCCCAGCTCCTCGCCCAGCTTGTTGGCGAGCTCGACGTCGTAGCCGGCGTATTCGCCGTTCTCGTCGACGTAGCCGAACGGGTTCTTGTCGCTGAACACGCCGATGACCAGCTTGCCGCTGTCCTTGATCTCGTCGAGCGTGCGGTACACAGCACTCGAGTCAGACGCGCTGCTGGCGCTGGCGCTTTCGCTTGCACTCGCGCTGCCGGAAGCGCTGGCGGCAGAGCTGCTGCTCGACGAGCCGCAGCCGGTCAGCACGCCCATCGCCAGGACAAGCGCGGCCGCAACTGCGGCGATTCCAATAAACTTCTTCTTCATCGTTCTCGTCTCCTTTTCCCTTCCGATGAATTTTGAACTTGTATATAGTAGCGAATCGAAACAGCCCGTAACGAGCTGAAACGCATTTGTTCACAGCGAACGACATTCTTTTTACCGATACGGCGTTATCGATTGAACAGAACGCCCGATAAACGCAAACCCAGATTACCGCAAGACGCGAGATTTGAACGCTCACCCCAGGGGCAGCGGCTGGTTGAATTGAACGTCACCCCAGGGATGATGTTCAATTTGAAGAAGGGTTTTTGCGCAAAGACAAGGCCTCGACAAATTGAACATCATCCCTGGGGTGACGTTCAATTCAACCAGCCGCTGCCCCTGGGGTGAGCGTTCAATCATCTCGCTATTCGGCCGTGTGCGAGCGGACGGCGGCGAACTCGAAGGTGTGCAGGAACTCGCGGGCGCGCTCGGTCTTCGGATGGTCGAAGAACTGCTCGGGAATGCCCTCTTCCACGATATGGCCGCCTTCAAGGAAGATGACGCGGTCGGCTACGGCGCGGGCGAAGCTCATCTCGTGCGTGACGATGATCATGGTCTTGCCTTCGCGCGCGAGGTCCAAGATGACGTCGAGCACCTCGTGCACCATCTCGGGATCGAGCGCGGCGGTAATCTCGTCGAGCAGCATGATCTCGGGCTTCATAGCCAGCGCGCGGGCAATGGCCACACGCTGTTTTTGGCCGCCGGAAAGCTGACGCGGATAGTCGTTGCGCTTGTCGAGCAAGCCGACGCGGTCAAGCAGCGCTTCGGCTTCGGCGACAGCCTCGTCCTTCGGGCGCTTCTGCACCTTGATCGGCGAGAGCGTGACGTTATCGATGATGGTCTTATGCGGGAACAGGTCGTAGCTCTGGAACACCATGCCCAGCTTCTGGCGGATTTGCGCGATGTTCTTCGACTTGCCGTCGACCTCCTGCCCTTCCAGCAGGATGCGCCCGCCCTGAATGTCCTCGAGCGCGTTGATGCAGCGCAGAAGCGTGGACTTGCCGCAACCCGACGGCCCGATGACCACGATGACCTCGCCGGCGCGGACTTCCAGGTTCAGCCCGTCGATGACCACGTTGTCGCCATAGGCCTTCTTCAGATCTTCGATGCGCAGCACGATTTCGCGTTCGTCGGACATTTAGTTGCTCCACTTCTTTTCGAGGTGGCTGGCCAGCAAGCTGATGGGCCAGCACACGAAAAAGTACATGAGAAGGATGATGCCGTAAATGCCGAAGACGGCATTGGGGCTGACCATGCGGTTGGCCTCGATGATCTGCTGGCCGACCTTCATGACCTCGACCACGCCGATCATCATGACGAGGCTGGTGGTCTTGATCATGCGCGTGACCAGGTTGATCGACATAGGGATGAGCTGGCGCACGGCCTGCGGGATGACGATGTGGTAGTACGTCTGCGCCTTGTTCATGCCGAGCGCCGCAGCGCTTTCGTACTGGTGCTTCGGAATGCTGGTCAGCGCGCCGCGCACGAGGTCGCCCATCTCGCCGACGCCCCAGAAGCTGAACACGATGATGCTCGAGATCTCGGCTGAGATGTTAATGCCCCACACGCGCGTAGCGCCGAAGAACACGATGAACATCAGCACGAGCTGCGGCATGATGCGCACGATTTCCAGGTATATGCGGCTGATGACGCGCGCAACCGGGTTCTTCCACGTCATGAAGACGCCGAACAGAAGGCCCAGCACGATGCTGATGACCACCGAGATGAGGCTGATTTCGACGGCAACCCACAGCCCGCCGAGCAAACGGGCCATGTTCGTGCCTTTGAACAGCACGTCAAGACCCAAAAGCTCCATAGCGGAGTTTCCTTTCTGCGACCGAACCCAGAATCGACACGGGCAAGATGATGATGAGGTAGAAGATGACGAGCATGACCAGGCACTCGGTCGTCTTGTAATACAGGCCGATGAGGTCCTTCGCCACGAACATGAGGTCCATCAGGCTGATGGCGGAAAACACGCTCGTTTCCTTCAGCAGGAAGATGATGTTGGCGACGAACGACTGGATGGAGAGGCTGACCGCCTGCGGCAACGTGATGTAGCGCATGACCTGGCCGGGCGTCATGCCGAGCGACAGGGCGCTTTCAGTCTGGATGGGATCGACCGCCTCAAGGCCGCTGCGGAACGTCTCGGCCATGTACGCGCCACCGAGCAGCGCCAAGCCCAGCATGCCGCATGCCTCGGCCGTTATGGGAACGCCCATGCGCGGCAGGGCGAAGTACATGAAGAACAGCTGGATGAGCAGCGGCGTGTTGCGGAACAGCTCGATGTACACGCGCGCGATTTGGTACAGCACGGGAATCTTGAAGTGCGTGATGATCGCCACGACCAAGCCGATGACGAGCGAGCCCAGGATGCCCACCCAACCGATGCGGAGCGTCAGCCACATGGCTTGCTCGTACAATGGCAAGTAATCTGCCATTGCGGCGAAATCCATGCGTACCCCCTCCGTTCGTGTCGAGTTTTCCTAGTAATTCTATATGATTATCGAAAGCCGTGCGGAACTGTTGCCCTAAAACTCAGCGTTCCTGTTTTTCGATAGCACAGTATACACGCCTCACCTGGTTAGCGCGCGCCCTCCCGCGCCACGAGGTGCGCGGCGCCGTAGCGTTCGCGCAGGGCGGGCTTGTCGATCTTGCCGGTGGACTTGCGCGGCACCTCGGCGAAGATGTACTTGCGCGGGCGCTTGTAACGCGGCAGGTCGAGGCAGAAGTCCTCCATCTGCGCTTCGGTCATCTCGCGGCCTTCCTTCAGCTCGATGATCGCGCAGGCGATCTCGCCCAGGCGCTCGTCGGGCACGCCGATGACGGCGACGTCCTTCACGGCATCGTTGCCGCGGATGAACGCCTCGATCTGCACGGGGTACAGGTTCTCGCCGCCGGTGATGATGACGTCTTTCGCGCGATCGACCAGCGTGATGAAGCCGTCGGCGTCGATCTTGGCCACGTCTCCCGTGTACAACCAGCCGTCGCGCAGCGATTCGGCCGTGGCCTCGGGGTTGTTGTAGTACTCGACCATGACGCAGTTGCCCTTCAGGCAGAGCTCGCCCACGTCTTCGCTGCCCGGTTCGACGACCGAACCGTCCTCGCGGCGAATCTCGGCTTCCCAGCCCCAGCCGGGCACGCCGTTGGTCTCCAGGTGCTCGAAATTCTCGACGCCCAGGTGGATGCTGCCCGGGCCCATGCCCTCGGACAGGCCGTAGTTGTTGTCGTAGTCATGGTTCGGGAAACGCTTCTTCCAGCGGCGCACGAGGCTCGGCGGCACGGGTTGTGCGCCGATGTGCATGAGCCGCCACTGATCGAGGCGGTAGTCGTTCAGGTTGACCTTGCCGTCATCGATGGCGTCGAGGATGTCCTGCGCCCACGGCACGAGCAACCACACGAGCGTGCAATGCTCTTCTGAGACGGTTTGCAGAATCCAATCGGGGCGCACGCCGCGCAGGATGACGCCCTTGCTGCCGCTGACCAAGCTGCCGAACCAGTGGATCTTCGCCCCGGTGTGGTACAGCGGCGGGATGCACAGGAAGCAGTCGTCGCGCGTCTGGCCGTGATGCTGTTGCTCGCATAAGCCGGCTTGCAGCAGGCTGCGATGGTTGTGCAGGATGGCCTTCGGGAAGCCCGTCGTGCCGCTGCTGAAGTAGATGGCGGCGTTGTCGTCATCGGTTATCTCGACGTTCGGCTCCTCGGCTGAAAAATGCACGACGCGCTCGTTGTAGCTGCGAGCAAAGGTCGGGCAGTCTTCTCCGACGAAGTACATGCGCTTGACCTGCGGAATACGCTCGGCGATTTGCTCGACGCGCCCGATGAACTCGGGGCCGAAAATGAGCACCTCGGCGTCGGACAGCTCGAGGCAATATTTGATCTCGTCGGCCGTATAGCGGTAGTTCATGGGCACGGCCACGCAACCCGCCTTCAACACGCCGAAGTAAATGGGCAGCCACTCCAAGCAGTTCATGAGCAGGATGGCGACTTTCGTATCGCGCTGTGCGACACCCGTTTCAATCAGCAGATGCGCGAAGCGGTTGGCCTGGTCGTTGAACGCGCGCCAGGTGATTTCACGGCGATAGCGCTGGGAAGGCGGCGTTTCCACCAGCTCGTAATCGCGCCACGTCTTGCCGCGTTCATCGCGGATAGCGGGGTTCACCTCGACGAGCGCGATGTCGTCAGGGTACTTCGCCGCATTCATGATCAGGTAATCGGTTGCGGGCATGCGCAGTCCTTTCTCGTTCAAACCGCTCTAGTATGGCAGGTTTGCGGGAAAGTTGCGCGTTCAGCGGGAA
>JAFUCC010000138.1 GCA_017459925.1 Eggerthellaceae bacterium
GCCACGGCCTCGGCGGCGTCGAGCTGTGCCGACTGCGTGATCTTGGCGCGCTCCGCCTTGCCGGTCTTGTACGCCCTGTCGACCGCCTTCTCGGCGGCCTCGAGCGCCTTCAGCCTGGCTTCGAGGTCGTCTGTTTCTTCGGCTGCTTCCGCAGGGACCTTCTCTTCTGCCACGTTTATCTCCTATTCGAAGGACGGAATGGTGTTGAGCTCGCGACTTCGGTAGTCCCGCAGCCACAAGCTACGCGTTTCACAGCTTCTAAGTATACATTATGCACTGCAGCAGATGCGCCACGCAGTTTACGCATTTCGTGCTTACAACGCTGGCAGAGCGTTGACCGCCCCTCGTGGGCGCGCGGAGTCGAACTTGAAGGCCATATGCTGCCATCGTGCAATGATTTCGCCATTTCGCGGAATGATAGGACCTCTAAGTTCGAGTTGAAGGTCGTACTTAGGCAGATATGCCGTACTTGTGCGACATATCTGCACGGCAAGTCGAACTTAGAGCGCATATGATGCCACGAAACAGCAAAACGACTGCAGCATGGCAAGAATCGGAGCTCGTGCACCTGAGACAGGTGTCAGGTATCTGTTTCACTAGGCCTAGAAGCGGCCGCGCCTAATGCTTGCCGCCGCAGGCCGCACATGCGAGGCGGTACTCGATCTCGCCCTCGCGGACGCCGAGCTGGTTGTACTCCCAGCGCTCGAAGAACAGCGACCCGTTGCGCTCGTATACGTCGAAGCGCCCCTGCAGGTCGAGCGCGCCGCAGCGGTAATAGCCGTCGAGAGAGCCGACGAGCCGGGCGATTTCACGGTTGAAGGCACCGTCGTGAAAGAGGTAGGCACGCCTCGAATCGGGAACGGGATAGATCACCGGGCTCGTGTCGCTGTCTGCAGGCTCGATGAGCGACTGGCCATCGCGTAACTCGCCGAAGTCGTCGGCGTCGTCGTACCCGAGACGCCGCGCCCAATCGTCCTCGTCGCGGCGCTTGGCGATGTAGGCCCACGCCCGTTCCTGGCGCATGTCCGGATCGTCGTAGACGAACTCGATGAACTCGTCGGCCGAATGCGCTGCTTCTAGCTTGCTTGCGAAACGAGGGGAAACCCGCCCGCCGAGCGCAGTCGCCGACAAGACATCGCGATACAGCTCGCGTTCCTCGCCTTGAGCTCGCACGATTGCGTCATTGAATTGCTCGATGTTCACAATTGCCCCTAACCGCACTGCTCGCAGTAGAAGCCCATACGGCGCGCGTTTTCATACGGATCGCCATCGGGATGGACGAGCTGCTCGGCGATTTCGCGCATTTCGGGCGTAACGCCATGCGCGTCGCGTTCGCCGCCGGTTTTCTTCAGCGCCTCGCTTCGCAATTTGGCCCCAGCCTTCGCTCGCTTTGCATCCATCGCTTATTCACGCTCCTGTTGCACTCGCATGCCATAGTAGCAACAAGTCGAATCAACGTTTTTGCAAATCCTGTTGCGCCGTACAGATCGGGTGTTTTTGTCCGATTTCCAAGCTCTTTCGTTTCGCATCCGCATCCTGAAATGTTTTTTTTAACCTGTGGTTTTCCTTATCACAGGTGAAGCCATTTCTTATGTTTCTGCCAATGAGCTCAGCCCATTTTCTCGAGGTTGCGCAGCTTCCACAATGCCTGCGGGTTCGACATTGCCGCATCCACCATGGCAGCAGAATCGAACAGCAGCTCCGGCGCGTAATCTGCTCGCGCAAACCGGTCCAGGTACTCCTTTTCGGCATCCGTGCGGGGCAGCACGTGCTCGCGCACGAACTCCTCGGCTCCTTCGATGAGCGCCTCGAGGCTCGGCGGGTCTTCGCGCTCGCTCAACATCGGGTACAGCTGCTCCCTCAGGTCGGTTTCGAGGCCAGAGAACCTCTGTGGCCTCTGCTCGAACCCGAACGGGAAGCTCGCCGAGAGCGATGCGTAATAAAGGATCACTGCATGCGCAGTTCTCTCGTCTGCGGAGTCCATGCCGCCCATAATCCCATGTAGGTTGTTCACGTCGTAAAGATCCCGCACTTTCACGCGGTCTTAGAAAGCCTTCACCTTGCCGCCGATGAGCTCTTCGTCGCCGAAGGAAAGGACGCCGAAATCGGGGCGCATTGGCGTCGGCCTCGTGACAAGAGGGATCACCGGCGACCTGTTCAGGAAAACGCAATCGACCTTCACGTGATCGGGCCCCATTGGGACCGGTAGTCCAGCACGAACGTGCGGCCAGCGTGCCCGCCCGAATCGCCCGTTACTGAATAGCCCTGGGACCTCGCGACCTCCTGGATCCCGCGCTCGATATCCGGCCGTTCTGCCAGCATGGTCTCGCGTTCCGCGGCGCCGACGTACGAAACGTCGATATCGACCGAAAGCCTCGGGATGTCGAGCATGAACAGATTGATGGCCGTGCCTCCGTGGAGTGCGAGCTTTCCCCGCAGCTGCGGGTGCTCGCCCATCTCCTCCAGTAGGCCCATGAGCCGCTCGACCTTCTCGACCGTTCTCGGCGGGAACCCTGCTAGCCTCTCGTTATCCATGTCGACACCTCCTCGTTGGAATCGGGGAGCAGGAGCCTCCATTCCCGGGACCATCCCTTGCGCGACGAATCCGGGCGTCCCAGGCGATACGGGCCGGGCCCGATCATTCCTTGCAGCTCGCCGAGGACATCGCCGCTGATATGCCAGTCTTTGCGCTTTTCCGAAAGCAGCCATCCCACTCTCGAGGCGGTCTGCGCTCCCTTCGCGCGGACGATGCCCATAAGGGCCGCGGCGTCGATGTACGCGAAGGCCGATACGCTGTGGACCGCCTCTTCGATGCCGCCTGACAGCCTCGGCTTGTCCAGGCAGTCGACGATCGTCTGCTCGCGCGTGGTCACACGCACGTGCGATTCGCCCGAGCGCACCGTTTTCACCTGCGCATCGCCCACGGCTCCGCATGGCTTGTACTCAACGCCCCTGAACGTGAAGGCCTTCCTCACGGAATCCGACCTGAACTGGCAGACGAACCCCACGTTGTGCGCGACGCCATGCGCCTCGCACGCTGAATGGAAGGAGACGACGGCACCCTCGTCCGCAGTCATCACGACGGCGAAAGGGTCCACCGGCGCACCCTCGAACCGCCTGTAGTTGGACACGAGCAGCCCCCTGCGCACCCTCTCCACAGACCCCGATTTCACCGCCAGGCGCAGCTGCTCCTCGGCAGATTCTGCAGAATCGCATTCCCGCAAGAGCCCCGCTGTGGTGAAGACCTGGTGTTTCGATATGTACTCCGAGAACTTCATACTGCATATTCTAACGCATAACTACAATTGTGTAAGGGGGTTACGCAATAGTTTTTGCAGTATGATACGCTCCGTAGCGAGAACAGACGCGCTCAATCATTCCCACCCCGTCAACCGGCTTTATGGCGCCTTTGATTACTTCGCGATTTCGCAGATCCGAAGCATGGGCATCGTGAGCATGTCCTGAAATAGCGTGCTCTGCGCATACGAGTCGCGCGTCATGCCGTATTTCTCGACGCGCTCGACGAGCATGTCGCAGTTATCGGCTATTTCCTGGGTGAAGAAAAGCGAGAAGGCCTCGTCAGGCTTCATAGAGCGCCACCTTATCCTTCTCGTATCGTGCGAAGACAGGCGCGTAGAGCTGGTTCGAGCCGAACACTACGTCGACGGGAACGCCCAGTCGATTCTGAAGCGATTCGGACAGCTGGGCCCGCTTGAAACCGAGGGGGCGCGAGAGCTCCACGACGATATCCACGTCGGAATCGGGGCGCTGCTCCCCGCGCGCGTAGCTTCCGAACAGGAAGGCTTGCGCGATGCCGAACGCGGGCGCCTCGCAGGCAACTGCACGTTGTATGTCATCGAATGTGACCATGATGCCTCTGCGGCGGATTATACCATCGGCTCGCACGCTCCGGTGTTCCCCGAATATGAAAAGACCCCCGTTGCCGAGGGTCTTGGTGTGGCGATGGTGGAGATGATGGGATTCCATTTCGCTACGCGAAATAACGTCTTCGCGCTCACGCGCTCAGACCGTCGGCCTACGAAATGCCCACTGGGCATTTCGCTTAACGGCCTCCCACCTCATCGGTTCGAATCCCATCATCCATCA
>JAFUCC010000139.1 GCA_017459925.1 Eggerthellaceae bacterium
AAGCTCGAGCGGTCGAGCCGCTTGGCGCCGGCGTGCGTCTTCCTGATCACCGGCACGATGATGCCCTTGTCGCGCAGCTCGCCCATGCCGCGCGCCACCTGCTTGGCCGAAAGCCCCGTGTGCTCCATGATCGCCTCGGCGGACCGCGCGTCGAGCACGCGGTTCTCGTGGACGCCCACGCCGAGCGCGAGCATCACCGGCCACGCGTTGCGCCCGATCGCCCTCAAACCACAGTTTTAGGCTGCCGGCACAGTCAATGACGCAATCGATTTCATGGACGAGTACGCCGACGTGTTCGAAGAGCCCACCAAATTATATGGAACGTATTCCCGGTATCGGTTCCATCCGTGTACTTCATCTCCGCCTTGTCAGCGCCGACCTTCGCAATGCCTCATCTGGCAACCTTGCCGCCGTGGCCGATACATCAAACCGTCCACAAGTGGCAATTCGACGCATTGGAAGCCCGTTTTTGCAGCAGTTCGCCACTCGTGGACGGTTTTCTCGGACTTCGCGCGCCATCTTCGCAGAGTTTCCCCAGGTCGCGATTACGAAGGCAGCCCGAAAATCGTCCACAAGTGGCAATCTGCTGCAATCTTGACCCATATTTGCAGCAAATCAGCACTTGTGGACGATTCCGCTTACCCACTAACTTGCCAGTGTTGAATGATCGAAACAGATGCTTTTTTGAGAGTCCACTGAGCTATCCGGCTCCCGCGAGGTTCAAGTCCCTGCACTGCCCCCGAAAAAGCAACAGCCCCGTAGTAGGGGCTGAGAAGAATCGTGGTGGTCAGGGAGGGACTTGAACCACCGGCACGGGGATTTTCAGCGGGGCATGCTGGGCTTTCTTAAAAATCTGTGTGTTCAGAATATGAAGACGCAAGCTTTTGACCTGCTGTTTTACAAATCTCTCACGTCTGAGTAATCAGAAAAATCTCAGGCTTCAACTTCGGCTTGCTGGTCATTTGCTGGTCAGCTTGCTGGTCAAATGATGGTCAAATTATAGCCAACCGGCATCGCGGAGAAATGTGGAAAACGCGATGAGAGGAGCACCCATGAATTACACATCAAGAAGCATGAGGCGCAGGCGCGGAACAGACAAATGGGAAATTGCGCTGTCCCACAAAGACCCCTTGACGGACATCATAGTCACCACCTACCACACCATCGAGGCGAAAACGGAGGCGCAGGCGCGCAAGAAGCGCGCCGCCGTCACGCGAATCCAGGACGCGTTCGACATCGAGGAGTCCGACATGTTCAGGCTCCCCCAAGCCGCCCCCGAGCCGCAGTACACCGTCGCACAGCTGGAAGCGATGCTCGCAGAGGCCCGCAAGCGCGAAGGGCTTGAAGGCGTTGCTTGACATTGAATAGTGCCATGCTTAGCATGTTAATAACATTATTTGTAATCATTGGACTATATATGGCACGTACTATCGCACCGACCATGTCAAGGGTCCTCGAGCGGCTCGAGCTCGAGCGACCTGAAATCGTCACGTCCGCGGAGCTCGCCCGAATTCTTGTCGAGGAGGGGATCTCCACCCCCGCAGCTGTGTTCGCCTCGCGCCTGCGCGACAAGGGCTGGCTGCTTCCCACCGGGCAGAGGGGCGTTTGGGAGTTCGTGCCCGCAGCCGTCGCCGGGCCGTACTCGAGCATGGACCCGCTGCTGCCCGTGAAGGCGTTCGCCGCCGCGCACCCGGATTGCGGGGCCGCGCTCACCATGCACGCCGCCGCGTGGGCGCTCGGCCTGGCGGACCGCGCACCGACCGTGATGGACGTCGCCCTGCCTGCTTCACCTGGCAAGACGGCCATCCCGGAGGGGATGGCGACGCACGTCTTCAGCCCCGCCCTTTCTACGGTCGAAGCGCGCGGGACCGACTCCCTCGCGCCGGAATCCGCCCTCGTGCACATGGCCGCACGCCCCAACGAAGTGCGGTCGTGGCAGAGCGCCCAAGAGTGGCTCCCCAACATGGCGTACGAGGCGAGCGTTGACCGAGTCCTGGAAGAGCTCGCGAGCCGCCCCCCATCGGTTTGGGCGAGGACGGGCTACCTTTTGCAGGGCATGCGACCCGACATCTCCAAAGCCGTTGCGGCCGAGCGGAAGCCGGTATCGAAGGTCAGGTTCGGCCCGAGGACCAAGAGCCTGAGAAACGACGAGCGCTGGAACATATCCGACACGGCGCTCCCGTTCGACCCGAGGAACATGGAGGACGTCCGATGAGCATGAACATCCAAATCGGCCACATCGCGCGGCACACCCCCAGGGGAGCAGGAGCTCAGGGCCGGGAAGCCGCCGTCGTGGACGTTGCGCAGGACCTGCTGCTCGCCCACATGCACGAAGCCGGAATCCTCGGCAACCTCGCCATCAAGGGCGGGACGGCGATTCGCAAGCTCTATGCGGGAAACGAGGGGCGCTTCTCGCTCGACCTTGACTTCGCCGCCTTCGGCGCCGACCCCGCCGATGCGGGCGAGTTGTTCGTCATGGAAGCCGACGGGCTCTCCATCGGCCCGTTCACATATGGCGTGGCCGAGCGCAGGGGAAAATGGTCGATATCGTTCGACAGCCCGTTCGTCGAGAATGCGACCCTTGCCAGCAAGCTCGACTTCTCGCCGCAGCCGTGGTTGGCCCCGGCGACGAAAGGCTGGGTTCCCATGCCGATCCACGTTCAATACGGGTTCGCCTTGCCCGAGGTGCCGACTGTGCGGATCGAGGAGAACATCGCCGAGAAGGTGGCGCGGCTGAACCGCACGACCACGGCACGCGACATGTACGACCTCCGCTGGATCATGACGAATCCCGCCCTCGCACCGACTATCGATAAGGCGCTCGTCCGCAGGCTCGCCGTCCTTAAGATCTGGGTCGACACCAACGGCATGCACGCCAGCAACGCGTTCTGGAAGCCAAGCCACCAAGGCTCGGTGTTCGACCCGGCGCATTGGCTTCGCGAAAGAGACGAGTCCGAGTTTGACCCGGAAGACATCGGAGCACTCGCCGTTCCGAGGCCTTCGGCGAAGGAGATGTCGGATGCCGTGCGGGAAAGGTTCGCCTTCCTAGCGGATCTTGACGCCGACGAGCTCGAGATAGCCCAGTCCGACCCCAGGTCGAGATCGGTTGTCATCAAGGCGATGTCGAGCCTCCCGAACAAGACATTCAATGCAGAAACGCTGTTCTAGAGCCCAACTGCGATTGTGCTATGCTTGCTCAAGCAAAAGCGCCCGAACGGTGAGGAATCACCCCTTCCGGCGCTTTCGCTATGTCTGTGCTTCTGATTCTCCTTCCCCGGCCTGCTGTCCACAGGAGCAGTCGGGTGGGCATGACCGCGCCCACCCGACCGCTCCGCCGTCTAGGTGTCACCGCCCGGCAAGCGAGGGCTCGATGAGCTCCCACGCGTCGGGGGTGAAGCAGTACTGCGCAACATGGCCGAAGCTCGAGCGGTCGAGCCGCTTGGCGCCGGCGTGCGTCTTC
>JAFUCC010000140.1 GCA_017459925.1 Eggerthellaceae bacterium
CTTTGCTCAGAAGTGTTTCTTCAAATTGAACATCTTCCCTGGGGTGACGTTCAACTGGCGTTCGATCCGCCGCTGTCCCTGGGGCGACGTTCAATTATCGCTAGTCAGGGTCGACGATGTTGAGCTTCTCGATGTAAGCTACCCACTTCTCGAAGGACTCGTCGCTGATGGCGTGTTCCATGAGGCAGGCTTCCTCTTCGGCCGTTTCAGCGGGAATGCCGAGGCCCTTGGCCAAGAACGCCGTAAGGTAGCGATGGCGCTTGTAAACGGCTTTCGCGTAGTCGTAACCCGTCTGCGTAAGCGTGACGTCGCCATAATACGGCTGTTCGGCGAGCCCCTTTTCCTTCAGGAGCCCGATTGCCTTGTTGACAGAGGCTTTGGAAACCTCCATTTGCTTAGCGATATCAACAGACCTGACGGACTGTTCGGTCGTGCCGCCGAGCATGACGATTGCCTCGAGGTAATCTTCGTGTGACATGGAAACTTTTTCCATCGGACACTCCTTGGTTAGGGTCCATTCATGATAGCACACGTCACCGTTGCAAAATCTGCAACAGAACGAATGAGACAAAATGAGCCGCCTGGACAGGCGGCTCGTGATTACGGTGGCTGGCGAGGGAAGAGAGAGGGGGGGTGGGTCCCTCGCCAGCTATGTTTGCGGTGAACGATCAGACGAGAGGAATCTTCACCGCCGGGTCAGCTGTTGTTGACATTTGTTATCCTAGGGTTACTCGCTCTTCTCGTCAAGAAGTTTTCTTAAGTTCACTTTTCTCTTCATAAGTTCTTCACGGTTAACTTTGTCGTGGAACCGCCAACATAACGCCACCCCGCCGACCGCCGCCTGGCCTGATATCGCCGTGCATCATTTATACTGAGCAAAACGATTTGACGAGAAAGGGCCATCATGGGCGAGAACAAGTACGTTGACACGCGGGGCGCCGTTGCCGAGGCGATTCCGTTCACGAAAGCCGTCGTCGACGGATTGGCGCCAGGCGGCGGGCTGTTCGTGCCCGAACAGGTACCCGAGCTTTCCCTCGACGAGATCTGCGAGCTTGCCAAGCTGCCGTATGCGCAACGCGCTGCCCGCATCTACCGAGCCTTCGACGTCGACCTTTCCGATGAGCAGCTGGCGCGCATCACCGCCGAAGCGTACGGCGCCAACTTCGACACCGAGGCCATTTGCCCGGTGACGCCCCTGAACGACGACATCCACATGTTAGAGCTTTGGCATGGCCCCACAAGCGCCTTCAAGGACATGGCGCTGCAGTGCCTGCCGCGGTTCTTCAGCGCGTCGGCTGCAGAGCTGCGCGCACAAGGGCAGCTCGACGACACGCACATGATCCTGGTTGCCACGTCGGGCGATACCGGCAAGGCGGCGCTGGAAGGGTTCTGCGATGTCGACGGCGTGAGCATCGGCGTCATGTACCCGGATGGCGGCGTGAGCGACATCCAGTTCAAGCAGATGGCCACGCAGCGCGGCGGCAACGTCACCGTATGGGGCGTGCGCGGCAATTTCGACGATTGCCAGACGGGCGCGAAGAACGTCTTCAACGACGAGGCGTTCGCAGCCGACCTGCACGAGCGTTTCCACGTGGCGCTCTCGAGCGCGAACTCGATTAACTGGGGGCGCCTCATGCCCCAGATCGTGTACTACGTTTCAGCCTATGCGCAGCTCGTCGCCAGCGGCGCCGTCGAGCGCGGCACGGAAATCGACGTTTGCGTGCCGACGGGCAACTTCGGCAACATCCTGGCTGCGTATTACGCGAAGCGCATGGGCACGCCGATCAGGCGCCTGCTGTGCGCGTCGAACGAGAACCGCGTGCTGACCGACTTCATCAACACCGGCACGTACGACATTTCCAAGCGCGAGTTCGTGAAGACGCCTTCCCCCTCGATGGACATCCTGGTTTCGTCGAACCTGGAACGCCAGCTGTTCGAACTGACCGGGCGCAACGCTGACGCCATCAAGGGCTGGATGACCGACCTGCGCGAGCAGCGCGGCTTCAAGGTCGATCGCGAGACGTTCGCCAAAATGCGCGAGCTGTACGCAGCGGACTCGGTCGACAACGAGGAATGCCTGCGCACGATTCGCGAGGTGTTCGACGCCCAAGGCTACCTGATGGACCCGCATACCGCCGTGGCATACAAGGTTGCGGAGAACCTGCGCGAAGACGGGGTTCCCGTGCTGGTGGCTTCCACGGCGCATTGGGCGAAGTTCGGCAACAACGTGTACCGCGCACTGCACGGCTTGTCGCTTTCCGACGAGCTTCCGGAAGACGTGGCTGCCCTGACCGGTTGCGCGCTGAACCGGCTCATCGCCGACGAGACCGGAGCAACGAGCGTTCCGGCGGGCTTGGCCGAACTCGACGACCTGCCCATCCGCTTCACCGAGGTGATCGACGGCAATGCGGACGCCATCCGCGCTGCCGTTTGCGCGTTCCTCGACGAGCAGGCATAGAAATGAGTAGCAGGACGTTCCTGCTACTCATTTTCAGAAACGAAGACGGGGGCTGGGGCGCTTTACGAAAATGAGTCGCAGGAACGTCCTGCTACTCATTTCTGCGACTCATTCAAGTGAATAATTGACGATAATCTCAGTTGAGAATTATCTACCGATTGTTATAATCTGACTGAAAAGCCGCAGTTGGCGACTGTTCGAACATATTGTCGATGACTTCGAGAGGCAACACCATGGCCAAGAGCAAGAGCAAGGCGCGCAAGCTAACCCCCATTATCCGTTTGGCTGTCATGTGCGAAGACGCCGATAGCAACTCGCAGTTCGGACGCGGCGTTGCGAACCTGTGCTTGGGCGTGCGCGAGCTGGGCTCGCTCAACGCGGCTGCCAAGGGCATGAAGATGGCCTACAGCAAGGCTTGGCGCATCATCAAGGAAACCGAGGCGGCGCTCGGCATGCAGCTGCTCGACCGCGATGGCGCCCATGGCTCCACGCTCACCGACGAGGGCAACAAACTGCTCGACGCCTACCTGGAAATCGACGCCAAGCTGCAGAAGGTCGCCGAGGACGAGTTCGCCAAGAAGTTCAAGTAGCGTCAGGCCGGCACCAAGTCGACCGTGCACGTCCACGATGTGAGGCCGGAGCGTTCGCGCTCCGGCTTTATTTGTATGACGAACGCAGGCGGCATATCGCCGACGATCGTCGTCGGGCTCGGCGCTGGCACAGCCGCCTCGTCGCACGTGAAATCGTGAAGGCAGCCGAAGCAGGTTTCGGCATCGTCAAAGGCGATCGATTGGCAGATCGGGCATTGTTTCATCTTCGCTCCTAATATCTTCATGGGGGTCGTTTTCAAAGGCCCCGCTGTATTCGATCGCCAGGGGCGAACCATGAATCGGACGACGAGTATCGTTCGAGCGTCGCGGCTGCTTCACGGTTCTTCAGGCGATGACAGGGCTCGACGTTTTGATGCGCTTCGATGACCGTTCCATCAGAGGCGACGAACGCAACGTCGATGGGGCGGCTCATGCCGAACGTATGGATATCGCGGCAGGGCACGAGCAGCAATACGCCGTCAAACCCCGGCCGCCCGAAAAGCCCCTTCAGGCGCGACCTCATGGTGCAGGCGATTTCCAAATTCATAGCGGTCCTTTCCCTAAACGGTTATGCGAATTGGATTACGACGCTCGTCGCATCGCCGACTTGGGTGCAAACGGCAAGCGCCCACGAGTATCGGCCGCCCTCCTTGAGGAAGGTGGCTCCTTCCGCACCGCCGAACGGCACGCCTGTCCAACCGCGTTGTTCCATATGAGCGCACAGCATTTCGAGGACATCAGCGCCCGAGTCGTCGACAGCGAACCCGACAACCGACCCGCTCATGCGTAGGTCGCGCGCCCCCGCGATAAGCCCGATTTCTTCCATGAAGCCATCGGGGGCGCTTTCAAGCGCCATCGCGTCTTCCTCGGCGATTCGCCCGATGTTGGCCAGCACCGCCTCAGGGTCGCCAACTGCAAGGACCTCTTGAGCGCGTAACGGCTCGAACGAAGACCCTGCGTCGGGTTTCGCGCTGACAGCGCCAAGCGCCGCCTTGCTAATGGGGGCGATCGACACCACTGCCGCGACTATCGCAATCGCCAAGGCGCACCGCTTCAGCTGCCATGAGCGCTTTTCCGCATCGGTCATGCGATCACACCCGGCTTGTAGCAGTCGACGACATAGGTCGTGCTGTGCGCGATCGAGGGCAGCGCGACGCCGAACACCTCGGAGCGCAAGCCCAGGCCGAACAGCGTCGGATGGAACTCGATCGTGGCAGTGAACTGGTCGAAATCGAAACCGGTCCCACTGTGGCGCACGCTTACCTCGACATTGGGCTGGGCGATGGCCTCCTCTATCTCCCGGCTGATGAGCGCACAGCTCTGATCCGCGCCTTGCCCGTACGCAGGCGAGGCGGCATGCACGCGCGTCGCCTCATGGGCAACGCGGTCGAAAACGGCGCAGTCCGCGAAAAACGCAACGGCATTGGTCGCAATGACCGCCACGATGATGAGCACCGGCATCGCCACGGCTAGCTCGATTGTCATCTGCCCGCGTTCGGCACGATGCAATTTCACTCCCATACGCGCACCCCCGTCGTTTCAACGTAGAATGATCGCAGCTGATCGAACAAGCCCTCGATAGCCGAAACCCCTTGAAACTTCACCGCATCAGGCAATGGAATGGTGATGGGAATCGACGGCCCGCCGTCGCCAGCTATCTCTATCGAGGCGATTTCGATCGAATCGCCCAAGCCGTCCACCTTCTCGAGGGCCATGCGCTCCGCTTCGGTCAGCAGCGACGAGAACAGGTCGGCCGACATGAGCGGATGTGCCACGATGCGCTGTTTTACGGACACGTAACCCGACGCAAACGACCCCTCGCCCTTGGCTGCGACGTGCGCAGAATTTACGATCACCGGCTTCAGCGCGCCGATTTTCGCAGGCTGCAAACCCACGTCCCCGATGACGCTGTTCAGCTTGTCAGAAGCCCATGTGCCCAATCCGCTCGCCCCGACAAGGGGCAGGCTGTCGAGGCCATGACGAATCGCGCTTGTCAGCGCGTCCTGCCCGTCGGCGTATGCGACGAGCAGCCACGACCAGGCATCGAGAACGATGCCCACAGCCCCGACGGCCGCTCCGCCGCTTTCTCGAAGGCCGTCAAGCGCCGAGTTCAACGCAGTCTTTCCTTCGTCCGACCCTTCATCGACGAGCGTCGCCGCCGACACGGCAGCGCGCGGGCCGAGCGTCCCACCCGAGACGAAGCCGCTCGCGAACCCTCCGGCCGTAGAGGTCGTTCCAGCATTCACGACAAACGCGATGGCGCCGTAGCGCCCAGGAGGCGAGGCGTCGATGCGCTTGTCCGCCGTCGACTTCAGCACCTCGACGAGCTTTTCGAACAGCCCTCCCACGCGGCTTTTCACCTCCGATTTGGGCTGATCGGCGCGATGGCGCGCCTCTTGGTACACGGCCGCCTCGTCAGCCACGGCCTCGTAATGGAACTCGAAGCCGTTCTCGATGGAAGACGATGCAGCTGCAACCTTTCCCATGCTTGCTGCAGTGAACCCGCATATCGGGCATGTTTCGAAGCCGCCAGCCTCCATGTCCTGAATCGAGCCAAGCCCGAGCGAGCCTGCAGCAGCAGGGCATCCGGCCCATGCATGCATGACCGAGGCCCCCGATTCGGCAGCGGTTATCGGATAGACGGCATCGGTGTACAGGGAGGTCAGGCGCATTTCCGCGGTATTGCTCGGCACGTGGGGAATGTTCGCATCGAACGAGTCGGCGGTTTCATGCACGTACGCGCCGCCGAGCTCTTCCACCACATAACGGTAGTACCGCGTCCTCAACGCGGAACGCGCCTGCTCGTCCAACGAGCCATCAGCTGGCGACTCGTTGCCAAGGCGCATGCGGTAATACGCCTTCGCACGGCTCAACGCCACTTGAAACGACCACGTGTCAACGCTTGAGTACAAGGGGTTTTCCGGGCCCGAAAGGCCGGCGAGATGCGCCGCGCGCTCGTACATGCAATACGAGGGATTGTCACCGCAATCGCGCATGAACGCTCGCTCTTTCGCGCGGTTCGCCTCCTCTGCAGCCTCTTCCGCCTCTTTCGCCTTCGCGCGTATGTCATCTGCCTGCTCGTCGATTTCGTCGAGCAGCTGTTCCGCCTCGTCATCGTCAGCGATCTCGATTGCCTTGCCTTTCTCGGGCATCAGCACCGCCACGCCAAGGTAATGCGCCCCCGACGAGTCGACGTCGTTGGCCTGCGCAACGCCCGCCGCGCAGGCGGCTGCGAAAAACGGCAGGGCCTCCTGCAACTTGTTGAGCGCCGATGTCGCCCTATCGGAAAAGCCATCGCGCGCCTTGAACAGGTTTTGCCCCACGCTTAGGAGCCCTTCCGAAAGCGACGCGGTCGCTGGCGTGCACAGCGCAGCGAGGCCCAACCCGGTTGCCGTGGCGGCGGTCAGCGTAAGCGACAACACAACCGCATCGCAGAAACGGACGATGAGCATGAACTCGGCAACCTGGTTCTCGGCGGCTAGCGCCGCTGCGTCTGCGACGTCTTGCACTTCGGCCGAAGCGGAGTTTATACGGTACACCTGCGCAGCCGTGAACACGAGAGCGAGCGTGATGAGTAACGAGAGCACCATGCTCGTGGTCGTGAAGCCCCGCTCGTCTCTGAACAGAGAACCGTTGCATGCGCCAATCCTCATGAAGACCAGGCTCCTATCCACGACGACGGCGCCATGCCCAGCTCGGATGACGCAACCCATCCGGGTTGCGTGGGCAACGTCACGCTCTCCTCGATCTCGAGGTTGCCGGCGGCGTTTGTCATGCCGAGCAGCTTCGCGCCCGCATCGAAGAGCGGGAGCGGGCGGATCTCGTTGCCGATGCGAACGGTCACCGTTTCCGCCGATTCGTCGCCGGTTAACTCGATATCCCAGCTGCAATCGCCCCCATGCACGTGGAAGCAGTCGTGCTGCGGCACCGCTGCGAGCCGGTGGCGCACGAATGCCTCGCAGCTCCCGCCCATATCGCTTGTCGCCGTTGCGAGCAAACGGCACCCTTCCGCCGCCGCATTGCCCATGACAAGCCGGTCGTACAGCACGATTCCAGGCTGCACCAGCATGAGCAGGAGCAAGAACATGACCGGGATGACCACTGCCGCCTCCACGGTCCCCTGCCCGCAATTGTCGCGAATGCCTCTCATGCGCCCTCAATACAGGAAGACGTCGACGACGACCGCCGGAGCGACTGCTTGGATATGATGGGAGGCCACGGCGAGGGCATGCTCGACGATAAGGCCGTCGTTCAGCATCCGCCACATCGCCATGAGCGCGGCGGTGAGGGCGAGGAACCCCGCCGCCACAACCGCGAACTCGACCGTCGCCTGGCCGGATTGACCAGCGACCTTGCTCACAATCCGTTGATACCCTCGATAATGGCATCCCATAGCTCGCTCAAACGACCTCGGAACGAGGCGATGGCGAGTATGGCGATCACCACGAGGACACCCACGAGGATTGCGTACTCCGTCGTCCCCTGCCCCGCTTCCGCGCTTACCAGGCGCCTTATCCGCGTGGTGGCGCTTACCCACGCGCGCGTCGTCATGCGATTGGCTGAATCCAACATTCTCGACCAAATAGCCATTTCCCTCGTCCTTTCTCTTGAACCAGCGCATTTCGCGCTCCTTTCACGTCGTCGGCTGTCAGAAATCGCCCGCAAGTTCGAGCAAAATCGGCCCCATGACAAGGAGGAGCATCGCGGGCAGGATGAGGGCGCCAGTCGGCAGCATCATCTTCACCGGTGCCTTTGCCACCCGTTCCTCCAGGTTGGTGCGGTACGTCGCCCTCGATTGCGATGCGGCTTCCTCTAAAATGCCCGCAAGCGCAGAGCCGAATCGCAAGCTGCGGACGATGCTGTCCACGACCCTGCCGAGCTCGTCGCAATCGTATGAAGCGGCGAAATCGCGAAGCGCCTCTTCCCGCGTAGTCAGCCCAAGCGCCCAGCGTCGACGGGTTTTTGCGCATTCGCGCGCGAACTCGTTATCGAAATGAGAACCGTACAATTCAAAGCTTCGGTCGAACGTGAGCCCGCTACGCAAACCCAGGGCGACGACTTCGAGCATTTCCGAAAGATGACGCTCTGCCCCAGCAGCGCGATTCCTGCGAGCCGCGTTGACATCGCGCGAAAGGGCCGTGATGCCGAAAGCGAACCCTGCGACAGCGAGCAACACGGCCATTTCGGCGGAGAACAGCATGCCGAACAGCGCCCCTGCGGCCGCGCCGATTGCCGCAAGGCGCAAACGCGCCTCGTAGTACGCCGACACGGTGACGTCTTTCGCGCATCCCGCCGCTACAGCTTGCTGTTTGTACTTCGCCCCCGCGCGCGTTTCGCCCGCCCGCTTGTTGCGAACGCTCGGCGCAAGCGGCTGTGTCGCACCTGTGAACAGGCGTCGGGTTAGAGATTCCGCATAGCGCAGCGCCCAGCCGCGGCCTTCCGATGAACCAGCCGTCATGCGCCCATCATCGGACAGGGTGCCGAGGGCGGTTTCGCGGAGCCTATGCTTCTTGCGCCGCTCTTGGCCCGCAAGCGCGGCCAGCCCTGCCGCCGCGCCCGCACAACAGCACCCGGCGACGCCGATGACTGCGACGACCGCGTTCATGACACGCCCTCGACTGCAAGCGCGCGGCGCACGAGGAGGATTCCCGCCACCTGCATGATGATGGCGATCGACAGGAGCGCATAACCGAATACGCTCGAGAAGAACGGCATGAGGAAATCGGGGCTCGCGAGCGAGAACGCGGCGATGAGTATGAAGGGCATGACGACCACAACGCGAGCGGAAAGCTTCGCTTGGGCGGTTTGAACGCGCAGCGAACGGCGCAGGGCGAGCTCGCCTTTCACGCTGTCAGTCGCCGCGTCGAGCACTTGGCGCATTGCCCCGCCGCTTTGATGCTGCACGTCGAGCGCGACGGCGACGAACGCAAGCTCGGAAGCGTGGGCCCCTTCACGCAATTCTTCGAGTGCGCGCTCGGCGCTTCCGCCCACTTCCAGCACATGGGCACCGCGGGCGAACGTCTCGCCCAGGGGGCCGGGCGTTTCTGCCGCAACCTGGTTGAACGTCTGAAGCAACGTGAAACCCGACCCCAAGCATGCCGCCATCGACTCGAGCGCCTCCGGGACAGCCTCGCGAACTGATTCCTGGCGCTTGTCACGCGCGTTTCCCGCAAGCGCCGATAGCACGGCCATCGCGCACGCCGGCGTGGCAAGCGCCGCAACTGGGCTTGCGGTCACCGCTCCGAGAAGGAGGGCCAGCATGCCCATGACGGCCAACACCACGGACCCCGCCGACTCCCTCGTCGATTTCCACCCGCGGGCGGAAAGGAAGATGACCGCCTCATCGAGCACATCTGCGATTGGAGCCGCCTTTTCCAGCGCTTTGACAACGGGAAACGCGATCGGGAACCCATTGCGCAGCCGCCAGGCGACGAGCCCTTGCACCGACAGGACATCGCCCTGGGCAACCATGGCCGCGCGGCGGCGACGCAGCATGATAGACGCGGCCTGAGCGGCTGCGAACAGGCAGCCGAACGCTGCCGCTAGGGCCATCAAGCCAACGAGCAAGCGCGTTTCCATGCGCCCACCTCCTCATCGTCAGCCACCCCGAGCTGCGGAAGCTCCTCGACCCAGGCGGGCACCGCGACCCACGTGCCCTCGTCGGCGCCAAGCGCCCGCTCGTAAAGGGAATTCGCCCGGCATCGCCCGGCATCGGGATCGAACGAGAGCGAAACCACGTCGGATATGAACCGCATGCCGTCGAGGGCGCGCCGCGTCTGCACGACGAGCCCGATTGCACTGGCGATATTCGCCTCGATCACATCGACCGGCAGCTCGGCGACGTAGCGCACCATGGTCGTCAAACGCGAAATCGACTCAGCGGGAGAGTTTGCATGCAGCGTGGTCAGCGAGCCCTCGTGACCCGTGTTCATGGCGGTGAGCATGTCGAGCGCCTCTTCGCCGCGGCATTCCCCGACCACGATGCGGTCGGGCCGCATGCGCAGCGCGTTTATGACAAGTTGGCGAATCGTGATTTCACCCGTGCCCTCGGCGTTTTCCGGCCGGGCTTCCAGGCGCGCGACATCGGGATGCATGAAGAACCGTAGCTCGGCCGAGTCCTCGATGGTGACGATGCGCTCATCGGCGGGGATCTCATAGGACAAGGCATTCAAAAGGGTGGTTTTCCCCGATCCGGTTCCGCCGACGACGGCTATGCTCTTACGAGCACGCACCGCCCATGCGAGAAACACGCGGACCGAGGCCTCAACCGAGCCCGATTCTTCCATCTCTTCTAGCGTGATCACATGCCGCGAGAACTTTCGGATGGTCACGTAGGGACCGTCGATTGCGATAGGCGGAACAACGATGTTCACGCGATGCCCTTGCGGCAGCCGTGCGTTCACGATGGGCGACGCTTCGTCGATTCGCCGGCCAAGGGGGCCGAGAATGCGGTCGATGAGCGCGCGCAGCTCGCCTGGGTCGGCAAACCGCCGGTCGGTGGCCACGAGCTTGCCGTCACGTTCGTACAGCACCTCGTCGGGACCGTTCACGATGACTTCGGTGATCGTCTCGTCGGCGATGAGATCTTCGAGCACGCCGAACCCGAATATGATGTCGAGGAGCTGCATGACGAGACGCTGTTGCAACGCCCCGTCGACACCGGCCCAAGCCTCTCCTTCGAAGATTCGGCGGCACGCGCTCCGCACTTCGTTGCGCGCCCGCTCGGGGTTGTCCTGGGCGTAGCGCGCCAACTCGTCGACGGAAACATGCGAGCGCAGCTCTTGCTTCAGCTCGCCGAGCAAATCGCCGTCATGCGTCGAGGCGGATTGTTCGGCGTTCCCAGCCAGGCGCACGCGTTCAGACAGCGTCATAGCGCACCACGTCCCCTCTTGCGGCCGGCGTGGCGCCCGCGGCGAGCGAACGGACGGCGGCTCTCCGGGGCATCGGGCATTTCAATGGTTCGGCTCGGCGCTCCGGGCAGCAAGCTTTCCATCACGTGCTCCAAGCTCGTGCAGAACTCGTTGCGCGTTTCCAGCAACTCTGCCGCCGCCCCGCCGCTGAGATAGTCTTCGACATCGCGCCCACCTTCTTTCAGCTCGAACACGGGCGCTCCTTGCAATGCGCACGACACATCGGCGGACGTGAGCGGCGCTCCCTTCGCGCATCTGTTCACGGCGAACTGGAAGGGACCCGACGCAATTCCGCATCTCGCGCACAGCTCGAGTGCATGCTGGCAAGCGCGAACTGACGAAGCCCGCTGATCGACGAGGAACAAGGCCGTCGAGCAACGTTCGAGCAGAACCGCATGCTGGTCGGCCCAGGCAGCGCCCGTGTTCGCCACGATGACGTCGAACAGCGGACCCACTTCGTCGAGAAACCGGGGCATCGCGCGCACCGTTTCCTCCGATGCCTCGAGACGCGCCGGAGCGGCAAGGACGGCTAGGCCGGGATCGCGCCGAAACTCGCGCTCGAGTTTTTCAGGGTGCAAGATGGCCTCGTCGATGGCCAGGGGCTGGTTAACGCCCGCCATGATGGCTACATCCCCGAACTGCAAGTCGTAATCGAGAAGGAGCGTGCGATAGCCCATTTGCCGGGCGATACACGCGCCCATCACCGAAACGCTGCTCTTCCCCGCTCCGCCGCTTCCGCTTACCACGGGCATGAGAAACGCGCGGCCAGCCTGCACGATCGGCATGGTTTGCGGCACCAGCTGCATGAAAGGCGCGTCTTCTGTTTCCGCCGGGGTGAACGTCGGCGTCAGCACACTGGCGCTTTCAGGCGTCAACGGGTCGAGGACGACCGCCTCGGAAGACGATTCGATCGCGGGCGCGGTTTCCTCTTCAGAAAACCGCCGCTTCTCCTCGGCATAGCGCCGCAAGAACGCGCTTTGGTCTGCGACTTCGTCTATCAGCGCGGTGTGCGCGCGACTGAAGAGGGAACCGCATCCCTCGAACTCGACGAGCCTGACGCGCAAACCCGGGCGATCGGCTTTGAGGGTCGCGGCCAGGTTGATGGGTTCGACATCCTCGCACGACAGCACCCACGCCTCCTCGAATTCCTCGTTGGCGCCGATAACCTGCCGCGCTTCTTCCCCCGATAGGAACACATCGAGCCATGGCTGGAATTCGAGAACCTCGCCTTCGAGCCCCACGAGACCGGGGTTCTTGCACGTCAGCTCGTCGACGCATAGTGCAACACGTGCGGCCATCATTCTTCCGCCCCCTCAACCTGACCGCCTGGAATGACGAAGTGCAGGTTCGTCGTATTAGACGCGGCGATGATTTCCTGGACGCTCTCGGGCGCAACCGCCAACGTGATCCACCCGGAATCCGATGAGACGAGCGAGCCGGATTCCCCGACAGACGTGGCGAGCACGAGCACCGATCGGGCTATTGCCGTCGTTTCCGTATTGCCTGACGCGTACACGTCGACGCTCATGCCTGGCCTCACCGCGCCGCCAACCGCCTGCACGGCTTTGGCGGGAACGCTGACGGCCTCTTTTCCAGACGGGATCTCGAGCGCATCGCGAGTGCTCTCGAAGCGCTTCCCCGACACGACTTCGCCTTTGAGTATCGAGGAGGTCGCCGTTTTCCCAATTGCGTCGGCGTTTGCGCGAACGGCGTCTTCGGGCAGCAAGTCGGCTACCCACAGCTTGGTCTCGACCGCCGAAAGGTCGACGCGTTCGCCTGCGGCGATATCGCGCGTTGCGACGCAAACCTCAACTTGCTCTCCGCCATACCGGGCCAGGGCTTCAGCCCGCGCGGCATCCGCCTGTCCCTGCACGCTCGCCATGAAGACGCCGACGCATAGCGCGCATGCGGCTCCGCATCCTATCGCGATCGCTGTCATTTGCTTCTGCTTCATCGAGCCGCTTTCCTCCTGCCCGTTCGTTTCGTGATTAGGCATTATCCGCAGTCAGCGCATCGCCTGATGCTGCGGTTTGGCGGCGCTCAAGAGTGGTTTCGTCGTCAAGGCGACTGCAGAACGGCCACCCTGATTCGACGCAATTGCGGTGAAAACCCTGCGCGAAAACGGCAAGAAGCCGAAGGGAGGCAGCAAAAAC
>JAFUCC010000141.1 GCA_017459925.1 Eggerthellaceae bacterium
CAACGTGAACGGGTTCACGCACCTGCGCATCCTCGAGAAGCTTGGGCTGCTCGATGCGTTCCGGGAAACCGGCATGACCGACATGAAGTACACCGAAGGCGTGCGCGCCGACCTGAACATCTCGCAGAACCCCGACGTGTCAAGGTACATGTGGGGCGAAACCGAGCCCGTGCTGCGCGATATCGACGCGCTGGCCGCACGGTTCGCACAGGAACCGCCCTCGTATTCGGTCTGCCCGATGCGCTTCAGCATCGGCGCCATATTGTTCTCGCGCGCCAACTGGATGCAGTTCGGCGGGTTCCCCGTCACGTTCTACGGTAGCAAGTACGGCCTCGGCGACGACGAAGAGCACATCAGCATCTATGCCGGATACTATGGCAAAGCCATCATCATCTGCGAAAACGCCCTAGTCGGCCACTTGGGGTACGGCGGCCAGACCGCGGCCATGATGGAGTATTACGAACAGCATCGCGATCGCTTCGCGCTTCCCGCTAGCTTTCGATAGGGGGCATGGCATGTCAGGTTCTCCCACCGTGAAAATCGCCGTCTCCTGCCATAAGCCCATATCGTGCCCCGCGTCGGAGGTGTACCTTCCCGTTCAGCTCGGGGCAGGCAAGGCTGCCCCCATCGATGGCATGCAGCCCGACGACCAAGGCGAGAACATCTCCGATTGGAATTACTCGTTTTCCGAGATGACAGCCCAGTATTGGGCGTGGAAGAACCTCGATGCCGACTACATCGGCCTGTGCCACTATCGCCGTTATTTCTGCTTCGACGGCCTGAGCCACCAGAAGAACGACCATGCGCAAATCGAAATACCCTGCTTGTCGCAGATGAGCGCTTCGGAATACCGCATCGACGACACCGAGCTCATAGTCGGCGCCGCCACCGCGCACGACATGGTCATCCCCGAACGCTGGAGCGTGCGCGGCGTGCCCACGCCGCTCGGGCCCCAGGCGACCATCCGCGACCACATGCTCGCATACGGCCTCATGGACGCATCGGCGCTCGACACGCTCGTCGAGATCTGCCGCAACCGCCAGCCCGATTACGCACCGTATGTCGAAGCGTACCTGAACGGCCATGTCTACCAAGGCTACAACTGCTTCATCATGAAGCGCGCGCTCTTCGACCGGATGTGCGCATTCGAGTTCGACGTGCTTATCCCCTTCCACGAGCAGTTCGACTACGCCAACCTGACCGGCACGAAGAAGCGCATCGCCGGTTACCTTGGCGAAATCCTCATCAGCGCCTTCACGTTGAAGCTCGAAGACGAGGGCGCAATCGACATCGTCGAGCACCCCCTCACCTTCTTCGAGGACACGCCGAAGCCCGCAAGCTTGGGCGAAGCGACCCACGGCACGGCGGCGCACTTCGTGTGGAATGCCGCAAACGTCTCGCCGTATGCCGTCGTCGCTGGAATCGACAGCCTTGCCAGGGCGCTTCCCGCTGCCAAGGCGTGCGCGCTCACGGTCGTCGTTCCGCCCAAGTTCGATGCCGCCAAGGTGACCAGGCTCATGGGTGCCCTTCCCGAAAGCCTCATCGTCGAATTCGCCACGTGGCCGGCCATAACGGGCCTCGCCGACATGCGGGAAGACCTTGACGCGGACGATTTGGAATGCCTTGCGCCGCTGCTGTTGCCTTGGCTCATGCCCGACGAAGCCCACGCGTTCTGGGGCGAGGGCGCGCTCGTCTTCGCGAACAGCACGTGGCTTTCCGACGACCGCAAATCATGTGCCGGCCAGAACGTGTTCTTGCAGCGCGAGCTGAACCGCCCCGGCCTCGCAGGCGAGCGGTTCCGCAGCGAAACCCAGCTCGGAACGTTCTTCCTCTCGATCGACCTCGACGCATTGCGTTGCGAGCTTTCGTGCGCAGACATGGTTGCGTTCTTCAAGAGCGCGAAGGCAGCTGTCGAGCGAAAGCTCGCCGGAAGCAGCGTTCCTGTTGAGCCGCATGTGCTCTGGCAGCTCGTGCAGGCGCGCATGCTCGGCGAGCTCGGTTTCGCCGCAGCGCCTTTCACGCTCGCCTCCCAGGGGCTCGACATCGCCGATACCAGGCAGTGGGCCAACGCCGACACCGGCCGCAACTGGGCCGAAGCGGACGATCCGGCTCTCGCGTCGTTCGGGGCCGACGGCATGCCCGACGTCCAGTGCGACATGCAACATTCGCCGCTGTTCTGGCAGAACGCCCGTGCGTCTGCCGCCTACGAAGCGCTTGTTGCCGAGGCAACGAATCCGCAGCCGCATGACGGCGCCAGCCTACGCGACAAGCTTCTGCCGCATAATTCGAAGCGGCGCCAAATCGCCCGCGCGCTGGCAGCCACGGCGAAAAGCACGCTTAGGTCGGTTGGCGGCAACTAACGAATCCGCTGCGGGCGCCGGTTCGCCCGCATGAGCCATAGAAGGACGCGACATGGACAGCATGCTCATGAAAACAGTTCGCAGGACCGTGCGAAGCTCGCATATCGGCTTGGTGCGCAGCCTGTACAACCGCAACAAACGCGATGTGCGCAGCGGTTTCAACCACAACCGCTTCCTCGTCGAAGCCGCCTTCAAGGCGCGCAACATTGGCGGGCCCAATAACGCCGTCAGCACCTGCAAGCTGTTCGACAACGTCGACATCAACCCCGACCAGGACCGAAAATACTTCTACAACATCGACATCTTCAAGTCGTATAAGCGCCCGCTGCAGGTCATGCTGAACTGCACGCTCGACTGGGATTTCATCGTGAACCATCCTCTCGAGGAATTGCGCATCGTGCCCGGCGACCATGAAACCCCCGAGGGCCTCGCCTTCATCGAACGCAACAACCAAGTACTCGACAGCGTGCTCGACTACCTGCACCGGTCTGTCGCATTCGTGCTCGACAGCCGTTTCTCCAACCGTGCCGACATCATCACCTGGCTCGGGAGCTTGGAGACCTGCGGCGCGCGTTCGTTCAACGAGGCGCTGCAGCGCATCTTGTTCGTCAACGAGCTTTTGTGGCAAACGCCCCATAACCTCATGGGCCTTGGCCGACTCGACCTCATTTTGGGAGATCTGTACGAAGCCGACCTTGCGTCGGGCAAGATCACGAAGGAATCGGCCCTCGAATCGCTCAAGGAATTCCTCACCTGCCTGCATGGCTACTACTGGTACAAGAGCGGCACGCTCACGGGCGACACGGGGCAGATCGTCATCCTCGGTGGGAAGATGCCCGACGGTTCGTATTTCTGCAACGACCTGACGTACTTGTTCATCAACGCCATACGCGAACTGCAGCTGCCCGACCCGAAGGCGCTGCTGCGCGTCGCCGACGACGTGCCGCGCGAGCTCATGGCCTGCGCGCTCGACTGCATCAAAACCGGCGTGGGCAACCCGCTGTTCTCGAACGACGAGCTGGTCATTCCCGCCCTCATCGACTTCGGATACGAGGAAGCCGACGCCTACAACTACGTCACCTCCGCTTGCTGGGAACCACTCGTGCCGGGCGTGGCGCACGAGCAGAACAACCTGTTCGACGTCCATTTCCTGAAGCCGCTTTCCATCATGTCCGAAAAAGGCGAGCTGAGCAGCATCGACACGTTCGAACAGTACGTCGAAGCCTACCTGAACAGGCTCGACGAAGTATGCGACGATGTATGCGCCGAACTCGATGACATCGAGTGGGAGCCCGACCCGCTGCTGTCGCTGTTCACAGAGCCGTGCCGTACGAGCAGGCGCGACCTTTCCGAAGGCGGCGGGAAGTACAACAACTACGGCGTGCTGTCGCTCGGCATGGGCAACATCGTGAACTCGCTGTTCATCGTGAAGAAGCTCGTGTTCGACGAGCATCGCTTCACATTGGAGGAGCTCGACGGCTTCCGCAAGGCGAATTACGAAGGACACGAGGACATCCTCGAGCTGCTGAAGAACGAGGACAAGCTGTTCGGCCGCGACGCCGGCGAGGTGCTCGACCTGACGCGCCGCATCATGCAACGCGTGCAAGACGATTTCCGCGATTACCGCAACGTCTTCGGCGGCCGTATCAAATGCGGGCTGAGCTCGCCCAGCTACATTTCGGGCAGCAAATTCACCGAGGCATCGTTCGACGGCCGCCTGCACGGAGCGCCGTACATGACCCACATCTCGGCTGACGGGAGCAACTCATACACCGAGCTCATGGTGTTCGCTTCGAAGCTCGACTACACCGGCATCAAGTTCAACGGCAACGTGGTCGACTTCTTCACCACGCCGAGCTTCATCGAGCAGAATTACGACAACTTCCTGCAGCTGCTCATGACCAGCCTGAAGATGGGCGTCTTCCAGATGCAGCTGAACGTCGTGAGCGCCGCAACGCTCATCGACGCGCGCGAGCATCCCGAGAAATACCCCGACCTCATCGTGCGCGTTTGGGGCTTCTCGGCGTACTTCATCGACCTGCCCGACATTTACAAGGACACGTTGATCGAGCGCGCGCTGCAAAGCGAAGCCGCGAATTAATGGCGATTCTCGCCAGCAACATACAGCGGTTCAGCCTGCAAGACGGACCCGGCATCCGCACGACCGTCTTCCTGATGGGCTGTTCGCTCCACTGCCCCTGGTGCGCGAACCCCGAGAACATCTCGAGGCGGCAAAAGGCATTCGTCGTGGCGTCGAAATGCAAAGCCGACGCGGGCGCGTGCCCGTTTTCGAGCTCTTGCGCAGCACTCGACCAGTCGAGGAGCATTTCGCTTGAAGATGTCGGCGATTGCCCTATCGGGGCAATCCGCGTATACGGGCAGGAGTATTCGAGCGAGGAGTTGCTTTCTGTTTTGCTCGATGACCTGCCATATTACGCCGAAGGCGGTGGCGTTACATGGTCGGGCGGAGAGCCGCTGCTGCAGGCGCGGGAAATCGAAGGCGTCATGGCCAAGCTCAACCGTCTCGGAGTCGACCAATGCGCCGAAACGTGCCTGTTTGCCCCGGCAGATTTGATCGACATCGCGCTTTCCCACCTGAACCGCATCATCATCGACGTGAAGACGCTCGACGACGAAACCTGCCGAAGCGCCCTCGGCGGGAACCTCGACCTGTACCTGAGCAACCTCGACACCGTGTTCGGGGCGGGTATTCCCGTCACCCTCCGGTTCCCCATCGTGCCCGGAATCACCGACGACAACGTGAACATCGGCATGGTGAGAGCGCTCATCGACGAATTCTCGCCGGCAAACGTCGAGCTGTTCAGCGTTCACAACCTTGCCGAGTCGAAGTACGCGTCGATGCACAAACCGTTCCACCGGTTCGAACCCATCGGCGCCGAACGCCTCTCTGAGATTCGGGACTTCCTCGCCCGCAATGGCGCCAACGTCAGCGTAATCAAGCTATAGGGTTGCGAGCAGGAGAAAGCGGGCGGTAAGTCAGCAAAACCCCACTAGCAAGGTGAAGCCGTAATTGCCGCAACGCTAACATGGCGTCAGGCTACTCGCTTATCCGCTCAATTAGGTACTCCTTGAAGCCAGGAATCTCGAATGCAACCCAACCCTTTGCCGGCTCGCCGATAACCCCTTGAGCCAGAAGACGGGACTTGTACTTGGCCGCATAGCCACTCGAAACCCCCATTCGCGAGGATATATCGGCTGTTCGGCTCTCGCGCTTGTCTTGCAGCATCGCTTGCAAATAGCGAACATCGCCTGGCGATAGCTCTCGAAACGTTGCGGCGATAATCCGTTCGTCCATCTCGGACATCGCCTGCTCAATACCTCGTTCAGCTGCTTCTATGCTCACAGTCTCGTCCCTGCGCGCTGCTTCCCACACGCGATACCCCACAAGTTGAAGGAGATAGGGGAAGCCGCCTATCGTCTCCGAACACATCTTCAGGGCCTCGCCCCCAATCGCCTTGCCACCTATGCCGAATGTTTCAACCAGCGCCGTTTCGACGTCTGCGCGGGCAACCATCTTCAAGTTGTATTGGAAAGCCCGCCTCAAGAACGAAACCGACTTGTGAGTTACGAGCCTATGCACCTGATACGGCAAGCCCGCCATAACGAGCGCAACCTTACGACCTTCGGTTATGAAAAGCTGGTACACCGACACAAGCTTGATAAGCTCGTCGAGATCGGCCTTCGCCTCATCAACCGTTATGAGCAGCCCTACGCCGCTTTCGGCAAGTTGATCGAGAAGGCCCGTCATGCGCGTGCGCCAGTTCCACTGGCGTAGTTGCTCCGCCTCCCACTCCGCGCTCAACGGTCCGATGGTCACCGATGTCAAGTGCCTTCCTGGCTTCAAATCCGCTAGATGGCTGCTAGCCGCCATCGCTTGTTCGTACACATCTTCCAACATGCCAGGAAGCGCTACGACGTTAACAGCCACCCAGCCCGCTTGTTCCGCTTCTTGCCGAATGCACGTGAGCAGGGCCGTCTTCCCGGTGCCCCTAGCGCCGATGAGCAACGTCGAAAGAAGAGGATCCCGACCAGAACGGGAGAGCGCGTTCTTCACGTTGCTCAATAACTCGTCTCGTCCCGCCATGACGTAGGGAACAGTGCCGAATGTTGGCGTAAACGGGTTTTCTGCCATTTGTCATCTCCTATTGCCTTCGGTGTTTTCGGCTCTTTTCGTTTTCTTCGGCAATTTTCGGCAATTTTCGTTTCTTTTGCAAGCGCCCTTTGCATTCTGCCCGTTATGGAACAGCGCGCCAGCCCGGGTATTCCAAAAGATGGAACCCGCGGCAACTCAATTTGAACGTCACCCCAGGGAAGATGTTCAAATTGAAGAAACACTTCAGCATAAAGTGGGAGCCCAACAAATTTGAACATCTTCCCTGGGGTGACGTTCAACTGCCTGCGTGCCTTAGTAGTATGTCTTCACGTGCGTGCCGTTGGGAATGTTGTCGTAAATCCATTTGGCGTTGTTGATGTCGAGGCGCACGCAGCCGGCCGACAGGGCATATCCCAACCTGCCGTCCTGAATGGTGCGCGTGCCCTCGTTGTACAGCACCGAATGGAACAGGTAATTGCCGTAGAACTGGGTCCAGTAGTAGCAGGTGTACCCGTGGCCGAACGAATAGCCGCGACCGGTCACCGTGTAGTCGCCCAGCACCGTGGGGCTCGAGGGAGCGCCGGTTGTGGCAACCCAGTTCTGGATGACCTCCCAATTGTTGCGGCTACCCTGAAGCACCACGACGCGGTGGTTGCTCAGGTCGACGGCGATGAAGTACGACGTGTTGCTCGAAAGCCCCTCGGCAATCGAAACGGCGCGTTGCAGGACCGTATCGGGCTTGTACGACGACGCCGTCAACGTCCAGCGCTGCGTGTTGGCGCCGGTGTCTGCGCTCGAGCAGACATTCGAGCCCGCGCCCCCCGATCCTTCAACGGTCATCACCTTGCCCGAAGCGCGGTTCGTGAAGGTAATCTTGCCCGCACGGTCCATGCTGGCCTTCCACAGCTGCGCGTTCGAGCCATTTGCGAAGTACTGCCGTACGTTTGCGCCGTTCGATGTCGAACCGCCGGCAACTTCGACCGCCTTGCCCGTCATGGCGTTGTTGATCTTGTACACGTCGCTTCCGGTATGGGTGAACGTGAACGCCTGGTTGCCTCCGCCATTGGAGTCGTACGCCATGATGTTCGCCCCTGACAGCCAGCTCGCGCGACGCACGTCGAGCACTTCGCCGGCCGCAGCGTTCTTCACGACATACGCACCGTCGCCGATGAGGCTCGTGCCGGTGAACACCCACTTGTCAGACCCGGTCGTCACAGCCTTGCCGTTCGAAAGGGAGAGCGGTTTCGCCAAGCTCTTGTTCGAAACGGCGAATCCGCCGTTCCACGTCAGGTTCCACACCTGAGCGGGATTCGTGGCGCTGTACGCGCGCTGCACCACGTTCGAACCGGATGCCTCGAGGAACATGCCCGTCGCGACCGATTGAATGGTCACGCCGCCGTTTTCCTTGCGGACGTAATACCGCTCGCCCTGCGAGGCGTTCGAGTACGTAGCCGACGTCGCTTGCGCGCCCGAGCCGCCCGACGACGCGAGGGCGGTGTTCGCATTGCTCGCAAGCGTGAGGAAATACGTGCCCTCGGCAACGCTCTGATTCGTGCCCTTCTTCACGAGCTTGACCTGCAGGGCCTCGACACGCAGGCTGCGGCCCTCGGTACCGGCGGTGCCGCCGTTGAGCACCCACGGCTGCCAGCCGACGGACTGCACGTGGGCGCGGTACATGATGTCATACGAACTTTCGATGTTGCCGGTGAGCTTCAGCTGCACGGCTTCCATGCGAAGGCCCTGCCCCGTGGTGCCGGCGGAGTTCGCCTGATACCCCATCCAGCCCTTCTTCTGCACGTGAGCGTTCACCTGAACGCCGCCGCCGAGCGAGCCCGCATCGAGGGACACGCGCAACGCCTCCATGCGCAGCGACTGGCCGGTCGTGCCGACCGTTGCGCCTGAATCGGCATACGCCTGCCATCCGATACGCTGCACATGGGCACTCGCCCTAACGCCGACGATACCATCGCCGGCTTCAGCCGATTTCGCATCTTTGGGAACAAGCTTGATGTTGAGGGCCTCGAGACGCAGGGCCTGGCCGGTTGTGCCGGCAACCTCCCCAGCAGAAACCCATTTCATCCACCCCTTGCTCTGCACATGGGCCTGGTACGAAAGATCATACCACTGGGAAAGCTCTCCGGTGAGCGCCAAGCGTATGGCCTCGATGCGCTTGGCCTGACCGCTCGTGCCCGCAATCTTTCCGGCATCCATGACGTCTTGCCACCCGATGCCCTGCACATGCGCCTGGCACTGAATCGTGCCCGCTATTCCCGAAACGGAGAACTTCAACGCCTCGAGGCGAAGAGCAGAACCCGTCGTGCCGATCAGGGTTTCCTTCTCGGTAATGGCCTTCTCGCCAAGCCAGCCCTTCATCTGCACATGGGCATCGACTTTCACGACCGCCGTCGGACGCGGGTCTCCCTGGGCGACCATATCTGCGGCGACGACCAAATCGGTCGCGGCATCGGCTTCCTCGAGCGACTCTTCTTCTGTCTCGTCAGCATCGGTTGATGAAGCCTCATCGACAACTTCGCCTTCAGCAGCATCTTCGACGTCAACATCGGCATCGTCATCGGCTTCGGTCGCTGGGGCATCCGCTGCTTTTACGATTTTGGGCGCTTTGGGATCATCATCTGACTGGGCGGACTCGCCGCCTTCGAGCGTTTCGACGTCTTCATCATCGATGGCCTCGACGCCGTCCTGAACGACAAGCTCATCGGTTTCAGCGGCAAAAGCAGGCGCTGCTTGCAAGCACATCATCAGGCACGCGATAAGCAGAGCGAACAGCCCTATGCGTATGCGTTTCACTGTGCAAGTCATAACAGCCCGCCTTTCAATAGCGTTATTTTATGATGACGGCCTGACGGCCCATCTCGTTGTACAGCCACTCGAAGCGACCGCGGTCACGCCATACGCCGCCATCGAGCGGGTCGGCGACGAGCACGGTGTTGTTGAACGGGTTGTAACCCGACAACGTGACGGCGTGGGTCCAGCTACGCATGGCGTACCCGTCTTCGTACGCCTGCACGTAGCCCGGATCGTGCATGTACATCGTGTTCCACACGACAACGGGAATCCCCTGGTCGAGGTAGTCGTAGAGGCTGCCGAACGACGAGCCGGTGATGTTCGTCGCCCTAAGGCTCGACCCCCGGCTGCTCAGGAACTTGTTGGCGGTATTGGTTATGCCCGGTGCCATGATGGCCGCGCCGTAGCTGGTATGGGGGTTGCCCATGAAGCTGTACACGAAGTCGTCACCGCTCCACGGCATGTAGTTGTCGGCAATGGTCGTCTTCCCAAGGTTGAAGCCGTAGTAGTTAAGCGCCTCGGTCAGAGCAACCGATTCGCAACCCGTGGGAAGTTCGGGGTTCTGGAAAATGACCGGAACGCCGATCGAGACGGTTTCGGAAACCCTCTTGGTCGCCGTCAGCCTGAACCGCTGGGAGTCCGCCGTGCCGGAGGACACGACCACGTTCGAGCTGTTGGCCGTGGCGTGGCCCGCGACGTCCATGGCCGTGCCGGTCGACACGTTGACGAACCTGAACGTCTTGGCGCCGACCAGGTCGGCCCGCCACTTCTGGGCGGCGGCGCCGCTCCAGCCCTGCATCTGCACGTTGGCGCCGCTCGCCTGCACGGCGCGCGTGGTCACCGCGTTGCGGACGCTGTACTGGCCCGAGCCGAGGTAGGCCACCGCGAACTTCTGGTTGTTGCCGTTGTTGGAGTCGTAGATCATGACATTGGCGCCGTCCCTGCGGTTGGCGCCCTGCACGTCGAGCACGCGGCCGCTGCTGACGTTGCCGAAGGTGTAGACGCCGTCGGGCACTATGCCGGCGTCGGTGAGGGTCCACCGCTGCAGGGCAGAGCCCGCGCTCGCCTGGGCCGGGTTCACGTACACGCCGCTCGCGGCCGTCGACGCCAGGGCGAGGGCCTTGCCCGTGGCCACGTTCAGCAGCTGGTAGCCGCCGTCCCACGAGAACCTCCAGCGCTGCGAGTCCGCGCCGCTCTGCGCGGCCTGCACGACCGCCGAGCCGGAGTCGGCGAGGTACAGCCCCGACGTCGCCGCCTGCACCGTGACGGCGCCGCCGCTCTTGCGCACGTAGAAGCGCTCGCCGAAGCTCGACATGTCGAGCGCGCTCACCTGCATCCTGGCGCCCGACGACTCGGAGTTGCCGGCGACGTAGAGGACCTCGGTCGGGTCCTTGGCCGCGGCGATGATGTAGGCGCCCTCGGCGATGTCGGGGTCGGAGCCCTTCTTCACGAGCTTGACCTGCAGCGCCTCGACGCGCTTGGACTGCCCGGTGGTGCCGGCGGTGCCGCCGTTGAGCGTCCAGGGCTGCCAGCCCAAGGACTGCACGTGGGCGCGGTACACGACGTCGTAGGCCTGCGCGATGGCGCCCGTCAGGCTGATCTGCACGGCCTCCATGCGCAGGGACTGGCCGGTGGTGCCGGCCACGGCGCCGTTCGAGACGCCGTTTATCCAGCCCTTCCTCTGCACGTGGACGTTGTACGTTATGCCGCCGCCGACCGTTCCCGCGTCGAGCGATATCTTCAGGGCCTCGACGCGCTTGGACTGGCCCGTCGTGCCGGATGTCTCGCCCGCCAGCGCGGGGGCCTGCCAGCCTATTGACTGCACGTGGGCGGCCGTGCGCACGCCGATGATGCCCTCGGAGGCGGACGTCTGCGCGGCCTTCGCCTCGAGCACGACCTCGATGGCCTCGATGCGCAGGGCCTGGCCGGTGGTGCCGGCCACAGCGCCGTTGCTCACCCAGCCCATCCAGCCCTTCTTCTGCACGTGGACGCGGTAGGAGATGTCGTACCACTGCGACACGTCGCCGGTCAGCACGAGGCGGACGGCCTCCAGGCGCTTGGACTGCCCGGTGGTGCCCGCCGAGCCCGTGGAGAGGCCCGTCCAGCCGATGCCCTGCACGTGGGCCTGGCACTGCACGGCGCCCTTGACGTCGCCGGTTACGGTTATCCTGAGCGACTCCAGGCGCAGCGCCTGGCCCTCGGTGCCGGCTACCGCGCCGTCCGCGACCTCGGGCATCCAGCCCTTCCCCTGCACGTGGGCCTGGTACTTCACAGAGGCCTTGGGGGCGTTGGCCGCGGCGGCCTGGACGTCCAGCTCGGCGGACTGCAGGTCCCGGGGCTCGAGGCCGGACTCGCCGCCTGCCCCCTCTCCGTCGGACCCGCCGTCGGCCTCGGGCTCTTGCTCGCCTTCCAAGTCGGAGTCTAGCTCGTCTTCATCGAGCGGATTGTCGAATTCCCCGCCTTCGAGGTCTTCGGATTCCAGCTCGTCTTCGTCCGCATCTTGGTCTTCGTCGGTCAGCGCAGGTGTTTCATCGCTTGCGTCTTCACCAGATTCTTCCTCGGATTCCCCTTCTGGCTCTTCGCCAAGAGCGGAAGCGACCTGCAGCGCAGGTTCGGCATCCTTTGCGTACGCGAAACCGCAGGGCAGGCTTACAACCGCCATCGCCCCCACGAAGAACAACATGCACAGCACTATGACCATGCGCCTCGGCATATACGCCATGGCGTCCCCCTAAAGCTCGTTGTAGTGCGATTAAAGTGCGAGAAAGTTAACAGGCAGCATTGTACGCCACTTTTGGCGCACGGAGCCAGCTGACCTAACCCGTATAACGCAAGAATCCATCCCACGGCATGTTGTAATACGTGCCGACGCGAATCTCGCGACCGGTTTGGTCGCCCGCCTGGCCGTATTTTCCACCGTTTTCGCTGCTCGTCGCGCCGACGATCTGGTTGTTGCCGAGGAATATCTCGGTATGCTGATGAGAGTCGTTGTGCACGAACATCAGGTCGCCGCGCTGACGCAACGCCAGGTTCGAATACCATTTGAAGCCGTACTTGGTCAGCTCGCTGACCATGTTGCCCGTCCACGAAGCCTCACCGACCATGAAGCCGCTGTTCTTCAGCGACGAGACGACGAACGACGAGCAATCATAATCGGGACCCCAGCGGTTCGCCTGGCTGTACCCATGCGAATCGTCGCGCGCCGTTGCGATGGCCCAACTGATATAACGCTCGATGTACGAGGTGATGCCGCCCGTGTCGAGCGTGAGCTTACCGTCGCTCGCGGCGGAATACCATGAGCCATCCAGGTGCCAATGGCCGCTGCACATGACGTACCCTTCGCCGGGCATGCCATAGTACTTGGCGCCGTCGACCGTGAACAAGCCGGTCTTGGCAAGTGCCGCAACGCCCGACTTCACAAGGTAGTACTTCTGCGACGTGCCGTCGTATGCGCTCGTCGTCAGCCAGCCCGCATTCGTCGGGATGCGCCCGTCGTTATCGGCGAGCAGCACGCCATCGGACATGGTCCTCTTGCCGCGCAGCACATAGCCCTTCTCCATCGCGTACGCCGCATAACCCGCTTTCTTGTCGCGAGCAGACGAGGGGTCGACATACCGGGAAACCGCCATCGTGCCGCTGTTGTCAATCCAGTAGCGTTGCTTCTCGAAGTTGAACTCGTCCATCGGGGCCACATCGGTAACGACCCAGCGTTCCGAGGTCTTCACGCCGTTTTCGATATACGACCACGTGGAGCCGCTGCCTTCCCAGCCCGTCTTGGTCGCCTTGTTCACGAGCTCGATTTCCACTGCTTCAACGCGCTTCGACTGCCCGGTGGTGCCGGCTCCCATGCCGTTGTACACCCACGGCTGCCAGCCGATGCTCTGAACGTGCACGCGATAGCGCACGTCGAACTTGTTGGCGATGTCACCGGTCAGCTTAATGCGCAGCGCCTCGATGCGCTTGGCTTGCCCCGTGGTGCCGACAAGCGTGCCGCTCTTCACCCAGTCTTGCCAGCCGATGCTCTGCACGTGGGCCTGGTATTCGATGCCGCCCGTGAAGTTGCCCGTGTTCAGCGTTATCTTCAGGGCTTCGACGCGCTTGGACTGGCCGGTGGTGCCGGCTGTGGCGCCATTGCTTTTCGTGTCCTGCCAGCCGTAGGTTTGCACATGCGCCTGGTAGCTTACGCCCGGTGTGGCGCTTGCGGTGTTCGGCGTTTTCTCGGACAGCTTTATCTCGATGGCCTCGAGGCGCTTGGACTGGCCGGTGGTGCCGGCGACGGCGCCGTCCATGACCCAGCCTTGCCAGCCTATGCCCTGCACATGGGCGCGGTACAGGATGTCGTATTGGTCTGCCGCAGCACCCGATAGCCAGATCCGCAGGGCCTCGATGCGCAGCGCCTGGCCCGTGGTGCCCGCCAAACGGCCATCAGCCACGGCATCTTGCCAGCCGAGGCGCTGCACGTGCGCCTGGTACACGACCGAGCCGGACGGCACGCCCGATATCGTTATCTTCAGGCCTTCGAGCCGCAGGGCCTTGCCCGTCGTGCCCGACGTCTGGCCCGTGCTCACCG
>JAFUCC010000039.1 GCA_017459925.1 Eggerthellaceae bacterium
CAGAACGTCGTGAGACAGTTCGGTCCCTATCCTCCGCAGGCGCAAGGGATTTGAGGGGACGCGCCCCCAGTACGAGAGGACCGGGGCGCACGGACCTCCGGTGCATCGGTTGTCGACCAACGGCACCGCCGATTAGCCGCGTCCGGCGCGGATAACCGCTGAAGGCATCTAAGCGGGAAGCCGCCCCCGAGATGAGATCCCTCTTTGGTAAGGGCCCTGGTAGACCACCAGGTTGATAGGGCGCAGGTGCAAGCGCGGCGACGCGCTCAGCCGAGCGCTACTAATCGCCCGAGCTCTTCCTATTCCAATCTCTGCATGTCGCGTGAGGCATGCGGTCGCTCCCGGTGGGACGCCATGCAGCCGCCAGGGTCGCGCGGGGAGACGCGGGGCCTTCGGCACCTTGACAAGCGCAGATGCGCTTGCGCGGGGAGCGCCCCGCGCGAGTGCGGCCATGGAGGCGGGGATCACCCGGTCCCATTCCGAACCCGGAAGTTAAGCCCGCCCTCGCCGAGAGTACTGCAGCGCCAGGCTGCGGGAGGGTAGGTCGCCGCACTCGCGCGTGGCGCTTTCTTGTTTCTTGAACTCCCAACCGCCCCTGGGAACATGTTCAACTTCAATCTTCCAAAGACCTTCAAGTTTATGCATTTGAACCGTTTGTTGTCGCATGTGGACTGCGTAATCAGTGCGAGTCCCTTATAATTTAGATGAAGTGACAACAAGCTGCATGCGATAAGAACGAGGGATTTCGTGAGCGATAGAAACGCAGACATCAAGGCAAGCGCCGAAGAGGCTATTTCTGACGAGAAAAAGCTTGCTGAAATCGTAGAAGAGCTTGCGGTGGGTTCTCGCCGCGAACGTCAGAACGCCGCATCGGCGTTGCATATTGTGGCAAAGGCCAACGCTGAAAGCCTGGTGCCGCATTGCGACAAGCTCATCGATGCCCTGAATCGCCCGGAGGCCCAGACGCGTTGGGAGGTGCTCGAGGCCCTTACGCTGATCGTGCCGCTTGATGCGCGCACGTGCGGAAAAGCTATCCCCGAGGCGGAAACCTCCCTGTTCGACGAGGAAAGCGGGCCGGTGCGCCTCGCCGCCATGCGCTTCCTCTGCAAGATCGGTGCCACGACCGCGAATCGCTCCGATAAGGTCTGGCCGCTCATCGACGAGGGCATTCAGTGCTATCACGGCGATTTGGAGTTCAACGACATGCTCGTCGCGCTGGTGGATTTTTCGGCGGGCAAGCTGTCCGACGACGTGAAGAAGGCTTTCAAGGCGCGTATGGCGTTCGATGCCGCAAACGGCAAGGGCACGTTGCAGCGTCGCGCTCAGCAAATTGTCGATAACCTGGGTTAAGCGAAGGTTAAGTCTTTTGTTCATACTATTGTAAAAGGGCGCATATCGCGCCCTTTTCTTATAATGGAACGCACCGCGCGTTGAAAGGAACATGATGAGTGACGTTGCAACTTCCATCCTCGAAGTAGGCGAGTCGAAGTACGAATACTATCCCGTTTCTGAATGCGAAGGCGTCGAGAAGCTTCCGTATTCGCTGACGGTGTTGCTGGAAAACGTCTTGCGCAATGCGCGCACGCCCGAAGAAGCGCAAACCTACGCGCAGCGTATCATAGAGGCAGGACTTGCGGGCAAGGCGGGCGATGAAGTCGAATTCGCCCCGGCGCGCGTCCTGTTCCAGGATTTCACGGGCGTCCCCGTGTTCGTCGATTTTGCGGTCATGCGCGATGCGTGCGTGGCGCTTGGCGGCGATCCCGCGAAAATCAACCCGCAGGTGCCGTGCGACCTGGTCATCGACCACTCGGTCATCGCTGACGAATTCGGTTGCGAAGGCGCGCGTCAGGCAAACATGAAGCTCGAGTTCGCGCGCAACCGCGAGCGTTACAGCTTCCTGAAGTGGGCACAGGATTCGTTCGAGAACGTACGCATCGTGCCTCCCGGACAAGGCATCTGCCATCAATTGAATATCGAGAACTTTGCCAGCGTCGTAATGGGTCACTCTGCCCTGCCCCCTTTGACCCATTATGACCAAAATGGGTCAAAGGGGGCAGGGCAGAGTGACCCATTGCCGCTCGCGTACTTCGACACGCTGGTCGGTACCGACTCGCATACGCCGACCGCTAACGGCATCGGCGTGCTGGGCTGGGGCGTCGGCGGCATCGAGGCCGAAGCTGCGGCACTCGGGCAGCCCATCACCACACTCGTGCCGCCTGTCGTGGGCGTGAAGCTCACGGGCGAACTGCGCGGCGGCGTGGCGGCCATGGACGTAGCGCTCACGTTCGCGCAGCGCTTGCGCGAGAAGGGCGTCGTCGGCAAGTTCGTCGAGTGTTTCGGCCCCGGCGTTGCCAATCTGTCGGCCACGCAGCGCGCGTGCATTTCGAACATGACGCCCGAATACGGCAGCACGTGCACGCTGTTCCCCGTCGATGGCCAGACGCTCGACTTCCTGCGCATGACCGGCCGCGGCGACGCTCAAGTGGCGCTTGTCGAAGCATATGCGAAGGCGCAGGGCCTGTGGCGCGAAGACGGCGATGAGCGCGTGTACTCAGAAGTTGTGGAAATCGACCTCGGTGAAATCGCCCATTCCATGTCGGGTCCGTCGCGTCCTCACGATCGCTTCGACATCGCCGACTGCAAGGACCGCTTCCACGGCATTTGCGCCGATCGCAATGTTGAAGCAAGCGCGAAAGCCCAGGTCAACCTGCAAGGGGAAGCATGCGAGCTGACGCACGGAGCCATCGCCATCGCGGCAGTGACCAGCTGCACGACGGCGACCGATCCGCGCATGATGCTGCAATGCGGGCTTCTGGCGAAGAAAGCCGCCGAAGCGGGCCTGCGCCCGAAGCCATGGGTGAAGACCGTGTTCGCGCCCGGCAGCCATGCGACCGAGCTTTTGCTTCAGCGTGCGGGCTTGCTTGAAGGCTTGCAAGAGCTCAATTTCGCCACCTGCGGGTTCGGCTGCATGAGCTGCATCGGCAATTCGGGCCCCATCCTGCCCGAAATGCACGACATATGCGGCGATATCGAGCTGGCGAGCGTGCTTTCGGGCAACCGCAACTTCGAGGGCCGCATTTCGCCCGACGTGGCGCAAAACTACCTCATGACGCCTGCGGCCGTCGTTGCGTTCTCGCTGGTCGGCACCGTCGATTTCGATATGGAAAACGACGCGCTCGGCCAGGACGCTGACGGGCACGACGTGTTTTTGCGCGACATCTGGCCCGATCAGGAAGAGGTTGAGGCGCTCATGCCGCTCGTCGACGCCGACCTGTACGCGCAAGGCGCTGTCGGTTTGTACGACGGCGACGAGGCATGGCAGGCGCTGTCGGTCGAAAAGAGCGACCTGTTCGCCTGGGACGACGACTCCACCTACGTGCGCCGTGCACCGTACTTCGACGGCATGGGCCGCGATCCCGAGCCTCCGGCGGCAATCGAAGGCGCCCGCGTGCTTGCGCTGCTCGGAGATTTCATCACGACCGACCACATTTCCCCGGCTGGCGCGTTCGCAGCCGAAACGCCCGCCGGCCGTTACCTGCAAGAGCACGGGGTGAAGCCCGAGGATTTCAACACGTATGGCAGCCGCCGCGGCAACCACGAGGTCATGATGCGCGGCACGTTCGCCAACGTGAAGCTGGCAAACCAGCTCGCCGAAGGACGCAAGGGCGGCTGGACGCGCGATTTCACGACCGACGAGGTCAGCTGGCTGTTCGACGCTGCCACCCATTACGAGGCGGACGGTACGCCCGTCATCGTCGTAGCGGGCAAGATGTACGGCTCGGGTTCGTCGCGCGACTGGGCGGCCAAGGGCCCGATGCTGCTGGGCGTCCGCGCAGCGCTAGCTGAGAGCTTCGAGCGCATTCACCGTTCGAACCTCATCGGCATGGGCATCTTGCCGCTGCAGTTCCAAGATGGCGAAAACGCCGAAACGCTGGGCCTCGACGGCACCGAACAGTACGCAATCAAGCGCACGGGCCAGCAATCTGCCGAGGTCACCGCGACGCGCGCAGACGGAACGGCTACAACGTTCCCGGCCATCGTGCGTATCGATACGCCAACGGAAGACGAATACTACGCCCACGGCGGTATACTTCAATACGTGCTCAGAAGCCTGATTTAGCGCCATTTGAACATCACCCCTGGGACGGTGTTCAAAAAAATGAACATCACCCCTGGGATGATGTTCAAGTTATTACACGGAGGAACGCATGACCAAGATTGCTATGACGACGCCGCTTGTCGAGATGGACGGCGACGAGATGACGCGCATCATCTGGCAGCTCATCAAAGAGCGCCTGATTTGCCCGCACGTCGACCTGAAGACCGAGTACTACGACCTGGGCCTCGCGCATCGCGATGAAACCGACGATGCCGTCACGGTGGAATCGGCCGAGGCGACCAAGCGTCTGGGCGTGGCCGTGAAGTGCGCCACCATCACGCCGAACGCCGCGCGCGTCGACGAGTACCACCTGAAGGAGATGTGGAAGAGCCCCAACGGCACCATTCGCGCCATGCTCGACGGCACGGTGTTCCGCGCCCCCATTTTGGTGAAGGGCATCCAGCCGGTCGTGCGCAATTGGGAGGCGCCCATCACCATCGCGCGCCATGCATACGGCGACATTTACAAGAACGTCGAGATTCAGGTGCCGGGCGCGGGCAAGGTCGAGCTCGTGTACACGGGTGCCGACGGAACCGAGATCCGCGAGCTCGTGCACGAATACGATGGCCCGGGTGTGGCGCAGGGCGTGCACAACCTCGACACTAGCATTTCCAGTTTCGCGCGTAGCTGCTTCAAGTACGCGCTCGACACCAAGCAGGACCTGTGGTTTTCCGCGAAGGATACCATCTCGAAGAAATACGACCACCGCTTCAAAGACATCTTCGCCGAGATCTTCGAAGCGGAATTCGCCGACGCGTTCGCCGAAGCGGGCATCGAGTACTTCTACACGCTCATCGACGACGCCGTGGCGCGCGTGATGAAGGCGCGCGGCGGGTTCATCTGGGCTTGCAAGAACTATGATGGCGACGTCATGAGCGATATGATCTCGAGCGCTTTCGGCAGCCTGGCCATGATGACGAGCGTGCTCGTGTCGCCGTCGGGCGTGTACGAGTACGAGGCGGCGCACGGCACGGTGCAGCGCCACTACTACAAGCACCTGGCTGGTGAGGAGACGTCGACCAATTCGGTGGCGACCATTTTCGCGTGGTCGGGTGCTTTGCGCAAGCGCGGCGAGCTGGACAACCTGCCCGACCTGCAGGCGTTCGCCGACCGTTTGGAAAAGGCCACCATCGCCACCATCGAAGCCGGTGAGATGACCGGCGACCTCGCCCGCATTACGACCCTCGAAAACCCGAAGGTCCTCTCGACCGAGGCCTTCATCGACGCCATCGCCAGCAGGCTGTAAGGCGAAACAGTGTCGCGCTTCGCGCTCTCTAAGGATGCCGCGCAAGCGCGGCGGGCGGATGAGTACCAGGACGTTCCTGCTACTCATTTTCCGGAAAAATGAGTAGCAGGAACGTCCTGGTACTCATCAACTGACAATGCGGTTCCAAGTAAACCGTAGGGGCGCAGACCTCTGCGCCCGTCGGCGAAGCCGACATATATAATGAGTGCGAAGCACGACACACTTTTGGAAGGACGCACATGGCAAGCGGATTCGACAACCTGCTCGACGCCTTGAAGCAATCGGGCATGAACGTTGACAACATCGGCGGCTCCTCCGAAGACGACGCCGCCGAGGCAAGCTCCTCTTCCGAAGGCGCCAGCGCCGGCGGTTCCAGTTCTGGCTCAGGCCGCAGCTCACGCAGCCGCGGCGACATGCCCTTCGGCGGCGCCGGCTTCCCGTTCACCGCGTTCGGCGGTGGGCGCGGCAACGGCGGACGCGGAAGCGGTGGTGGCGACGAACCGCCGACCGTCGAGTTCGCAAGCCAGCTCGGCGACCGCATGGCGTCGTGGAGCAAGCGCACCATCGTCGTCGCCATCATCGTGGCAATCATCATCATCCTGGCGGCATACTGGTGGTTCCATCCGCCCATCAGCATCAACAGCGTCGACACGTGGATGTTCGTCACCATCTTCATCCTGTTGCCGTGCTTCCTGTTCTTCCGCGGGCGCTCGCGCCGCTACGAGACGGGCGACAGCAAGCTCGATCCGAGCCCCGGCAAGTCGAAGTCGTTCAAGGTGCTCTCGTTCGTGCCCGTCATCATTTTGGCGCTGGGCTTGATTGGCTGGGTTGCATCGCTCGACCTGTTCCCCGGCAACGCGAAAAAGTACGCCGAAGTGCTGCAGACCGACACCATGACGTTTGCCGAGGACATCCAGGAAGTGAACTACTCGCAGATTCCGGTCATCGACCGCGACTCGGCGATTCTGCTGGGCAACCGCGAGATGGGCACCATCCCCGATTACGTCAGCCAGTTCGAAATCGACACGCTGTACAGCCAGATCAACTACCAGGGCGAACCCGTGCGCGTAAGCCCGCTCGGTTACGCCGACCTGTTCAAGTGGTTCACGAACCGCGGCGAGGGCATCCCCGCGTACGCGCTCGTGAACATGACCACGCAGGATGCGGAGATCGTGCGCCTGGGCGAGGGCAACGGCATGAAATACACCGCCTCAGAGCCGCTCGCGCGCAACATCGACCGTTACATCCAGCTGAAGTACCCGTTCTACATCTTCGACGAGAAGTCGTTCGAAATCGACGAAGAGGGCCAGCCGTGGTGGATCTGCCCCGTGCGCAAGTACACCATCGGCCTGTTCGGCGGCGAGACCATCGACCATGTGGTGCTGTGCAACGCGTCGACGGGCGAATGCGAGGAGCTGTCGCTCGACGAGGTGCCGCAGTGGGTCGACCGCGTGTATCCGGCCGAGCTGCTCATCCGCCAGTACAACTGGTCCGGGCGCTATCAGCAGGGTTGGTTCAACTCGTGGCTGGGCCAATCGGGCGTCGTGCAGACCACGCCGGGTTCGAACGGATCGCTTGGCTACAACTACATCGCCAAGGACGATGACGTGTGGGTGTACACCGGTGTCACCTCGGCGACGGCCGACAACTCCATCGTCGGGTTCGTGCTCGTCGACCAGCGCACGGCCGAGTCGCATTACTACGCGGTTGCCGGCGCTACCGAGACATCGGCCATGGATTCCGCCGAGGGCCAGGTGCAGAACCTGCGCTACACTTCCACGTTCCCGCTGCTCATCAACGTGTCGAACCAGCCGACGTACTTCATGGCGCTGAAAGACGCCGCCGGCCTGGTGAAGAAGTTCGCGATGATCGACATCCAGCGCTACCAAAACGTGGCGGTGGGCGACACGGTGCTCGAATGCCAGAAGAACTACGAGACGCTGCTGGCAACCAACGGCACCATCTCGACGGAGGACATCGGCACATCTGCGACGTTCGGCGAGGCCAACGGCACGATCCGCACGATGGCGCAGGCGGTCATCGAGGGCAACTCGCACTTCTACGTGACGCTTGAAGGCGACGACGCGATTTACGACTTCGTGTTGCCCGGCGCGATTCAAATCGTGGGTTACACCATCGGCGACGAGATCGCCTTCACGTTCGTGGAAAACGAGCCGACCAACACGGTGAGCGAAATCACCTCGACCACCGTGAAGCAGAAGGTGGAAGCAGCTGTCGAGGAGGAAACGGCGTCGAGTTCGGCGAGCTCGGCTGCCGCAAGCGCCTCTTCCAGCGTCGCCTCCGCGTCGAGCGCTTCCGCCGCAAGCGGCGATGAAGTGGAGAATACGTCGAGTTCTGCCGCGTCAACGTTCTAACGGGTACTATATTCAGGCTGCTTAACCGCAGCGTGAACTGCAAGCAGTTCCGCTACCGAAGACAGCTGGTGCCGCAAGGCTTAAACGGGAAACCGGCCCGCCGAGGTGGTTGCAAATGATTGGCATGTGCGACCCCTGCTGTCTTTTGGCGCAGGGGTCGTTTCTTTTCAGGCTCGACCCGCTAAGGTGCGGAACACGAGTTTGAAAAGGAAGGAGGTGCCAAGCATATGCCCAATGCTCGTAATCTCGAGATGATGGAGAACATCAAGGCCGACCTCGCGGACGTCAACGCCGTGTGGGTTGTCGACGCCTGCGGTCTGACCGTGAAGGAAGTCGAGGGCCTTCGTCGCTCCATCCGCGAAGCCGGCGCCATCATGAAGGTGTACAAGAACACCGTCATGCAGAAGGCCCTTGCCGAGCTCGACATGGTCAACATGGACGAAATCCTGGCTGGCCCGTCTGCGTTCGTGTTCTGCAGCGGCGACGTGGCTGCTGCCGCAAAGGCGGTTACCGAATTCGCGAAAGAGAACGAAAAGCTGGAAGTGAAGGGCGGCATGATGGACAACGCGTTCGTCACTGCCGAGGAAGTCAAGGCCATCGCGTCCCTGCCCTCCAAGGAAGTCCTTCTCGCCCAGATCGCCGGTGCTATCAACGGCGTCGCTCGCGGCCTGGCCGTTTCCATCAACGGCATCCCGAGCGGTTTGGCTCGTGCGATCCAGCAGGTCGCCGACCAGAAGGCTGCGTAAATGCAGCATGAGGAGTCGCAGGATGAGTCACAGGACTGTCCTCCGACTCATTAACGAAACGTATTTGACTGATGGACGCGTTCCATCAAATGAGTCGGAGGACAGTCCTGCGACTCATCGAAAAGAAAGGAAACAGCGAAATGGCTGCTACCAAGGAAGAGATTATTGAGGCTTTGAAGGAAATGTCGCTGCTCGAGGCTTCCGAGCTCGTCAAGATGATCGAGGAAGAGTTCGGCGTGTCCGCCGCTGCTCCGGCCGCCGTGGCCGTTGCTGCCGCTCCGGGTGCTGACGGTGGCGCTGCTGCCGAGGAGAAGTCCGAGTTCGACGTCGTGCTCGAGGGCTTCGGCGACAACAAGATCGCCGTCATCAAGGCTGTCCGCGAGATCACCGGCCTGGGCCTGAAGGAGGCCAAGGAGGCTGTCGAGGGCGCTCCCAACACCATCCAGGAGGGCGTTGCCAAGGACAAGGCCGAGGAGATCAAGGCCAAGCTCGAGGAAGCCGGCGCTGCTGTTACCCTGAAGTAACTCGGCATTTCTGATAGTTGCGATAAAACCCCTGTTCAATAGCCTGGACAGGGGTTTTTCATTTTCCCGTGTACAAGATTTGTACAAAAAATACCGCGAGGGATACCAAAAGGCCACCCAAGGAGGTGGCCTTTTCCCTTGATATGCGGATGAACCCTACGGCATGCGGACGTACCAACTCGAATAGTCAACGTATTCCTTCGGCAGGTTCTCGATGACGTAGTAGACGCCATCGAAGTGGAAGCGGCAGACTCCCGTGGTGCGCGCCTCCCAGACCTGCTGCGGTGTTTCCAGCACCGGGCGGTCTTTGGGCTTCGGGCAGAACGTCGCATCTTGCGGCGCAAGCGGCTCTGCGAACGCCACGACGGCCACCGCCACGGCGCCGCAGAAGTCGAGCAGCAGCAGCCCGAGCATCGCCGCCACGAACCAATCGCGACCGCCTAGCATCCCAATGCCTCCACCGCGTAGATCAGGCCGGCAGCGGCGAGCACGCTGGACGCGTAGACCGCCAAAATCGAGAGGTTGTACTTCATGGCGCCGCCCCCTAGCTGTACACGTTATAACGGGGCTGCACGCCGCTCTCGCGCCAAATGCGCAAGAGGTCGTGCTGCACGCCGCTCTCGCCAGCGAAATCGTCACTCGTGCCGCCGAGATCCTTTGTGCCTTGCATGACGTCATGCCATGTGCCGTTAAGCGCGCGCATCTGATACTTGACGGTCGGGTCGAAGATGCGGAGGCGGTCGATGGGCTGATCGTCGCCAGCGTAGCCGTTCTCGCCGGCTGCCAGGTCGTAGTGGTTGACCTTTGGCCAGAAATCGCCATGTTCGATGTCAGATACCTGGTATTCGCCAACGCCCTCGATGGCTATGTTGCGTATCGGTTTGCCCGGCACGCCGGCGAAATCGTCTCCGCTATCGGTCGTGTCTACGAGGCCGATCATATCGCCCTGCCAGTCCGCACCGCCCTGGGCTGCCGGTTGGGCCTGCGGCGCGCTCGATTGGTGGTTGGAGCTCGTACCGGGCGCGGCCGAATCGTCGCGATCTGGCGGTATGAGCACCCAATCCCAAGATCCCCAGTTCGGCGCAACGCTGATCTCGTTGCCGGTCTGGTCACCGGGCGCGCCGTCGATATCGCCCGTCTCGGCGATGTGTGCGCCTACGTTGTTGCCGTTGCCCACGTACATTTCCGTGTGCTGCCGGTTGCCGTTGTGGGCAAGCAGGATATCTCCGGGCGTGCAATCCCAGATGTTGCCGTCCCACGGAACCGCCGCGAAGCCCGCCGCCTTGAAGTCCGCGAGCATCGTGCCGGTGTAGCCCGATTGCGGAACGTCGTATCCCGCCTGGTTCGCAGCCCAGTACATCAGGGACGAGCAGTCGAAGTCCGTTCCCTGATACGGCCAGCGCCTATATTGCGAGTATCCGTGCGAATCGTCTCTCGCCACGCCGACCGCGAGCTCGACCATCTTTTCCCTACGCCCCATGCTGCTCACCGTCTTTCTTGGGCGCCAGCGCGCTCTCCACCACCTTGGCGCTTTGCGATGTGGCGGTCACGCTCGTGGTGCTGATGGTCTGCGTGCTCTTTGCCGCCTGACCGTCAACGTAGGCCTCGCTGGCCGCGTAGATGCCTGCCGAGAGCGCCATGCCGACGGCGCACGCCTCGGGCGGAAACACGCCCGCCACGCCCGTGAAGAACGCCGCGAGGAACGCCGCCGCGCTTATTAGGAACTTCCTACTCAGAAACTTCTCCATCTTGATCTTCCTCCTTTGCTTCGACATGCGGCGGCTGCCTGTTCGCCGCATTGCCCTCCACGTAGCGCACCTCGCGCCCCTTGATGAACGCGAGCGATGCGAACTCCAAACCGAAGCAGCCGAAGAACAGCACTGTGAGGGTGTCGTTCAATGGCTTGCCGTTCCACAGGTAGACGAAGCTCGTGACGGTGAACGCGATGATGATGACGAGGCAGAGCGCCACGATCACCTTGCTGTATGCCGGTTTCGGCGCCGGTTCGATCTCGTCGAGGTCTTTGAGGGATTGCTCGTACCCCTCGCGGTCCGGGGTGTATTCCTTCGAATGCTCGGCCATGGTTCCCCCTCTAGATGCCGTGCCGCTCGATGTATTCGTCAACGTCGCAGCCGACTTGCTTGTCCATGTACGTCTTTGTCTGGTGATTCCAGCCGTTGCCGCTGTAGACCTTGTAGGCGTCGAGCTTCTCGTCGATGCTGAATTTGTCGGAGTAGATGACGAGGCGGCAGGTCATCTTCGTGTTCTGCAATAGCAGCTCGCGCATGTCGGCGGCGTCTTTGCGTTCATCGTCGCTGTGCTTCTTGACGGTCCTGATTTGGCTGACGATTGCGCCGACGGCTGCTCCGACGATTGCTGAGATCAGCGAGGTTACTATCGCGGTCGTGACAAGTTCTGGCATTCGGGCCTCCAATCTCTGATGGTTGGAGTTTCCCGAAGGTGTCGCAGGCAAAAGAAAAGCGCCCCCGCAGGGGCGCCGTCGTCGCGAGCTTCCGAGCGTGCTACTCGTCGAGCCCTTCGAGTTCTTCCTCGAGTTGCGCGCGTTCCTCGTACATCTCGTTCTGGGACTGGATGAACTTGGCCCACTTTTCCTCGGGGAACTCGCCCCTCAGGTACTTCTCGTATTTGTAGCTGTTCTGCCTTGCAATCTGGTCGATGATTGCAAGTCGGTCTTGTATCTCTTCGCGGCGCGAGCTCATGGCGCCCTCCTTCCTTTTGGGTGATGCCATGTTATGCGCCGTGTCGCTCTATGCGGCTCTTCTCAGGACGATGGCAATGAGCGACCCCCCCCGGCGCGTTTTCAGACCGCAGGGCCCTGTAGTGCGCGTCGAGCGCCCGGATTGTCCTGTATGCGTCGTAGTGCTGCAAGCTGCCGCGGCTCGACTGGTACGAGCGCGCCGCCTGCTCCGGCGTAATCTCGCCGCGCGCCTCCATGTACGCGAGCTTGCGCATCTTCTGCCGCGTGCGCGTGATGCTCTCGCGGCAGGGGCGAACCACGACCTTGCCGTTGGCCCCGTAGCTGAATTTCTTCTTCAGGAAGGTGAACCCGTGGGAGAGCTTCACGATGCGGGTTTTCTCGCGGTTTAGCCTTATGCCGAGCTCTGCGGCCTTTCTCGAAGAGCCTGGACGACCCGCGCCTCGTGGCGCTCGCCTGCAAGATTGTGGACGAGCAGGGCGATGTGGGGCTGGGGCTGGGCAGCGAGCCGAACCAGGTGCTCGCCGTGGCGCTGCCGTCGCCCATCGACCATTTCGTCACGGAATGCTGCGGGGTCGAAGCCTACGGGCGCTACATGGACGACTCCTACGCCATCCACACGGACAAAGAGCATTTGCAGCTGGTGCTCGGCTGCATAGAAGCCTTAGGCGCTTGACCGGCTCGTGCTCGATGCTCGCGAAGTAGTCTTTGAAGTCCACCTGCAAGATGTAGCCCTCCGGGCCGTGTTTCCGATAGTGCCGCGCCAGCTGCTTCTTCAGCAGCTTCACGGCGTAATGCGTGCCCTTGCCCTTGCGGTTGGCGCTGTTGGCGTCTATGAGGGTCGGCTCTATGGCGGGTATGAGCGCATTCTTCGTCAGGCTCTTCTGAATCGGGCGCTCGCTGAAATGCACCGCCGATATGTCGCGGCGCTTCCCGCGCTCGTAGATCGAGAATCGCACGAACCCGCGCGAAGTGTCGGCGCCCGCCATGAGGTCGCGGTGGGCCTTGGCGGCGTTGCGCAGCTGGTCTTGCATGTACCTCTGGGTCGATGACTTCCAATTGACGCCGGCGGCGGCTTCGCGCGCGGCGTCGAAAAGGCTGTCGATGCTCGCCACGTTCTCCAACGTGCAGCCCTCTAGGCGCTCGGCGCGTTTTAGCGCCCGCTTCTCTTCGCGGCGCCTGCGCCTCGCCGCGCGCCGTTCCTCGGAGTTCACGAGGGCACCCCGCACAGCTCGCAATGGGCGCTCCGCCAGCTGCGTGGGGCCATGGCATGAAACGGCGCGGAACGCCCGACGCGCCGCCATGCAAGCAGCGTCCGCCATACCCCGCGGGGTGCAAGTTCACGGGCTTTCGCCCGATGGTCACGCCTTCCTTCTTTCCGGCTCCGCTTTCGCCAAAAGGCTACTAGGTCTGGCCACGAGAGAATCCGGCCGCCACGGCCACCCCGGTATTCGAGGCGTTGTTGTTGTTCGCATTGCCGTTGCTGTTGACATTGCACCAGTTCGTGGAAGAACCAGCCATGACCGAGAGCAACCCCCAATTGCGGCGACATGCAAGGCATAACCCCCATTATTTTAACTGTTCCAGCCATGCGAGCTCTTGGGCCAGCGCCTCTCTCCTATCTTCGGGCGATTCCTTGCCTATCAGCTTCACGTTGTTGCGAGCCGCTTTCAGCAGCTTCATCTCGTCCTCGACCATTGCCAGCAGGTTGGCGAGGCGCGCGTCCTTTATCCCAATGCCCACGCGCTTGGCGTGCTGCAAGTCCAGGAACAGCTGCTCGGCGTCTGCGATTGCTAGGGTCAGGTACCTGCGGCGCTCGATCGCGTTTAGGGTCGTGTTGGGGTAGAACTTGTCGGCGCGGTTGATGTTGTACACGCAGCTGCGCGCGGCTTCCACCATCGGCACGCTTAGCGTGAAGCGGTAGGCCTTCGTGACCTTCGATGACTGTATGCGCTCTACCTCGTCCCATATCGCCTGGGCGTTGGGCATGAATCGCGCTTTCGATTCGCTGCGCTTGCTCTCCGGCACGCCGCTCATGTGCACCCCCGAAAATCGAAAATTCAAACGCCCCGCTTCGCGGGGAAAGAAAGCGGGCGCGCAAGGCGCCCGCTGTCAAGTGTATCAGTACGTGCTCGGCTAATCGCCGACCACTTTGAAGCCGGCCGCCACGGCCACCCCGGTATACGAGGCGTTGCCGTGGCTCGCATTGCCGTTGCTGTTGACATAGCACCAGGTCGTGGAAGAACCAGCCACGACCGAGAGCAACCCCCAATAGCGGCGCGCTCCGTCGGCGTCTCTGCGGATGCGGTCTTTTGTGCGCTTGAAGATGGGCCATTGGGTATCTGCCGCGCCGCTTCGCACTCCGCTGAATTGGTGGCAACCGTACACTTCCATCTCTGAAAGCGGCCACAGGCGCCCCAGGTCGTTCCAGGCCCAGTTGGTCGAATCGGTGAGGGTGCTGTTCGCCGCGTAGCGGGTTTCCAGCAGGTTGCGCCGGTTGCCCATGTGGGCGCGCATGGTGCTGGGGAACTTCGGCAGGAGGGTGTTGTCTATCCACGTCTTGAGGTTGCAGACCATCCAAGGCGCGTTGTTCGTGGCGTTGCCCTGGTTCACGTTCGTCGTGTTCCATTGGACGTTCTCGCGAGTGGTGCGCCCCATGTGGAAGAACAGGCCGTTGGGCTGCTCCGTGTCTCCGCATCCTGCGTCTAGGTCGAAGCCTCCGAGAATCATCGGGATTTCGTCTGCACCGATCGTTTCGGGTATGTAATCAAATGGTTGCAGGCCCTTGTAGACGTGCAGGCTCACACGGTCTGCGAGCCATTCCCATGGGTCCGCGTACCCGTTGGCGATTTCGGAGTCGAAAACTTCGAGAAGGTTGCGGCCCTCGGTGTCCTCGCGCATGGCGTTATCCGCACGTGTGAGGATGCCGTTTTCTAGGCCGTCGATGACGCTGTTGATCTGCGTTATGTCGTTGCTGACCGTGACGAGCGTTTGGCGCGCCACGCTATCCATAAAATCGATGTTTACCTTCTGGCCGCTCGCGTCGTAGAAGTAACCCTGGCTCATGTCCGTCATGATCTCGCTCCAATCTTTAGGATTCCGTCTCCGTCGATTTCCGCAACTTTGAAGTAGAGCTCGCCAACGTCATCGATCTGGATGACGTCGTATGACGCATAAAGGCAATGGCCGACGAGCCACACGTCACCATCGTCATATGTGAGGCGGTCGGCTATGGTCTGCAATGCGCTCCAAATGGCGTCGTTATCGAAGCCCTGCGAGTGGATGGCGGAAATGATGGCCTGCGCCTCGTATGCCAATGCGTTGGCGTTCGCTATGGCCTTGTCGATGTCATCGGCGCCGGCCATGAGCTTTTGCAGTACGTCCTCGGTCAACTCCGGGACGAGGGTGTCGTAGGTATCGCCCGACGGGTTGCAGGTGAAGGGGCGGTCCATCTTCTGAGTGACGAGCCGCTGCTCCGTCCCCTGGTATCCGATCACGAGCAGGTAAACGCGGCCATAAGTCTGCAAGACCTCCCAGGGAATCTCGCACTCGCCGCTGCTCGCGTCCATGGTCTTGCGCACGCCATCGGCGGCGTTCACGAAGATCGCCACCACGCTGGTCATGTAGTTCCATTCCTCGTCCCATGCGATGCGCAGGGTATCGCCTCGCACGCAATGCTGGACCATTCGGTCGTTTCGCGGGTAGGTTATGAGCCGCTCCACGATTCGAATGTTATGGATTTGGGTGTTGTTCGCCATGCTCCCGCCTTACATTCCGAGGCGCTTCTCCAACGCCTGCAATTTGGATGCTATTGCCGCTGTCGCTTGCGTCGACTGCTGCGTGGTCGAATCGCCCAAGTCGATGGTCGAGGCGTGCGGCTCGTTCACGTCGATGGTCTGCTTGATGACCTCGAGGCTCTCGTCGAGCCCGACCAACGGGTTGCGGCAGGGATACCAGTCGAGCAGCTTGAACTCGTCGGGCGCCAAGTCGATGAGGGAGAGGTCGTATGCCGAAACGGCAGCGGAGTGCGGGTACTTGTTGTTCTCGGCGAGCCACGAGCGCCCGGAACTCAGCAGGTTCGACGCCACGGTGATATCGTCCCAGGTGTGCGTTCCCTCGATGATTCCGTAGCGCGCCATGGCCGTGGCATCGTCGATGTACTGCCGTCCCCCGTTGACGCTCGCGACCGTGAGCCGGTCCTCGCTGCCCTCAAGCTTCGCGCCGAGCGGGTACAGGCGCGTTATCACCTGCGTGGGGTCCTCGTCCATGGTCACGCTCGCCATGTTGCGCGCGAGCTCGATGGGCGTCTCGCGGTCCGCGCCCAACTTCTCGGAATAGTCGAGGTACAGATTGCCGTCGCTGCCGCGCCTCACACGCATCTCGCCGCCGAACACGTCCACGAGCTTGCCTTGCAGCGTGTCGCGGGTGCTGTCGCGCTGCAGGCCCTTGTAGACGCCGCCCGTGGTGGCATACGTCACGAGATCGACGGTCCCACGGTAGACGCGCTTGTGTTCCTCCACGCGCTCATTGTGGCGAGCGAGAACGTAGTCGATGAACTGTTGCAGGCCGTTGGCACCGCCGCTGCCGCTCCATTGGCGCTCGGCTAGGTACGGCTGCGCCGAATCGCACAGGTAGGCCTCGACGCCCTCGCACGTGACCGCCTTGCTCACGAGCCCGTCGGCGCCCATAGACGCCGGTGCCTTGATGACGCGGCCGTCGAACTCCACGGCGCCGGTCTTGCCGTTCACGACCTCCACGGTGGTGGTGAACGGCTGCAGGAGGGAATAGCCCGGGTTGTCGGGCATGATGGTGAAGGTGAAGGCGTCGATCGCGTTGCGCTCCTTGGCTATCTTGGCATCGGCGATTCGCTCGTATCGGTCGTGGATGCTCGTGCCCTCGCCGCCGTTGTATATCGTCACGGTGTAGAGCATCTACATCCGCTCCTCAATCCATGTAAGGGTGCAGGCGGCGCCGTCAACTTCGACCTCGTTGAGGCCGGCTTCGAGGCATAGGCTCGTCACCTGCTTGCCCGTGACCCTCGCGCTCTCGTCCCCGATCGTGACCGTGGACCAGCTGCCGGACGTTTCGACCGTGAGCCGTACCGCGCGGCCTTCGTTTATGACGTAATTGGTGCCGACTATCGCGAAGTATTCCGAAACGTCATCCGCGACCATGAAGGGGTAGCACTCGAATGACGCCTCGACGGTTGCCGCCATGCCGCTCATGGCATGCTCGGGCTTCACGTCAACGCACGACCCCGAGAAGTGGAACTCCGAGAACATGCCGTCGTGGAGCTCCGCATTGTAGATGCCGAGCAGCCATTCGGAGAATTCGCGCACGCCCTCCATGCACGCGTCAACGCTGGCGAATTCTCGCTTGAACCTGTAGACGATGGTCCGCTCGCCGTAGAATGCGTCGCCGTACACGCCCGTGTAGTCGAGGGCGCCGTTGGAGTAGGGGACCTCGACCTTCACGGTCCGCAGCTTCGGCGGCGTGTCATCGCGGCCCACCAGCTTCCACCCGTAATCGTCGAGCGAATGCTCGCCGTTGCAGCTTATGCCGTAGTTCATTGCGCAAGCCCCCTCACTGCGTTGCTGTAGCGCGCCCCGTTGATTGCGTCGAGGTTCCCCGCAATCGCCATCGCGATCTGCTTGCCGTCGAGCTGGATGACCGTCGTGCCGAAACCGGCGCGCACGAGAGCCCTGGCAACCTCTGCGCCGAGGCGTTCGTAGTCGATGCCCCCGCCCTGGCCGCCGAGCTGCCTGTTGATGCCCTGCGCGATCTCGTCGTAGACCTGCCTGTTGAGCGGAAGCGCGGCCTCGCGTCCCGCCTCGCCGATGCCGATGATCTGCGCGGTGTCGAAGATGCCGCCCTTGGCGTACCAGTCGATGGAAATGCTCGGCGCGTGACCCTTGCCACCGATGCCCCACGGCAATTCGCCGCCGTTGATGTTGAAGTGCGGCAGCTTGATTTCGGGCAGCTTGAGGTTCGCGCCGGTGATGATGCCGCTGATGGTGCTGATAGCCGAATCGACGATGCCCTTGGCCGTCTCGATGGGGTTTGTGATGGCGTTCTTGATGCCGTTCCAAATGCCCGTGACGGTGCCGAGCAAGCCGTTGAAAACGCCCGAAATGTTCGAGCTGATGCCGTTTATGATTCCGCCGATGGTGCTCTTTATGCCGTTCCAGACGCTTGATGCGACGCTCGAGACGGATTTCCAAATGCTAGACCAAACCGAGTAGATGCCGCTGAGGACCGAGCTTATCGTGCTGCTGATCGCGTTGAAGATGTTGGCGGCCGTGTTGAAGATGCCCTGCAGGATGCTCTGGAAAATCTGCGCTATGCCGTTCCAAACGCCCTGCCAATCGCCGCGAATCAGCGCGGTCACGGTCTTGATGACGCCCTGGATTACGCCCATGACGCTCTCCACGATGCCGCGCATGATGTTCCACACGTTCCTGAGGACGGTGCTTATCGTGTTCCACGTGGCATTCCAAAACGATTCAAGCACCGGCATGACCGTGTTGAATACGCCCTGAATGAACGCGAACGCGCCCTGCACGAGCGGCATCATGACGTTCCAGGCCGCTTGCAGCTTCGAGACAATGGCGTCCCATATCCCCGAGAAGTCCGCCTTGAACTGCTCGAAGCCCTCGGCAAGCGGCCCGATGACGTTCTGCATGACCCAATCGGCGATCGGCTGCACGGCGGCCATGACGGCCTCCCACACGCCTATCCAGAACTCGCGGAATTCCTCGCAGTTGTTCCAAAGGTAGACGAACGCGGCCACGAGCGCCGTGATGGCGAGGATTACTATGCCGATTGGGTTGGCGTTGAGGACGGCGTTGAGCGCGGCCTGCAGGGCCGTCTGCGCCTTTGTCACGAGGCCCCAAGCCTTTGTCGCGATCTCCGCGCCGGTCACGCCCGTCTTGAAGGCGATGATGGCGGCGGTCAGCCCCGCGATGATCGTGCCGACCGTCGGGAGGTTATGGAGCACCCACTCTGCGGCCGGTATGACGTTGCTGTTGATGAACGGTATGAGGTCGGAGAGCGCCTGCGTCCCCATCTGCGCGAGCTCGCGCAGGGCGGGGGAGATGCCGTCGTATATCGCGACCTGTACGCCCTCGAATGCCGAGTTGAGGCCGGCGAGGTCGCCTTCGAGGTTGTCGGTCATCGTGTCGTACTGCTTCGCGGCCTCGCCGATGCCGTCGGATGCGCCTGCCAGCGATTCGGCCCACTCGACCTGCTTCTCGGTGCCGGTCACGACCATCTTGTTGTAGGCGTCGAGGCCCTGGATTCCGAAGATGGTCTGCTTGTAGGCATTCGCCTCTTCCTCGGACATGCCGGCGAGCGCGCCGTTCAGCTCGTTCACGACCTCATTGAACTCGCGAGCCTTGCCGCTCTCGTCGTAGGCCGCCACGCCGAGCTCTTCGAGGGCTTTCTTCGCCTGGTCCGTCGGCGTGTACAGGTTCTTCATGGCGGCCGCGAGGGCCGTGCCCGCCGCCGAGCCGGTGACGCCCTGCTCTGCGAGCCGCAGCAGGGAGATGGTCATATTGTCTGCGCTTTGCCCATATGCTGCGGCCGTCGCTGCACCCGATGACATTGCATCGCCCAGCTGCGAGACGCTGGTGTTCGCGAGGGTGGCGCCCTTCGCCATGAGGTCGGCGTAGTAGCCGGATGTCTTCGTCTCGTCGTTAAAGCCCTTCATGGCGCCGCTGATGTAGCCTGCGGCGGATGCCATGTCCATCGAGCCTGCGGCGGCTAGGTGCAGAACGTCCTCGACCATGGCGATGGATTCCTCGGCGCTGTAGCCCGACATCGCGAGGATGTTGAGGCCGTCCGCAGCTTCGGACGCGCTGAACACCGTGGCGGCGCCCATTTCCTGAGCCTTTTGGCGCAGCGCGTTGAACCTATCGCCTGCGCCGTCCACGTTATTGGAAATGTCATCGGTGGTCATCCCGAGGGTGGCCGCCACCTGGCTCATGGAGCTCTCGAAGGACATGCCCGTCTGTACCGTCTGGACCGCCAGGTCCTTCATGGCCTGGGTCACCATCATGATGCCCTGGGATGCTAGGTTCGCGAGGATTCCCTTGAGGACCGTGAAGCCGTCACCCGATGACTTCGCGACTTGCTCGCCGTTCTTCAAGCCGTCCCACTTGAGGTTGCCGTCCGCGCGCTTTATCTCGTCGAGGGATGCCGTGACCTTCTTGGCGCCTGTGACTACGCCCTTCTCGTCGAGTTTCGCCTCTATGGTTACGCCGTTGGATGCCATCTGCTACGCCCCCTTCGCGGCGCGCTTCATGGCCGTGAACATGTCACCCATGGCGTCGTTCTGCGCCTCGATCTTGTCGCGGCCCTGCCCGAGCGCGTAGTGCTGAGCCCTCGCGGCGAACGCCTCGCGCATCTCGCGGTTGTACTTCGTGGGCTTCGGCGGCTTCGCCGTGCGGTAGTAGATGGCCTGCTGGAATGGCGTCTCGTTCTCAGATTCGAGCAGAGAGCCGAGAAGCGAGCAGAGGTCCAAGTAGCTCATGGACCTCGAAGCCTCGTCCCAAGAGAGCCCGTAGCATTGCAGCAGGGACGAGCGGATTCTGGCGGCGTCCTCGTTCCAGTCGAACACCGCATCCGCGTATTCGTCCGCATGTGCGCGGTCGGCGGTGATGTCGAGCCCGAACGCATCCCACACGATGCAGGCGAGAAGGTCGGCGTAGTCATCGCCGGCGATCTGCACCGCCTGCTCGGGCTTCTCGAAAAGCATGCGGACGAGCAGCGGCGCCTTTTGCTCGGGCGTCAACTGCTCGTCCCCGAATAGCTCTATGACCAGCAGCGCGTTGCGCGCGGAATCGCGGACGCCGATGACGTTGCCGCGCCACGTGTAATCGCTTACGAGCTTGCCGTTTACCTTCCTAGATTGCCGCGTTAAAGATGGGCTGCGCATCATCTGCCTCCGCAAGGTAATGCGCTGCCTTTTCCGCCTCGATGACGCCCCGGTGCTCGTTTACCGTGTCGACGATCGCGTAGAGCACGCGAACCATGACGATGTTGCATGCGGATTTGCTGATCTTGCGGCCGGCGCCGCAGGCTTTCACGATCTCGTCGTAAGCCTCCTGGCCGATGCCGCACACGATTGCCGGCTCGAGGATTTCTGCGGCTTTCTTGTTGGCTTTGCGCAGGAGGTCGACGTTGCGCTCCTTCTCGGCCTGCCTTTGCCACCCGGAAACCTCGTCCATTTCCTTGCTCGCCTTTTCGCAGACCTCGGTGAGGTTCATGAGGTTGTCGGCGGTCACGTCGATGGCGGTGTTGACCGTCACCTCCCCGATTTCGACGGTTAGCGGCTCGTATAGTGCTTTCAGCTTGAGTTCCATCGTTTTCCTCTTTTCCCGCGCTTAGAAAAGAACGGCCGGGGCGCAGCGCGTTCGCCCCGGCCTTGATGGCATGTTCTTTCACGTGTCGCTTCTACGATGCGGTCACCGTCACGTCGACGGTCACGCGCACGGACGGCTTTGCCGCGCACTTGATGGCGAGGCGGGTGGTGCCGGCCTTGACGCCCTCCACGGTGCCGTCTGCCGTCACGCGCGCGATGCTCGTGTCCTCGATCGCGTACAGGCACCAATCCGAAGCGGTTGCCGGCGTAACGGTCGGCTTGACGCTCTCGGTGCTGCCGACCACGACGCTCACGGCATCGGCCGCGACCGTGGCAGGCAGGTGCGTGCCCTTGGCTTCGCTGACGAGCTGCGGCGTATCGTTGCGCGCGAACGTGCAGGAGATTGCCTGCTTGTCGGAAGCCGCGCCGTTCGGTCCGCTCACGACGATATCCTTGACCGTGATCTCGTCCTGGATGACCTCGCCGGTCGGCGAGACGATGCGGCGCTGCGTCCTGCGCTCGCTGCCGAAGCATTCCTCGATGGACGCGAGCCAATCCTGGAACGGGTCACCAATGAGGCGGTTGCCGCTGACCGACGTGCTCGCGGTGACGCCCGTGACGGTCGTTTCGGTGTTGCCGCCCGTGGAGTAATCCTCGTTCTCGTCGGTTTTCTCCGAGCGGTCGTTGGTCAGGTCGGTGATGCCCGGGCCGACCCACGCCCAGGTGGGCGTGTTTTCCTCGGGCGTGATGTTCACGAGGGTCACGTACATGTAATTGAGCGCGAACCCGATATCTACGTTAGCCATTAGAAGAATTCCTTTCTCGTGTCGATGTATACGTCGAAGCCCCACAGGAACCGCCCCGATTCGTCCCATGGGAGCGGCCGTGGCGGCGTGGTGTCAACGCTGTCGAGGTCGTAGCTCCCGTCCTCCGAATCGAGCGGGGTGGTCTTGAAGATGCGCTCCGCGAGCTGCGCCGTGTTCATGGCGTCGTACTCGCTCACGCGCTTCACCAGAACGGTGACGCGCAGCGGCGTGCTTTCCGTCCCGTCGAAGTATGTGACCTTGCGGTCTGGTATCCCAAAGGCGAGCACGACGCACTCGGGGTTCGTCCTGCCGTCCGGCATGGTCAGGAACACGTCGGAGATTCCCGCGTCTCCCAGCCGTTTGCCCATCACTTCAAGCAAGTCCATCAGTAACCCCCATACAGCGCCTCGGCGTACTTCGTGAGGTTGCCGCCCTCGGCGCGCCAACATTCCTCGTCCCAGTGGTCGGTGGTGCCGCTCGTGGTGTGGTGCATCGGGACGTTGTACTGCTTGGCGGCGTAGGGCGTGCTCCAGATCAGCAGGCCCTGGTCGTACTTCGAGTTCATCGGCTCCGACGCCCTCAGAGTGTTCTCCTCAAGCGGCACGAACTTGCGCATGACGAACGCGGCGCGCATGGCGTACTCGGTCTGGCGCCGCTTCACTTCGCCCGGGCTCAGCATGCGATCGAGCCCCGTGAGGCTGATGGTTACGCTCATACCAGCGTCACCTCCCAATGGTGCAGGTTCGCCGCGCTCGGCACGGGGATGCACTCGTGCACCGTTGCCTCGGACACCTCGCCGTCCACGCTCACGAGGGCGCCTGCCGGTATCTCGAAAGCGCCCTCGCTAACGTTGGGGTCGATGAACAGCACGCCCTTCACGGGCGCCTGCAGCTGGTAGGCCGTCGCTTTGATCGACGCGGCGCCCTGGAAGCACACGCGGCCGATGGTGACGGGCTCGGCGTATTCGCCGCCGTACACGCCCGACTTGGCGGGGACGCGGACCGTGGCGGTCGAAGTCAGCAGCCATTTCGGAAGCGGAATCATTGCAACCCCTGGTACAGCAGCGTCGAGCCGGTGAGCTCGCGAGTGATGGCGCGCTCCATGTCCGCATCGTAGGGCGAAACGCTGCCGCCGTCCCCGGATGACAGGGAAGCGGAAAACCTGCCCAGCGTCACGGACGCGAGACGTTCGCCGATGCCGCCGCTTGCGCCGTACTGCTGGTCGACGGCGATGGCGGCGCATACGGCGCGCTCGTAGGCTTCGAGGCTTTCATCGTCTTGCGGTTCGTTGAAGCCGATGACCTCGCGCACCGCAGCCACGGCCGCCGGACAGGACGCGTCGAACGCGCCCTGGTCCAGCTTGCCGCCCAGCTCCTGGTATCGCGAGTATGTTACGGATGGCAGCGCCATCTACTCGCCCTCTGCCTCTTCGGCCTGCTCGGCGGACTTCGCCTCCGCGAGCATCGCGGCCAGCTTGTCGTTCGTGGTCGCGGGGTCGGCTTCGACCCCGAGCACGGCCAGCTCCTTCAAGAGCTCGGCCTTGGTCGGGCGCCCGCCGCCCTTCGGCTTGTCTGCCTGCTCGGCGGACTTCGCCGACTTGCCGTTCACCAGGTATCCAACTGTGCGCATGTCGTCCCCCTTAGGCCGTGGCAAGGTGCGCGTAGATGAGCGCCTTGCGGTTCTCGTACACCAGCAGGTCATGGAACAGGCGATACTGCCATTTGTGGGCGTCATCGTCCTGGTTCACGTCCGGCGCGAAGTAGCGCAGCTTCTCGTGCTTCGTGATCGCGGCGCACGCCTTGGGCGAGAGCACCATGAAGTTGATGCCGACGCCCTCGCTGCTCTTCTTGTAGCCGCCGGCTGTTTCGCCCTCGGACTTGCCGTCCAGCAGGTCGATGGCGGAGAAGAAGCGCGCGGTCGGAACGATGCGGATGCGCATATCGTCGAACGTGTCGAAGTTGCCGTTCGGCGCCTCGCCCTGGCCCATGCGGTACGGCTGCGCCTGACGCAGCAGGGTTTTCATGTGCGAGGTCATGTACAGCACGCAGCCTGAAAGTTCCTCGCCGGCGTCCTGCATGGCTTCCTCGGCCAACAGCACGGCGCTCTCGACGGCCGCGCCCGTGGTGAGGGCTGCGCTCTCGGTGTTGCCTGCGTTCTCGGCAAGGCGCGCGAAACGGATGGCGTCAACCTCCGGCACCACCTTGGTGCGCGCGAACTCGCCCATGACGTTGGCGGACACGAGCAGCTCGCGCTCCTCGTCATCGAGCACGTCGATGGAGAACTCGCGGTCGCGCTCGAACTCGAGCTCCTTTTCCTCCCAGTCGAGGGTCACGCCGCCGGCAACGAAGCCGCCGCCGCGCTCGTGGTCGGCAAGGCCGTCCATCGCGATCTTCGCAATCTTGACCGTGCCCTTGCCGGTGAACTCGCCCAGAAGGTCCTGGTTCATGTTGAGGTCGGCCGTGCAGGTTTCCTGCATGACGATGGTGTCGAGGCGCTTTGTGAACGCCGCCACCTTGCTGCCCAGATTGTTAGCCATTTCCGGCTCCTTTCTACTTTATGCCGAACGCGCGATCGAGCTTCTCGTCCTCGTCATCGCTCGGCTTTCCCTTGGGATGGCCCCCGGTGCTTTTCGACTTGTCGGATGACGTGAACAGGTAGGGCGCCGCCTCTTTCAGCTTCGCGATGTCTCCGTCGTGATCGTCGAGGCATGCCATGGCGGCCTTGATGTTGTGGCATCCAGCCGCCTCAAGCTCGGCCGTTACCTTGTCGGTCTTGGCTTTCGCTTCCATTTCGTCGAGCCGCTTTTCCAGCGCCGCAACGCTGTCCTCCTTGCCCTTGAGCTTGTTGTTCTCGGCTTCGAGGTCATCGATGCGCTTTTGCAGCTTGCCCATTTCCCGCTCGTGCTTGTAGCGGTTGACGGTATCGCCTTTAGGCGGTTCCTTGGGCTCGGGCTCTTTCGGCTCGGGGTCGTTTACCTCGGGCTCCTTCGGCTCGGGTTCCTTGGGCTCGGGCTCTTTCGGCTCGATGGTGTCTTTTTCGTCTGCCATGTTCCGTCCTTCCGTCCGGCGTTTGTTTCCCGCGCTTCTCTGCGCGATTCGGTCGCGGGGTTTCCGCCCCCGCAGGCGATGTGCAGCAGTTGCCGCCGCTGCTCGCGATGTGGGAAGTATCGGGGAGGTGTCGCTCGGCAAAAGAAAAGCCGCCCTGTCGGGCGGCTCGCGGTTCCGAAACGTGACCTGGATTTAGGCGCTCAGCGGCCTCACGGCTTCGATTTCGGCGGTTGGGATTATCACGTGACCGCCTTGCAGGTCCCGCCCGTCGAGCGGGTTGAACAGCATGGCCTCGGGGATTTCCTCGGCGGCTTCGAGCTGCCAATCCCAATAGACGCCGTCGAAGGTCTTGCCATCGGCGAGCTTGACCCTCACGGGCTCGTCTAGGTATTGCTCCATGTCTTTCTCGGTGATCATTGCCTCGGCTCCTTTACCGGCACGATGTGGGTGTTTCTGTTCGCATACATGATCTTGAACCATTGCGTCTCGTGCGGGTTGTTGTCCATGTCGTAGTATACCCCGACCACGCTTCCCGCGTTGCAGGTTTCCTGCTTGACCCAGCTGCCGTCGTTCGTGTATTCGGTGCTTCCCTTGCCGGAGTGCTGCTTGACGAGCGCGGCGGCCTCGTCCTGAGTGATGTGAAGCTCGCTCGGCTTCGAGCGGCCGGCTGCGGCCATCTTCTTGCTGTGGTCTTTGTGCTCCTTCGTCCCCTCGATGTGGCGCGCATGTTTCTGCGGGCTGATGCGATTGTTCGCCGCGCTCGCGGTGCGCGCCCTGTAGTGGAAGGTCCCGGTCCCTATCATGTCCCGCTGCTCTGCGGCCGTGAGGTACTTGAAGTCGGCGCCCGTGATGCCCATGCCCTTGAGGTCCGAGCGGATGACCTTCTCGGCCGCGCCCATCGTGATGCCCTTGGTCTTGAACGACGCCTGCACGCTCTCAGCGTGCAGGAACTCGTCGAGGCTTCGGCCGCTGCCCTTCACCGACGGGGACTTCGGCATGTCACCTGCCCACTCGCGGCTCTTGTTGCGGTGAAGCACCGGGGCGCCCGTGCCGCTCTTCGCGTTGCTCGTCGAGATATGGTCGCGCATCTCGGCCTGCGACCGCCGCAGGCGTTCCTGGGCTTTCGCAACCCCCACGCGGCTCGCGATGGTCCCCTGCTCGTCGTGCACCTGCTGCGCGCCCCTGAGCTCGCGCTTGTCCGCTCGTATCTGCCGCTCGAGATAGCGTTGCTGCTGTGTCATCTCGTAGATTTCCTCGGCTGGCAGGCCGCTCTCGTGCTGAGGGTCGGGGTCGTAGGCCCTCGGCGCGCCGTGGCGGTACGGCCCGAAGGAATGCCGGCAGTTGGCGCCGCACAGGCCGTCGACCGACCCGTAGCCCGTGGCGCTGTAGAAGTCGGGGTATGTGGTCCCGTCCTCCATCTTGGAGCCGCCCGTGAGCGAGTAGACCTGCCCCTGCCATTCGGCATGCTCGGGGCGCGCGTCGATGTGGGCGGATACCTCAACGAGCTCGATGCCCATCTTGTCGATTCGGTCGAGCGTCATGCGCGCACTGTCCTGCGCGATCTGCGTGCGGATGTGCCGGCGCACCGCGACATCGATCTTGTTCTGCACAGTGATGGTCCCCGTGCGCGAGTTCTGGTAGGTGATGACGCTTATGCCGCCGCGCTCCAACTCGCGGACCGCCTTGTGCAGCGCCGTCTCGGTCGTTTCCATGCCGGCGTTGACCTTCGTGATCGCCTTGGTGGATTCGGTCAGAAACGCGCGCTTGGCGCCCTCGATCATCTGCAAGTTGTCCCGTTCCAGTATTTCGGCGATGCCCCGGACGGTCGATTCGATGGCGCTCTCGAATACGGGCTCGCCGCCTGCGCGCCGTATGTCATCCCTGTCGGATGCGGCGAGAGCGACGGCCGCCGACGAGTTGACCGCATCGGCGATGGCCGGCTTGTGGCGCTCCACGATTTCCTCGAGGGCTTGCGTTTGCTCTGCGGTGAGCAGCGCCATGGTGGTCACGCTCTGCCGGTCGAGGCTTTCGCCGTGCACGAGCTGGCCGACCAGATGGTCGAGCATTTCCGCCTCGATCTGCGAGTAGATGACCGCGACCGAATCGCCTGCCTGGTCTATCTGGTCCGGCGAGAGCATCAGAAGCCCTCGTCCACCACCATGGCCGTGGGCAACGCGGCCGCCGCCTCGTCCTCGGTGAAGTCGCAGTACTTGACGAGGTACTTCTTCGTGAGCTCGGGAATTCCGAGGATGCTGATCTCGCTGAGGGCCTGCTGCTTGTCGCTCTGCGTGTCGGTGATGACCGAATCGTCGAAGTCGATATCGACGGGCGCTGCCGGGTTCACGTCGGTGCCGCACAGGTGCTTGCACACGCCTGCGACGCCGCGCACCAGCGCCGTGATGGACTTGCCCAGCGCGTTCTGGTGTTTGCGCAGCGTGCGCGCCAACATGGAGGAATCGCTCACGACCTCGGTTGCGGTTTTCAGGCCGCCGGTCTTGTCCCAATCCCAATAGTGGTCACCGAGGCCGCAGGTGAGCGAGAGCGTCTTGAGCCCGAGGTTTATGGCCGCTTCGTTCTCGGCTTCGCGCATCTCCGGCTGTATCACGTTCATGGGCTTGTCGTTCTCGCCGCCCGGTTTCATGCGGAAGTACATGTCATCCGCCTCGCCGAAAGCGTAGAACCGCTCTTTGAAGCTGCCGTCGCTCTGCTTCACCTTTTTCTTCTCGATGACCGTCTCGTCAACGAAAACGCGCGGCTTCGCGACGCGGATGTGGACGAGCATGGAAGTCAGGGCCTCGTCCACCATCTTGATCGCGGAGATGCCCTTGTCGTATACGCTTGCGCCCATCGCGCAGTAGTCGAAATGAGGATTCGGCACCGCAGGCTTCACGAGCGCGAAGGTGGGGAAGGGCGAGCCCGTGTCGAGGTCCGCCGTTATGTCCTCGATGTTCACCTGCTGGTGGTTTTTCACGTCGAACAGCTGCGTGATGATGTGGTAGGTGCCGTCCCTCAGCACGTGGGCTTGGCATTGCTCGTAATCCCTGCCGCCGTGCTCCACCCTCGTGGCGAATGCGCATTGCGTGCAATCGTCGGCGCCCCATGTGATCGGCAGCACTTGCGTGGCGTCGTATTCCTCTATCTCGATGCGCGCGTCGGGATGCAGCATCCCATCGTCGGACACGTCCTTCACGTTGATGGCCCAGCCGCCCGTGCCGAGCGCGAAGGCCCGGGTTACGAAGTCGGCGTGCGCGATGCCGAAGTTCTCGAAGTGCGCGGCTACCACCTCGGCCATGCCCGAATCGTCCGAGGTTATGGCGAGCTTCTCGTTCATGAGCAGGTCGCTCCACGCCTCGGACACCATGGCGGCCGGGTGCATCGTCTCGCGGTTCACTTGGAAGGACCGCAGGCCGCGCCGCTCGCGGTACGAGTACCATTTGTTCTGCGCGGTGTACCAGCCCCAATAGCTCGCGATCTTCCCCGCCATGCGCGTGTCGGGGGAATACCCCAGCGTGTTCAGCCATTTCACCATGTAGGTGTACGAGCCACGTTCTTCTGCCATGCTACAGCCCCTGCCTAATCCATATGCTTGCCGCGTAACCGACCGCGTCTATCGCGTCGTCGTTCACCTTGGGTAGTGTCTCCGTTATGTCTCCACCGGGCGTGATGACGTACTCCAACGCCGGGAATTGCGCGGCTGCGAGCGGCGCCGTCTCGGGATCGATGACGATGGCCGCCAATCGGTTCATCCAGCGGATGCGCTCGCGCGGCGAGTTCTTCCCCTGCTTGTACGCCTTGCGCGCCGCAAGGCCCTGGTCCTGGTAGTAGCCGATCATCCCGGGCGCGGCCGAATCGCACCACAGGTCGGCATCTTCCTCGCCGAACCGTGCAAGGCTCTCGGCGAGCACCTTGGCCGTCTGCGTGTCGTGCGCGTCGTGGCCCGTTGCGCTTTCCTCGTCGAGAACGTAGAGGATGCCAGCTTCCACGTCGTAGCCGACGCGCTCGTGCACCCAAGGATGCACCGAGCCGGCGTCGATGCCGTGAGAGATTTCTTCGAGGCGTCCGCGTTCCTCGTCGGTGATGCGGCGCACCTGTATCACCTCGGGGTCGATGACGTTGGCGCCCGTGCCCACCGCCTCGCCGTCGTACTCGTGGCGCGCGGCCTTGGGGTTGCGCTTGCGCAGTGCTTGCTCGATTGCGAAGAACGCATCGCCGAGCCATGCCCTCGGCACGTCGCTGAAATGGCTGCGGTGCACGATGCGCCCGTCCTGCGGCTCGCGGCTCTCGCGGTTGACCCAGGCGTTGACGCTCATGGGCGGGTTGTAGCTCAGGAAGGTCCACGTCGGCGAATCATCGCCGCCGCGCAGCACGGTCTGCTCCACGTTTCGGATGTAGCCGTAGCCCGGGAACTGCGAGGCTTCCTCGAACCAAAGGTACGCGCAATAGCCCTGCTCGAACGACAGGCCCTTCAACGGCGAGTCCTCGGGGTTCACGTTGTCCGCGCCCTGGAAGTAGACCACGTTTCCCGTGGGCTTGTGCACGGCCTGCAGGGGGGACTTGCCGAACGCGAACTCGCCGAACACGTCGAGCCTGCGCGCGGCCTTCTTCACTTCGGCGTACACGCTCGTGCGCAGCTTGTTCGTGCGGTTGCGCATGACCACGGCGTTGCGCCCCTTGACCGATGCCACGCCCGCCACAATCTCCGCCGCGATGGTCGAGGTTTTCAGCGAGCCACGGCCGCCCTCGCACCAGTACTCGTCGAAGCGCGCCGCCTGGATGTCCCGGTGAAGGTCAACGAAGCCGCGACCGAGAATCATGCCGAAGTCAAAGACCCTGGGCGCGCCGTCGGGCTGCTCGCGATCGTCGGGCAGAACGTCCAGCAGCTTCGAGCCGCTTGCCATCATCGCACTGATGGCCTCCTTGTCGATGATGCCGCGAGAAGCCTTCTCCGCCGCTATTTCCGAACTGTAGCGGTTGAGGTGCGCCATGCGGTCGATGACGGCCGTGCGGGACGCGACGGAAGCTCTGGCGGCGGCCTCTTGCAGTTCCTTGACCCTTAGCGAAACCTTAGCATCCGCTTCCAGCTTCGAGGCGTTTACGTCTACGCTGCCGTCCTTCCACTTCGCGCTGTGCGGGTACGCTTCGCGGAAGGCCCGTCTCTGAGACAGGCCCCGCGCCCTAGCCTGGCAGTATGCTTCCTGCTTCGGCGTCAGCATCTAGGTGTTCCGCTTCGTGAGGTGCCATTGCCGGCAGTACGGGCACCGATACCAGTTGAGCCCCGTGCGCACGCCGGCGTTCATGGCGGCCATCTGGTTCGGGTAGCTCTTCTTCGGCTTGCAGTGCAGCTCGATGTTGCGCCGCCTCGTTTTGCGGTTGTTGCTCATTCGACCACTCCTTTGACACGGGATGGTCGCGCGAATGTCGCGAGAGGGGCGCCGGCGCCCTGGGGAAGGGGTGGGGGCGCCGGCTTAGACGAGAGAGGGGGTAACGGCCCCGCATGCACATGATTCCCGAGGTGTCGCAAAAGGCGGGGCCGGGGTGCTGTTACCTCCCCGGCCCCTAGGCTTACGAACTGCCGCCGATTCCCGCACCGTGCCCGATGCATCTTCCGACCGCATGTTGCTCTGCTATTCTTCCCGTTCTGTCGCTGCCGCCCTATAGCGCCCCCTTCCGTTCGAACCTTATGCCGTCCATGGTGATGGCGATGACGCGCTCCATCACCTCGGGTGGGTAGAAATTCGAGAGGTCGAGCTCCCACGGGGGCGGACCCCACAGGGCCTCGATCTTCTCCACGTCGGCGACCGGCTCGATGACGGCGCCGCGCCCGCATGTCCTAACGTCCGTCATTCGCAATCACGCAACCTCACGACCGGGATGCCGACCGCACGGGCCACCCTGCGCTCGAGCCGCGCGCCCTTGCTGGCCCACCAGAACGGAAGCAGCACCACGGCACGGAACACCGGGCAGATTTCGGGGCCCTCGATGGAGTGGTACTTCATCGTGAGCATGTCGAGATCGTCGAGCATGAAGTCCTCGCGCTCCCATCCCTGCTCAACGCGGGGCAGGGAACTCGCGGGGTTGAATACGCCGACCGCGCCCAGCTCCCTCAGCTTGCGCTCCGCATCGTCGAACGCTTCCTTGTTGAAGTTCTCCCAGCCCGTCATCGGTCCGCTGAGGTAGACCGTCATGCCTTTAACCTTCATGCTTCCTCCCGTATTCCTCGACTGCCGCGTCGCATTGCATGAGCGCGGCGGCCATCTGCTTTTTCGTCATGCGCCTGCCGCCCCGCTCGGTCGCGATGCCGAAGCGGTCGCAGGCTTTCACCAGGCGCGCGTTGGTCATCTGCTGGAAAGCCGAACGCGCGCGGTCGATGCTTATGTCTCCCATGGTCCCCCCTAGATCGAGTCGACGAGCTCTATGCGCTCGCCCAACCACCTGATGACCGGCACCGCCATCGAGTTGCCGAGGGCCTTGTACCTTGAGCCGTCGGGCGTGCCGCCAAGCTGCGTCCACCCGTCGGGGAATCCTTGCAGTCGTTCGCACTCCACCGGGGTGAGGCGGCGCACGCCGCCGAATCCGTTGAACACGCGGGGGACGCCGCTGCGGGTGAGGGCGTAGGACAGGCCGTCGTTGCTCGTCGCGATCTGCTGGCCCGGGCGCTTGCTGAATGCTGGTGCGACGCACCAGCATTCAGGTACGGTCACGGCGGGGACCGTACCGCCCACCTTCAAGGTCCCGCACAGGTCCTCGTCCACTGCGGCCTTGCCCATATCATCCGCCATGCAGATGATCGGCCCACGGTCGAGCACGTAGTTCCTGCCCTTCGTGAACTGCTCGGCGGTAACCGCGCCTGCGATCTGCCCATCGCCCCCGATCAGCCGCACCTCGTCTCGTTGGTTCTGCGTGAAGCATATGGCCGGCTGGTGCCAGTCTGCGGTGAGGGTGGGGGACTGCTCCTCCTCGTAGCCTATGCCGTGGGATGCGCTGCCCTGATGGAACTTGAAGCCGTGGACTACAGCGCCATCCCCGCCTGCGCCCTCAATACGGCGTCCAGCACGGGCGGCAAGCTCTTCTCTCTTTGCTCGGCTCGGCGGATTATCCCCGCGCAGGCTGTCGGGCTCAAGTAGTACCCCGGCGGCGCATCCCACTCTAGGATGTCCGACAAGAAAGACGCGGCGGCGGCGCTGTGGTACTCCGAAGAACTGAGCGTCAAGCACTCGCCAAGATAGGCCATACCCGCATTGCTGAAGCTCCCGCATGAGGGTAGCGAAAGCCCGTCCTCCGTCCTGCGACAGAACTCCTGGGACGTTTTCCCAGAGGACCCATCGAGGCCTAACCTCTCGCACAGCGCGGACAAACTCGAGCATGAGCTGACCGCGCTCGTCCAAAAGACCCCCCCGCTTCCCTGCGACGCTGAATGCCTGACAGGGGCTTCCTCCGATAACGACATCGGCACTCCCTTCGTAAGGTTTCCAATCTATTCCGCTAACGTTCCCGAGGTTCGGCACTTCGGGAAACCTGGCCTGCAGCAGGTCGCAGCAGTACGGCTCGATCTCGGAGAACGCCAAGGCTTTCCACCCGAGCGGACCCCATGCGACCGATGCCGCCTCAATCCCGCTGAACAGGCTGATGTAGCTGGTCAAACCCTTCCTCCTTAATCGCATTCGTCAGGGTCGGTGACCAGGCGGAACTCGCCATCGCAGTTGCACCACCCGACCTCTTCGTGCCCCTCTATCTCGCAGCGGTAGAACTCCGGGCACGCGCCGCAGCAGCCGTAGAACTCGGGCAGCTCCGGCTCGTCGCGTTCGTCGTAGAAGCGGTCGCGCGCTTCTTCCAGCGTGAAGCGGATGCCCGCAGGCCCTAGCAGCTCGCTCATAACGGTCTCCATCCTTCCATCTGCAACGCTTCCTGGTATTTCGTCGGCTGCTCGGTTTCCAGCCATTCGAGATGGCCTGCGTTGGCGTGCTCGGGGTGGGGGACCCAGCGGAAGTGCATGAGCCGGTGGTGCGCCTTGCCGTGGCACCACATGACGCGCGTGCCGTCGGGTGCAATCCCCCACAGGTCGTTCCCCATTCCGCAGAGCGTGATGGTCGGCTTCTCGATCACCTTGCCGTCGCGGACCAGCTGCCCCTGGCTGCGGAATACGATGTGGTGTTGGTTGAGCGGCCACGTCCTGCCGCACACGGCGCAGCGGTCCATCCTGATGGAGGGCGCGTTCATGAGCGGGTGGTAAATCTCGTCCAAAGTCGTGACCTTAGCCATCTACGAAGCACCCCCCCCCGGAAACCTGGGTGAGCCTGCGGTTGGCTATGGCCCAGTACTCTTTCGACATTTCGCAGCCGATGAAATGGCGCCCGGTCTGCAACGCCGCCACGGCGGTGGTGCCGGACCCCATGAACGGGTCGAGGACGATGCCGCCCTCGGGCGCGATCTCCATGAGCGCGGTTATGAGCCCGAGCGGCTTCTGCGTGGAGTGCACGCGCGCCTCTCCCGAAGGGGCGGCGAACTCGTAGAAGCCCGGCATGTACTTGGCGCCCGGTAGCGCGTGGCGGTCGATGGTGCCCTTGCTCGCCCAGATGACGAACTCGCACTCGTTGCGGAAGCTGTTGGGCTGAGGGCGCGCGGCCGTCTTATGCCAAACGACCAGGCCTCGGTAGACGAAGCCGGCCATCTGCACAGCGTCTGCCGTGTTGGCGAGCTGCCGCCAATCGGTGAACACGAGGGCGGACGAGCCGTCGGCGAGGGCTCGGTAGCACTCGCTCATCCACAGGCACGACCACCGCAGGAAACTCCGCTCGTCACGGGAGTCCCCGAGGAATTCGGGCTTCTTCTCGGCATCGTTGGTCTGGTACTTCTCAGAGGTCGCGACGTTGCGATCGCCCCGGAACATGCCGCCGCTCGAATACGGCGGGTCGGTGAGTAGCAGGTTCGCGAACCCGTCGGGAATCTCGGGCAGCGCCGCGAGCGCGTCGCGGCATTCGATGGTGTCGAGCCTAGCCATGGCGCAGCCTCCGATCTACCCCGTCGAGGTGCACGCGCCTGGTCATCTCGCAAAGGCGCGATGCGATGGACCTGCCCACATCGCCCTCGGTCAGGCGCTGCGCGATTTCGCCCCGCGTGAAGTTGCTTGTCACGCCGATGGGCAGCATTGCGTTGTACCGGGCGTTAACGATGTCGAAAAGCCGCTCGCATGCGTATGGGGTCGGCGTTTCCTTCCCGAGATCGTCGAGCACGAGCACGTCGACGGTCGCAAGGCGCGCCGTCTGGTCGCGGTCCTCGGTCTTGCGCGAGCGCATGGCCTCCATGAGGTCGGGCACCACGACGAACCGCGCGCCGCATCCCATCTTGCACAGCGTTCGGAACACGGCCGCCGCGAGGTGCGTCTTGCCCGTGCCCTGCTGCCCGTCGATGAAAAAGCCCATGCCATCCCACCACAGGTCCGCGATGGCTTCGGCGTTCGGATGCTCGGCCCCGAGATAGCGTTCGGGGAGGCCGGCGCCCATCAGCCTGCGTATCTCCGAGTTGCGGCGTTCGGCCGCGAGGCGTTCTTCCTCCGCCTGCATTTCAGCGACGCGCGCGGCCGTGGCGCCGTCGCAGTGGCATCCCTTCCAACCCACCGGGCGCTCCACGCCTCCGAGGTTGACGGTGAGACGCTCAAGCGGCCGGCCGCAGAACTCGCACGCCTCCACGGTTTCAGTCGTATTGCTCATATTCGCTCCGTTCTGCCGCAGATGCGCGGCTTTGGTTCATGTACTGCTCGAAGTGGTCGAGGCTGAACAGGGTGTTGGGGGTCAGGCAGTTCGCGAACTTCGTGCGTTGCCACTCGTCTCGCTTGTATTCGAGCATTGCGCGCACTTCGGCGAGCGTGTACTTGCCATCGAAGCGTACCAGCACGTTCGCGCACCTTGGCGGCATCGAGGTGTAGGACGTTCCGAGGACCTCGTTGAGTTGGCCGAGGCAGCGGTATGCGAAGGTTTCGGGCATCGCCGTTTCGTCGAAGGGGTCGCGTTCTTCAAGACTTTCTTCGATAGAAGAAAGTCCTTCCTCTTCCTCTTCCCGTGACGAAACTGGAACGCGCGCGGTTTTCGTTTCGCTTTCGTTCGCGTTTCCTTCGGGTTTCGTTTTGCGTCGGTTGCTCGAATTTCGGAGGGATTTATCCAAGGAAAAACGCACGCCTTCAAATCCCGTTTTCGCCTGCTCCGACTTGAAAACAGGCTCCTGACCTCCTGAATAGTAGTATTCGATGACGGCGGCGAAGTACTCCTGCCTCGCCGCCTTGCTCCTGATCGTCTCGCCGACCTTGTAGTAGCTGTCAAAGAAATTCATGGCGGCCGCCTAAAAGTCGATGTCGTTCTCGGCGAGGTCGCACTCGTAGTCCGGCTCAGGCTCGGGTTCTGCGTACTTTTCGGCGAGGGCCTGCTTGTCCGCGATGATTCCGCCCACGTACTTCTCGACTTCCGCGATCTGCGAATCGCCCAGCTCGTCGGGCTCGCATCCGTAGGTCACATGAATCCAGCCCATGAGGCCCTTCTCCGGGTCTTGCTTGTCCTGTATGAGGATGCCGAGCGCCTTGGCGTCTGCGAACAGCTTGCGCAGGTTGTCGAGCCTCGCGGGGCGCCCGGGCGCCGTCTGCACAACCTCAGCCTGAATGGGAATCGGCGCGGGTTGGGGTTGCGGTGCCGGCGCGTCATCGGTTCCCATTTCGGAGGAATCGTACAGGCCGCCCAAGTCCTCGGGGAACGCCTCGCGCAGTGCGTGGCACATGGCGACCTTGCGTATCATCGTGCCCGGCATCTTCTTCCACGAGCTCTTGCCCGTGTTGTATTCCGAGAGCGGGACTTCCTCGTAGATCGGCACGGCGTAGCCGTCAACGTGGACCTTGCACCAGCCGCCCACGAGCGTCTCGCCTTGCAGGGTCATGCAGCCCGGGCGCTGGATTATCTGCCCGTTGTTGATGACGGTGACGCCTGCCTCCATGCCCTTGAAGCGTTCGTTTCGATAGGCCCTTTTCGTGAACACCTCCTTACCCGGCACGATGGTGGCGGGGGAGTCCCCGTACTTCACGAGGTACGCCTCGTTTATGAACGGGTTGAGGCGGTTGGCCTTGCATAGCTGCATGAAGCGCATGAACTCGGCATCGGTGACGTTGCGGGCGTTCCCGCTCACCATGTACTGCGCCACCTTCGCCTGGGTCAGCTCGATGGCCTCGCCGTCTGCCGACTTGTAGCGGATTATCTCGTTAGCCATTGAACGCCCCCTTGCATTTGATCGTGGCGCCCGTGATGCCCTCTGACTTGAGCAGGTTGGCAAGCGCCTGCGCGCGCTCCTTGGTTCCTACGAATTCGAGGGACAGGGCCCAAGTGAAAACCTCGGGAGACGGCGCCGTCGCGGGTTCTGGGGCGGGTTCCGGCTCCGGTGCGGGTGCGAACGCCTCCGCCTCGGTTTCCGCCCTCTGCTCCTGCTTCTCGGCCTTGAACGCCTCGGCTTCACGTTGGCGCCGCTCGAATTCCTCGCGTTGCCGTTCTTCCTCGTTGAGATCGTCCTCGAGTTGCAGGGCTTTCATGAGGTCGAGTGTTTCGCAGTAGAACTTGACCACTTCGGTCTTGTGCCTGAGCTCTTTCTTCTGAAGGGTCTGGTATCCCTCGTTCGCCTTGGCCGCCTTGTCGTACAGCTCGTTGACGGCCTTGCCGTTCTTCCACGCGGTATCGCCCAGCCACTTCTCGTCGATGACGGCATCGAACGGGATGACCTCGGCGAGCACGCCCACGCACCCGAGGTATTCTTCCTCGAGCTGAGCGCGGCGGTCTGAGCGGTCGAGGGCTTCCTTGTCCTTGAATACCTTGTCGAGCAGTCTGTGCGCGTCCTCCGCCTGGGCGATGACCGCATCCGCCTGCGCCTTGAAAGCGTCAAAGGGTTTCATGTGCTCTTTCTTGATGGCGGACACCTCGCCCTTCATGGCCTTTATGACCTTGTTTACGTCTGCGCGCAGGTCGTACACTTCGCGCTTGTCGAGCTCGCGCAGGCTTTCCTCGGTCATGCCCTGGTAGGGCTCCATGTAGGCGGTGACCTTCGCGCGACGATCTTCGAGGTATCCCTTCGCGTCGATGACCGCTGGCGTGAACGCCGGCTCGATGGCCGTCTGCTCGTCGATGACCTCGGCGGTCACTTCGATGGTTCCTTCTGTCATTGCGTTACCTCCCCAGAAAGCCGGCTGCTTGGTTGTAGATTCCGATTTCCTCGTCGCTCGCCTCGTAGCCGTCGGCCATCATGGCGTCGAGGAGCGAGGTGTAGTTCTCGCAGTTGGCCCGCGCGAGCTCGCCCACGCTGTTCCAGATGCCGTAGACCGAGGAATCATGCGCGATGTACGCGGTGATGACTTCGGACGGCCCTGCCGGCACGGTGATGCCGTGCTTCTCGACGAATTCGCGAACGTTGGGGAACTTGAAGCGGCGCTCCTGGTTCTCCACGTAAGCGATCAGGGCGCGCGGGGACGAGAAGAACCAATTGTCGATAAGGTCGGCAATCCACTCGGCGCGGCGCTGCCTGCCCTCGTTGAACTGCATGACGAGCACCTCGCGGGTAGCGGCCGCCTGTTCCTTGGCATCGTCGACCGCCTCTTCGTCCTCGGCGGGTTGGTAGATGGCGTAGAAGCCTGCGACGGTGTGCTCGGTGGCAACGCATCCCTCGGGCAGTTCTTCCGGGACCTCGGCCGGCTTCGACACCACGGCCACGGCCCTCATTCCGGTCACGTCCTCCACGATGCCGATGCCGCGATCTTCGAGCGCGGAAACGACCGAGGATGCCCTTGCGGCTCTGGCCCGTTCCTTCTCAAGGCGTTCGAGCACGGCGGGGAACTCGCGCACCGTGCAGTTCGTGAGCGCCGCGACCGCTTCGGGGTCCTCCGCGAAGTCGGCCATCGCAATGAGGCGGTCGAGGGTCAAATCCTCGGCTGCATCGCCCGCCGCCTTGACTGACTTGCGGATGCGCCGCGATTGCTCCACGGTGATGCCGGCTTCCTCGCTCACGTACTGGTCATCGCCGAACATCTGCAACTGCTGCACGATGCGCGACTTCTCGGAGGGCTCGTATTTCTTTTTCGTGTCGGTGTGGATGATCGCCTCGATGGCCGCCTTGCGGCTGGTGTCATCGTCGATGACGGCGTGGCATTCCCTGGTGCCCAGCAGCTTCATGGCCTCGTAGCGGCTGCGCCCGGTCCTCACGTAGTAGATGCCGCCCTCGGGTATGACTGTTATGGGCTCGTCGGGCTCGCCCGTCTTGCGCATGCTCTCGGCGAGCTCCGCGACGTATTCCTGGTTCACCTTGAGCGAGTAATCGCGCTGGGCGAATTCGTTGCCGTACTCGTCGGCTAATGGGTACACGTCATCCAACTGGATGACTTCGAATCTCTTTCCCATTTGTGCCTCCTATCAGGTCTTATAAACAATTAGGTACTTTGTTTGGCTTTTTTCTCGATGCGTTCCTTGCGCTTCTGCGCCGCCTTTATCTCGCGCTTGAGGTTGGCAACCTCTACGCGCTCGCAGGCCATCCGCCAATCGCGCCGCAGCTTTTGCCGCTGGTAGTTGGTCATACAGGCCGTGATGGTGGGCGAGGGCGGGTACGGTTCGCGCGAGCTTTCCGTTTCCGCCTCGGTGTCCTCGTATATGGCGCGCTGCTCTGGTGGAAGCTGGGCCAACAGGGCTGCGGTGCGTTCCTCGATCTTGGCGAGCTGTGCGCGCCTGCGGCATGGCTCGCAGAAGCCGTCCTTGCCCATGAGGGTCGAGGGGTTGCCGCATGCGGGGCAGACCACCTCGGCGGACGTGCAGACCCGCAGCTCGATGGCATGGCCTTGGCGCTTGAGGTCGCGGACCCGCGCGTACACCGCAGAGCGCGAACGCTTGAGGTGCAGGCATATCTCGCGGCGCGGCACCTTGCCGGCGTTTTCCAGCAGGTAGCGGTCGTCGGCCGTGGTCCAAGGCGTCTGCTTCGTCCCCTTGCGCGTCATCGGCGGACCTCGCAGTACGTGACCTCGATCTCGTACCAGTCCATCTCGCCGAAGCGCGGCGCGGCTTCCGCAACGAGCCCGACCACCTGCTTGTCGTCGCGGTACGCCACGCCGGTGAGCGCGTCCATCACGAGCTTCGCGACGTTGTCAACGTCCGGCTTGTAGGTGTCCTGCTCGATGACATGGCGCCGCCTGTTCTCTTTCGTTGCCTTGCGGTGGTACACGAGGGCGAACAGGACGGGGCCGTTGAAGTTCGCGCGAATCCTCCCGCGCGCGAGCTCGTAGCGGTCATGGATGCGCTTCTGGGCCTTTGCGTGGCGGTCCGGCACGTACATGCGCACGTTGCCGCCCCTTCCGTCGGCCCTGGGGCGCATGGCCCCGATGACCTTCTCAAGGTCGGGCGCGTTGCACGGTATGCGCGTGCGTACCGTCTCTATCTCGATAAGCCCGAGGTGTTCCAGCATGGGCGCGCGCATCTGCTCCAGGTGCTCGTTCATGCTGCGCTCACGTCCTCCATGCCCACGAGCTTCTCGGCTTCGAAGCGGTCACGGGCCAGGAAGGTTGTGCTCGTGTTCACGACCTCCCGCCATATTTCCTCGAGGTCGATCTCGTCGAGTTTCGAGCGGCGGAAGTTGATGGTCCTGGCAAGCCTCGGGCGCAGCATGACCATGTAGCGCGTGAGCGCCGGGTACAGCGTGCGGTTGTGGCTGAAAACGTCGGCCACGTCGATGGTCATGCCCATGGCCCTGGCATACGATTCGATCTCGCCCTGCTTCGTGCAGGGGTTGCCGATGTCTACCTGGTGGTGCATGATCGCCATGAGGGCGCGGAAATCGCGGGGGTTCGCCTTAATCCAGTAGCAGGCATCCTTCGCGATGTTCTGGGCGGTCTGCTCAGCCATGGTACGCCGCCTTCGCGTCCTCGTAGCCGTCCACGTAGCCGCGCTGGTACATGGCGGACACGCCCCACACGAGGCACAGGCACAGCACCAGCATGGTGATGGCGAATATGCCGTCCTTGGCGGCCGGTGTTAAACTGATGCCGCCGCGTTTCGTGGTGTGGCGCGCTTTTCGTTGGTAGCGGGGGCGCGCCTCTTTCGTCGTGGCCGTGTCCATGTCGTTACGCCGCATCTGCGCCGAAGATGGCGTCGAGCTCGTCATCGGGCGCGTACTCCTGGGCAGCCGGCGGGAGGTCGGCTTCCCCTTCGGAATCGTCATCTTCCTCGGGTTCATCGGCTTCACCTTTCTCAAGGTCCTCGGCTTCGTCGATGGTCATCTGGTCCTCGTCGGGTTCCTGGTCGATGATCTCGCCGGTGCTCGCTTCGAGCAGCAGCACCGCCTGGTCGCTGGAAATGTCGAGCGTGACCTTCTCGCCCGTGAGAAGCGCGAGCGTCGGGAGCGTGTAACGGTCATCCGCCCCGACTTCGAACTTGAGGACGATCTTTCCGCCCTTGATGTTGCAATCGGTGAAGCTCGCCCTCACCTGCGTGTGCCTGTAGTGGCTCATGTGTTTCCCTTCTCTCGTCATGCCAATGCCAGCATCGGGTTCTCGCTGCGCAGGATGCGCCACACCTGCCCGACCTTGCGCCCCTTGAGCTGTCCCGTCTTGCAGTACTCGCGCACGGTCTTGGGCGCTATGCCAAGCTCGTCCGCAACCTCGTCGACGGTCATTGCGTTGGGCGCGAACTTCGGCTGCTCGGGTTCTGGCTCGGGTATCTCGTTCAAGCGAAGCAGCCGCAGCTCCGGGCCTTGTGCGTAGATGACCGCCCATCGCGCGTTCGCTAATGTGAGAATGTCCCCGGTCTTTGGGTCCAAGCTCGCCATGCTCTTGCCTCCTTCCCTTAGCTCGCCTTTCGGATTCGTCCCGCGAACTCGTCGAGGTCCATGTCGAACACGTCGGCGAGCCTGCAGGCGTTTTCAAGGCTGATGCCGTTCTCGGCGTTCTCGTATGCCTTGATCGTGCTGGCCGGGATTTCCGAGACTTCCGCCAACTTCTCGCGGCTCCACCTGCGTCGGTTGCGCTCCGCGAGGATGTTTCCGGCGATCGTCTCCTTGTCGAAGCCCATCTAATTCACCTCCTTAGATCGTTGGCGCCGAAGGGCACCCACGGAGGCGATGTGAGAAAAGGATGAAAGCCCCACCGCCCCCATGGGTGCCCTGCGTTGCAGGGCCCTCGGTCGGCTACACTGTCTCCTCGATGTAGCTGCGCACTCCGCTGCAAATGAGTGCGGTGGCCTTTTCCTCGAAGTCACCCGAGCCCCCGAAGAAACTGAGCAGTTCGGAGAGCAGTTGCGAATAATCGCCGTAGGTGAGGCAATACTCGTCGATGGCGTCCTCTACGCAATCGAAACGTCGGTCGTTCGTAATCTGTTCGAGCTTGCTTGCCATGCGGGTCCCCTTCTCGTCGTGTCTTGCCCTAGGTCAAGAGTTGTGGGATGGTTTCTTGCCCCTTCGGTACAAGAAACCAAGCACCCTCCCTTGCCTAACTCTCGCCAAAATTAGTCAAAATCAGATTAACTATTTGGCATAGTAATCTGCACAAGACTAAAAAGCAACCCTATTTTGCTTAAAATGTTGTGGATTTAATCTTTTTGGGATAAAATCCCGTCTCGCATAGGAGGTTCAAACGATGAAGACACGATTGCAGGAACTCCGAAAAGCGGCAGGCTTCAAGAGCGCCAAGGCGTTCGCTGAGAGCTATGGAGTCAACTTGAACACGTACACGGGATACGAGCAGGGAAAGCCGTTGTCTCTTGAGCAGGCTTGGGCGTTCGCTGATTTCTTCGACTGCTCGCTTGACGAGCTCGCGGGGCGCGATCGCCCGAAGCGCGACTATGCCGACCCGCAGCAGGCTCAGCTCAACGCCATGTACGAGCGGCTCGAGGATTCGGGAAAGAGCGCGGCGCTCGGTTCGATTCGCGGCATCCTGGACCAGCAGGGGCGCGACAAAAGCAGCGCGCCGGATAGCGGCGCTGGGCATCAAGGTGATCGTAGGCGGACGGCGTAGCCGTTCAGAATAGAAAGGGGAAAGTATGAGGAAACTGGCAATTATGGCGGCGTCGGCTTGCCTCGCCCTTGCGTTGGCAGGGTGCGGCGGCTCGGCGGCATCGAGCAGCGCGAGCGCGTCGGCGGACACCCCGAGCGCATCGGCTTCGAGTGCTTCCGCGTCTGCGGCCGCAGCCGACTTCGACGGTTCGGGGTTCTCGGACACCGGCGCCGGCGTGATGACCTTGCGCACGGCAGGCGGCACGACCGAGAACGGCAACGTCCCGCAGGTCGCGGCGAGCAGCACCACGGCCATGGTGCAGATCGAGCTCGACTACGATGGCGGCGATGGGACCGTCTGCACCGTCTACATCGATGGGATGGAAACCGATAAGATGAACGCCGCCGACCGTTCGCAGAACACGCTCAACCTCGAAGGTGATGCGCTCGCCGCTGGAACGCACAAGGTTGAGATGGTGGCCATGGACGGCGCCGCGCCGAAGATCTACAAGTCGGCCGAGTATGAGATTGTGAGCTAATACAGATAGGCCACCGCGCATATGGGTGGCAACCCTGCGCGGTGGCTCCGTGAAGTATCCAACCTAATAAAAGGAAGGACGTGAACATTCTATCATGCGCAAGCATTACGTCGTGCCGCTCGAAAAGAAAGACCGCGCCAAATGCCGCACCTGGCAGCTGCGGGTCGATAGCGGCAGGAAAACCCCCAAGGGCGCGATCTCGTGGAAAACCCGCAAGGTGACGGGCATGACATGGTCGCAGGCCAATGACGAGTGCGACCAGTGGGCCATCGAGCTTGACGAGGGGCGCGAGGTGATCCCGGACCGCAAGTGGACCTTCCTGCAATACCGCGAGCATTGGGTCGGGCTGCTGCGCGATCTCGGCATAGTATCGGCCAGCACCGTCCGTCTGCGTGAATCCTCGCTCAAGGCTGCCGGCATGCACTTGGACGGGTATAGGCTCGAAGATATACGGGCCCCGCATGTCGATATGATGACCGCAGCGTTGAAGCGAGGGGATACGCCGAGCGGTAGGCCTGCGTCCGGCACCTATGCGCGCAAAGTCGTTGAATCTGTCCAACTGATGCTCGATGCTGCGGTGAAGGACGGCGCCATACCACGCAACCCTTCCCGCGATTCATACAAACCGCCGGAGGACACGCCGGAGAAGCGGCTCATAACCATCGCGGAGGTCGTGGAGCTCGAAGCCGCCATGGACCCTGCGGAATGGCACGAGCGCGTCGTGCTTGTGCTCGCGGAGACGGGCATGCGGCTCTGCGAGATCATGCCGCCCAACCCAATGCTGTGGGAAGCGTGGGACGAGCGCGCCGGCCTGCTGCGCGTATCGTCATCAAAGAACGTCAACGGTCTGCGCCTCGTTCCCGTCACCGACACGCTGGCGGACGCCTTGCGGGTGGCCCGCTTCCACTTGCAGCTGGAGCTCGGCGTGGATGACGTGTCGGGGTATCCGCTGGCCGCAGACGACGCGGGCGAAGCTAGGGCGCCCCACACGATGCGCTGGTGGTGGGCGAGGCGGCGCCTGGATTTCGGGCTTGAGGGCGTGGGGCTGCACCAGCTAAGGCATGCGATGGTGAGCCACCTGCTTGCGAACGGTGCGACCCTCAAGCAGGTGCAGGATATAATCGGGGACAAGACGGGCTCCATGGTCCTGAGTGTTTACGCCCACACGACGCTCGAGGACCGAGCTGCCGCCATGGGTGCCTTAGACGCTGCTCGGCATGTACAAGATTTGTACAAGAATGACGGTCTGCAAACCTCCGCAAAGGGATAGGGAGGGGCGCGTCATCCAATTAGAGCAGCAGGTCGCGGCCATGTTTGGACACATTGGGATACATGCAGGATATGCGGCCAATTACCCTGAAGTAACAAGCGGGTCACAGACACAGATAAGGGGAGTGCTTCGGCACTCCCTTTTCGTTTGGTTCGGCTTTTTGAACACCACCCCAGGGGTGATGTTCAAATTATTTGAAGCTCCCGTTGTGAACCGTATATCCTCCTAATTTGAACATCACCCCTGGGGTGGTGTTCAAAAAGCCGAACGTTACCCCAGGGGCGATGTTCAAGCTGCCTGTATCAAAATGGCAACGGGTTTTGTGCTGAGATTCTTGTTGGGGGATAATTGCCCCAAATACTTGAAAGGGGCTTGCGATGCAGCAGATTCAATATTTCAAGTCAGCATGGGGCGACATCAAGAATTCGCCTGGTTGGTTTGGCAAGCTGTGCCTGTTGGCGCTCATCAACTTCATTCCGGTGTTTGGGCAAATCGTCACGTTCGGCTACCTGTACGGGTGGGCGCGCGAGATTGCGTGGGGCACACACGAGCCCATGCCCTCGCGCATCTTCTCCAACGAAGACGGCAAGCTGTATCGCCGCGGCTGGTTCATTCTGGTGCTCGTGTTCGTTGCGGCCCTCATTCCGTCTATCGTCATGCAAATTGGCGCCAGCATGCAGGGTGCTGGCGTGTGGGCCGTGGCGAACAACTCCCATGCGGTCGGTAGCTCCATAGTGTCGGGGCTTGGTTTGCTCGTGTACCTCGTCGGCCTGGTCGGCGCGCTGCTGCTGAGCATTTTGGCGTGGATCGGCTCGATGCGCATCAGCATCTACGACCGCCTGTCGGCCGGTTTCCAGCTGGGCAAGATTTGGAAAATGTTCCGCCACGATACCAATGGCGCCATGCGCATCTTCGGCATGGACCTGCTCGTCGGTTTCATCATCGGCGCCGTCCTTTCCATCATCGCGTTCTTCATCATGTTCGTCGTGGTGTTCATAGGCGTCGCCGGGTTGGCTGCAAGTGGCTACAACCTATCCATGCTCGACCACATGACCGCAGCTCAGGCCACGAATCTGGTCCTCAGGTTCATCGCGAGTGCAGGCGTTGTCGGTTTCATCGGAATGCTGCTCATCGTGTATATCGCGTATCTGGGCGAGATGTTCGTCATGCTGCTCGTGGCGCGTGCCATGGGGTATTGGACGATGCAGTTCGAGGTTCCGAAGTGGCGCGGCCAGGACGATCCGATGCCTTTCGAGACCGTTCCCCCTGCCGTAAACGCCGCGCCTGCGTATCCGGTTGCGCCCGTGTCTCCTCAAGCGGAGCAAATGCCCTACGGCGCGTACCCGCAGCAGCAGCCGGCACAATCGGTGGCGCCCGTTCCTCCTTCGGAGGACGTCTCGCCTCAGCAATATTGGCAGTCGTCGCAGTTCGAAATGCCCGAGCAGGAAGAGGCGTCAATTGCATCCGCAAACGTTGTCGGCGGAGCCGTCGAAGAGGACGCGGAAGAGGCGGTCGAGCCCGAGCAAGACGCCCAGCAGACACAGCCGCCTATCGAGCCTGGTCAGCTAACAGGGTTTACCTATACCGGTGTTTCCACGGCGCCCCAAGAGCCCGTTTCGCCCACTGGTGCCGATCCATCCGAGCCTACGACTCCCGACCTGCTGGTGGTAATCCCCGAGACACCTGCCGAGGAAAACGCCCCTGAGGAACAATAAGCGCCCAAGCGGGAAAGTGTCGAATTGAACACCGTCCCTGGGGTAACGTTCAGTTTTTTGAACATCACCCCTGGGGTGATGTTCAAAAAACTGAACGTTACCCCAGGGACGGTGTTCAATTCGGCGCCCAAGCGGAAGAGCGTAGCTTTTTGCCGTCGGGAGAGGGGTGAGGGCGATTCCGCAGCCGGATATGGCAACAACCTACACTAGCCGAGCGAGCGAGGACAAGCCCGAACCCCTCTCCCGACGGCAAAAAGCGGACAGAAGGACAGGCGCCTTACTCGCAGATATGATTCATACCCTGGGCGAGCATGATATACACATGGTCGTCTGCAAGCGAGTACAGCACGTTCTTCCCGTCGCGTTGAAACTTCACGAGGCGCGATGCTTTCAGAATGCGCAGCTGATGCGACACGGCGCTTTGCGTGGCGCCGATGGTCTCCGCGATGTCTGCGACGCACAGCTCTCCGGACATGAGCGAGTACAGGATCTTGATTCGTGTCGTGTCCGAGAACACCTTGAACAGGTCGGCTAAGTCGTACAGGATTTCCTCGTCGGGCATGCCCTCGTCGAATTCAGCCGGCTTCGTCGTCGGTTCGTCTTCTGTTTTCGCCATACGATGCCCCCTTGTGCCGCAGGGAAATTTGGTCAATAATGACCTGTAATCGAACAAAACGCATTATCCATGGTACCAGAGTAGAAACGCAGCAATATGGATAAAAGTCTGAAGCACCTCAGCCGTCTTGACCTGCTCGAGCTCATGGTGAAGCTCTCAGAGGAAAACGACGCCATCACAGCTGAAAACGCCCAGTTGAAGCAGGCGCTCGCCGCAAAGCCAACCATGTCGCGCGCCGCGAAAGTGGGCTCGATTGCCGAACTTGCGCTGCAGGCGAACGGGTTCTTCGAGGCTGCGCAGCATGCGGCCGACGACTATCTTCGCGAAATCAAGCGCATGCACGATCAGGTCGCCGCAAGAACGGCTGCAGGCAATCAGGCGGCTGCTGCGCCGGCGAATGCCGCGCAAGGCCAAACGCCAAATGCGAATGCCGCGATGGGAAACGCGCAAGCCCAAGCTCAGGCGCAAGCCATTCTGACGCGCGCAAATTCCCAGGCTGAGGCCATTGTCACAGATGCCCGCAAGAAGGCCGAGGCGATGCTGACCGATGCGAGCCGGCAATCGCGCTCGATCATTTCCCGTGCGAATCACCAGGCCGATGCCGTCATCCAAGCTGCGCGTTCCGATGCCCAGCAGCAGGTCGCGCGCGCCAATGAGCGAAGGCAGTCGGCTGCAAGCGCTTCAGCGTCAATCGCGTCGACTCCGCGTGGCCGCCATGCGCGTCCCGCCGAAGGGGGACAGTGATGGCGAGTGGCCAGGCGGTTCCGCTCGGCTCAAGTGGTCAGGTGCGGTTTACAACCGCAGATTATCGACGTGAATTAGAACGCGTGCTCAAGGCCCGTAAGCGCAAGGTCGCGCTTGTCGTTTTCGTCGTCATCCTCGTCGTCGCCCTCATCGTGGCTGCCGTATTCGTGTTCGGCGTGTCGGCCCGCGCGGTTGACGATTCGCGCATGGAACCCGCCTTGTCACAAGGGCAGCATGTCATCATGGTGAACGCCCGGGACCTGAGCTCGGGAACCGTCATCGCGTACCATGACAACACCGGCGAGCTGCAGTTTGGGCGCATTGTCGCCGGTCCTGGCGATTGGGTCAGCGTGGACAAACAGGGCACCGTCGCCGTGAGCAACTCGGCCCTAAGCGCCGATTCGGCTGCGAATGTGTTCGGGTCGAATGCCAGCAGCATAACGACTCGCGAGATTCCCGAAAGCAAGTATTACGTTCTCGGCGACGCCGAAAGCGCCACGACGAGCGGCTTGACGAGCGAAGCCGACTTGGTTTCCGGAGACCAGGTCGTCGGTCAGGCGGTGGCGAAGGTCTGGCCCATCACGTCCGTAGGCCTCGTGGCGTAAATTGAACATCACCCCTGGGAAGATGTTCAAAAAGTTGAACATCTTCCCAGGGGTGATGTTCAAATCTTACCTTTTCGGCAGCGATTTCAGCAGGTGCCAGGCTTTTTGCTTGCCCTTTTCCGAGTTCATGAGCGCAGGGAAGTCCTTGAACACGACGGCCGGGCGGCCGAGTATGCGGGCGGGCGCATCGGGCGGAAACGCCGTTCGGTAAGCTTGGCCAAGCGCATGCGCCGACGCCTCGTCAGCGCAGATCACGAACAGCGGATCGAGGCCTTCGACCATGAGGAACAGCGCTTGGGCATCCAAGGCGATATCGCCGCCCTCGACGGAGCGATCGATTGGCGAAAGCGTCGCATATGTGCAGGAATCGAGGCCGTACCCGAAGTTTTCCAGCGATTTCTCGATGGCGTTAAGGGCTTCTTCGCCCAAGGGGCGCTTGCTAAGCGTTAGCGCAATGCATTCGCCCGACCCGCTTAAGTAGTCGGCGAACAGATTGCGCAAATCTTCCGCTGACGCGCTATATATGTTACTCTGCGGCAATTTCGTCACACGACCTCTTGCACATCGCACGAACCCGTCGTATAACGGACATGATATCAAGCATTTGAACGGCAACAGGGAAAGGAAGCCGCCATGTGCACAAACGGAGTGAACACCGGGCAATTCGAGGAAATGATCGCGCAGATCGACGACCACATCGCGCTCGAGCGCCGTTGGGTCCACAAGCTCGCCCACAAAGCTGGCGACGCGGGCTTTGCGACAGTCGATGACAAGCTGCATTCGGTCCAGGAGCTTCTCGACGAGGCTCGTGCGCTGCTCACGGACGCGAAGGACGCGTTGGAAGATGATGCAGAGGCTGCTGGCGGAGTGACCGTCAGCCTCGTGTAAGCAGGCGCCATGTCAAGCGAACTCGTACGCTTCTCGGTGGCGATGCCCGAGGACCTGCTCATGAGCTTCGACGCATTCGTCGCGCGTCGGGGTTTGGCCAAGAATCGCAGCGAAGTGGTGCGCGACTTGGTGCGCGACGCGCTTGTCGATGACGCCATCAGCTTGCCTGGCACCGAGGTCATGGGCACGCTCACCATCGTGTTCAACCACCATGCGAGCGATGTGCAGGAAAAGCTGCACGTCATCCAGCACGGCCATTTCGGCATGATCGTGTCGACCACGCATGTGCACCTCGACGAGGACACGTGCCTCGAGGTCATCATCTTGCGCGGCGAGACTACCGATGTGCGCGCCATTGCCGATCAGATCCTCGGCACGAAGGGCGTGAAGAACGGCGGTCTGGTCATCACCACGACAGGTCAAATGGTGTAAGGGGCCTGTTGAAACGGCCTGCCTGCGGGTGGGGCGAATTGAAAACTGAACATCGTCCCTGGGACAGTGTTCAAATTAAACTGACTCTCGACCCCTATTGAAGCTAATAAATTTGAACACTGTCCCAGGGACGATGTTCAGTTTTCAATTCGCCCCACCCGCAGGCAGGCCG
>JAFUCC010000142.1 GCA_017459925.1 Eggerthellaceae bacterium
AAGCTCGAGCGGTCGAGCCGCTTGGCGCCGGCGTGCGTCTTCCTGATCACCGGCACGATGATGCCCTTGTCGCGCAGCTCGCCCATGCCGCGCGCCACCTGCTTGGCCGAAAGCCCCGTGTGCTCCATGATCGCCTCGGCGAACTGCCGCTCGATGACCCTGTCGCACACCTCGATAGACGTCCTCCAGGCGCTACCGATCCTGCACGCGGGCAGCTCGCCGCTCTTCGCGAGCCATTGTAATTCGCCCGCTCGATGCTCGCGACCGCGGAGGCGAACGTTGAAGTGGCGAGCAGGTTCGCAAGCGACGCTTTCGTGCCGCGCGAGCAGACCTTGGCTACACGGTTCTCCAGCTCCTTGAAGCGCACCTCGACGCGCGCCTCGATCTCGTCTGAGAGCGAGCCCGTGTCGAGAGCTATTTCGATGAGGTCGCGTATCGCCGCCGACATGTTGGGCAGTCCCTCGGCGCGCGCGTGCTCCGCGATCCTCTCGTACAGCTCACCGTCCACCTTGAAGCTGATCTTGGCCGTCTGACTTTCCACGTTTCACGCTCCTTCCCACGTCCGACAACCCCAGGCGAAACGTCCGACCGGGGCCCGTCGGACGCTCGCGCGCCGGCGCCTTCCGGTTCCCCGTCCCTCCACGGCGGCCGGCCGGATCCGAAGCCCGTCGCCGCGGCGTCACGTGACGGAATAATTCTGGTTCAAGCCAGAAAATCGTGGGTAGGGGCTAGGCGGCCGGCGACTCCCCGCCGGGAGACGCGCGCCTGCTGCCGTCGTATATGAAAGGTTTTTGGAAAGGGAACGGCCATCTCTAGAATTCGTGATTGCGAAGTCGGCGAATTCTGATGAGGAGATGACCGCGATGACCAGTTTAGCAGCAACCACGGCGGGGATAGGGCGCAATTCCATTGGAGAGAACGATGACGGTGGAGCGCCGCAGCCGGTCTCGCAGCCGCCGTTGTTCCCGAAGCCCAAGACCCGGCTCGACGAGGCCGTCGACCGCGAGCTCGGATGCGGCATGTCTGAGGCGGGATACATCGTGCTCCCCTCGCTCATGCCCGGCTTCAGGCAGACCGGTGCCCCGGTGGAGGGGCTCGTCACCAGGGACTTCGGGACGTCCAAGAAGCCGTGCAAGAGGGAGGTCGCGGTGAGGGTGGTGCCCGGGGCGCTCGCCCGCTTCGACGAGTCGGCGCCCCATTACTGCCCCGATTGCGGCAGGGTGCTGGAGGGCAACGGGCCGGCCGCGATCGAGCTGGCGCACCTCCCGATGGGCTCGGAGTACACCAGGCTGTCCGTCTCGAGGCCGCGCATGAGGTGCCCCGACAGGGAGTGCGGCTACAGCGTCACGCTCGCCGTGCCCTTCAAGGCGGACGGGCACAACATCACAGCGCCGCTGCACCGGTTCGTCTGCGACCTGCTCGCGATGGGGCAGACGCTCAAGGACGTGTCGCTGATGACGGGGCTGCACAAGGGCGTCGTGAAGGACATCGACAAGAAGAGGCTCGAGGGGCTCTACACCGAGGTCGGCGAGGACGGCGCGCGCCGCCTCAAGGGGCCCGAGAGGCAATCCCGCTTCCTGGGGATAGACGAGTTCAAGCTCCACGACGGGCGCCGCTACGCCACGGTGATAATAGACCTCGAGGACGGGCGGGTGCTGTGGCTGGCGCACACGAAGAAGAAGCAGGTCGTCCGCGACTTCTGCGACTTCGTCGGGGACGGGTGGATGTCCGGCGTGGTGGCGGTCGCCTGCGACATGAACGCGGACTTCGAGCGCGTCTTCACCGAGCGGCACCCGCACCTGCGCATCGTCTACGACCGGTTCCACCTGGTCAAGAACTTCAACGACAAGGTGATATCCGAGGTCCGCAAGGACGAGCAGAGGCGCCTGAGGGAAGAGGGCCGCGAGGACGAGGCGAGGGCGCTGAAGGGCTCGAAGTACATACTGATGACGAAGGCGTCGACGCGCAGGGAGGGGGAGGCGGACGCCGCGTCGGGCAAGGTGGTGTCCAGGGGAAGCGAGCTGTTCGGCAAGCCCGAGGTCGTCCGGAAGCCGGGGTCGGAGGCCCGCTACCGGCAGCTCATCGAGGAGAACGAGCTGCTGGCCACCTGCGACATCGTCAAGGAAATGCTGGAAAAGGCGTACTCGTACAGGAGCGAGGGCTGGATGCGCCGGAAGATGCGGGAGCTCGTCGACGTGTGCAGGAGCACCGGCAACAGGCACTTCGAGTGGTTCGCGAGATTGGTGGAGGGACACATGGACGGCATCGTGTCGCACGCCAAGCACCCCATATCGAGCGGGAAAGTGGAAGGCACCAACAACATGATCAAGACGCTTAGGCGCAAGGGCTACGGCTACCCCGACGACGAGTACTTCTTCCTCAAGATATACGACGGCAGCAGGCGCGCGTCTCCCGGCGGGGAGTCGCCGGCCGCCTAGCCCCTACCCACGATTTTCAGGCTTGAACCATTTTTTTCATATAGTCCTGGAAATCAAATGTTTCAATCCGCCGTGGTCTTCTCTGGGCGCGCCGTCTTATGGCTGTCTGCCTGTACGCTTCACATACTCGCTCTCGGTCATCACCCTCGTGCTGATATCGTGCGTCGTCGCAACTTCTCTGGCACGCCCGAGGTTATCGCCGATGTAATACGTATGTCCATTGAACTCATCCGTAGTTGTGTAACGCCCGTCCCCGAGATCGACGATGACCCCACCTGATGCCTCTTCGAGGTCATCGACGCTCAGCTCGATTGTCTCTTCGGACGTCTTCTCGTTGTTTTCCTTATTCGCCATTTTCGCGCTCCTTATTCCTTGGATCGATGATCGGCTAAATCTCTTTGCCGAAAAGTTCTTTATATCGGTCTGATGTAATCATCTCCGGACGGACCCTTTGCTCAATCGCAGTTCTTTTCGCGTGGATAAAACTTCTAGTGCTGGCACGCACATCGCCCGTATTATCATCGACGACCTCAAACTGGGAGTGGCCGCTACAGACGACATACCCGCCCGACGCCTCCTCGAGATCGTCAACGGACAACTCCACGCTCGCATCTTCGACTGTGCCTTCGAGTTTCTTCTCGTCGTGTTCGTTTGCCATCTCGGCCTTCCTTTCCAATCTATGGCGCTCGCATCACATCAGTAGGTGTATGCCCACCTCGCGTCACCTTGTCACCCTTGCGAACGTCTCTCGTATTCGCTCTCGGTCATCACCCTCGCGCTGACATCACAGTCCTTCGCAACTTGCCTGGCAAATCCGAGGTCATTGCCGACGTAATACGTGCGTCCATTGAACTCATCCATGGTGAGATAACGTCCATCCTCGGTTTCGACGATGACCCCACCCGACGCCTCTTCGAGATCGTCAACGGACAACTCGACTGTGTCTTCGGGCTTCTTCTTGTCGTGTTCGTTTGCCATTGTCATCATTCCTTTCTCATCAACAGCAATCACATCCCGTCAGAGAGCATGCATGCTTCGAGTCACCTTATTACCGCCTGAAGGTGTGGTTCTCCAGTTGCATCATTCGATCATACACATCCTTGTTTCCAAACCCCTGGAAAGGACGGTACTGAGGTGATGATTTACCACCAGCAACGCCATCGAGATTGTCAAGGGACAACTCTACCTTGTCTCCGGGCTTCTTCTCGTCGTTCTTGTCAGTCATCTTGTACTCCTTTTCCTTCGGATTATCTAAACGGTCGGTCTCGCATTGAAGAATGGCGTCCCTACCTACCACATTATACGTGGCTACGGTGTGTTCCGTCTCACCTTCGCGTCGTCGAAAACGCCCCGAGGGTACGAAAAATGTACCCAGTCGGGTACGTCGAGCGTCCGTTTCGGGTACGTAAAAAGTACCCGCCGTTTTGTATAATGCCTGATGGAAGGCCGTTTCGGTAAGGAAAAATGCAAATGGACACGTTCAATCCGAGCAGATTTTGGTCGAAGAAGAGCAGCGCAGGCGCGACCCTACGCTGCCACGACGCATCGTGTGGTGGTTCTAGGCTTTCGCCTGTGCTTTCAGAACCACCACCGGGCATATAATTGTTGCTACGACCTCGGTTCCTCGGGGTGCTTGTTGCGGATGAGGATACGATGATAATAGGAGGTTCAAGCCAGAAAATCGTGGGTAGGGGCTAGGCGGCCGGCGACTCCCC
>JAFUCC010000143.1 GCA_017459925.1 Eggerthellaceae bacterium
GGTGGCCTAAATGGAGCAGATGGCGACTTCCGGCGGCAGGCTCGTGTACCTGACCGACGTTCCCCCCGAGCAGCCCGGCGGGCTGTTCTCCGACGCGCCCGACACTTTCGACATGAGCAAGGCGGCGGAGCTTCTGGGCGTGACGCGCCAGACGATCAAGCGCGAGATAGACCGGGGCAACCTGCGCAGCTTCCACGTGGGGACGCGCGTGCGCATAACCAGGCAAGCGCTCGTCGACTACGTGCTGGAACGTGAGGGGGCATGATGGGCAGATTCAAGGATGCGCGCCCCGCAGCCAGGGCTTTGGCGGGCGACCGGCTGCAGGACACGCGAGCATGGAACGCGATGCGCTCCGATTCGGATTATATAGCCGCGGCCCATCTAATTTGCGGCAACCATCGCGCTGGAAACCCAGCCGCAACGCACGCGGGCAGGGGGTGGCTGCCATGGTGAGCGAACGCGAGCGCGACGACCTGCGGGCGTCGATGCCCGACCTGTTGCGCGAGCGGTGCGGGATCGTGAACCTGCGCCGGTCGTTCAGCTGCCCGTCGCCGGGCCACGAGGACAGCGACCCGTCGGCGCATTACTACGAGAACGGGCACACCGTCCACTGCTTCGGCTGCGGCAAGACCTGGGACGTCTTCACGCTGATCGGCGAGCTCGACGGGATAGACGGCTTCGCCGAGCAGGCGAAGGCCGTGGCGGACATCGTCGGCTACCGGCTCTCCGGCGACGACGGGACGCCGGCCAGGCCGCGCCCGAAACCCAAGCCCAGACCCCTCTTCGACAGGCCGAGGGAGGCCGGCTCCGGCAACTGCTTCGAGCAGTGCGGCCGCGCGTTCGGCGACCTGTACGCGCCCGGCAACGAGGTCGGGCGGCGATACCTGCGATACCGTGGCCTCGATGACGACGACGCCGCTCGCTTCGGGCTGGGATTCACGCGCAACCCCAGGAGCATCATGCCCCAGTTCCGCGTGTACGAGCCGGAAGCGCTCGGGTTCATAACGATCCCCTTCTGGAACAGGGACTTCACGGTGGCGAACTACTGCATGGTGCGAACCATCAGCCGGGGCGACGTGCGCAACAAGGAATGGAGGCCCAAGGGCGTGGCGAGCCCGCTGTGGAACGAGTGGATGCTGACCGCGTCGCTTCCCGTGGTGTTCGTCGCCGAGGGGCTCATCGACGCCATGGCCATAAACAAGGTGCTCGGAAAGCCGACCATGGCGCTCGGCGGCGTCGCGAACGCGAAGCGGCTGGCCAGCATCCTCTACCATGCGGACCCCTCCGCGCGCCCCGACAAGGTGATCGTCTGCATGGACGAGGACGACGAGGGCCGCAAGGCCGCCGAGGCGATTTGCGGCAACCTCTCGCGCATCGGCGTCGCCAACGGGCTCGTGCCGCCCTACCCGGAGGGCGCCAAGGACATGGACGAATGGCTGATGCGCGGCGAGGGCTCCGAGTGGGACTTCGAGGCGCAGCCCGCCGACTGCACCGGCTTGGTCCTGTACCGCACGAGGTGGCGAGATGGGAGCTAGCAAGCAGGGATACGCCGCCCAGATGGAGGAGGCCGCCGCCAGGGTCGGAGAGGCCGAACCCGGGGAAGTTACGGCAACCCAGGGCTCGGGCCTTCCGCCCTTCCAGGACGCCATCGTGGTAGCCGACGAGCTGCCGCAGATGCCGGACGAGATCATCGAGGGGATCCTGCTCGAGACCCACAAGATGCTGCTCACCGGCCCATCCAAGGCTAACAAGACATGGGGGCTGATCGCACTCGCCGAGAGCGTCGCGACAGGCTCATCCTGGCTCGGCTTCCGCTGCGCGATGCGGCGCGTGCTCTACGTCGACTTCGAGACCGACGCCCGCACGCTGCAGAAGCGAATCTCCACGGTCGCCTACGCCAAGGGCGCGAAACCCGAGGAGGTCCGGAAGAACCTGGTGGTGTGGCCCCTTCGCGGCAAGTCGTGCAGCTTGGAGGAAGTGGCGGCCGAGCTGTTCGCGCGCTGCCGCCCCGGCGACTTCGGAATGGTGGTGCTCGACCCCGCCTACATGATCCAGGACGGCGACGAGAACAACGCCCGCGACATACGCGAGTTCTTCGCCAAGCTCGACAGCCTTTGCGTGGGGCTCGGCTGCACGGTGGTGATCAGCCATCACCATTCCAAGGGCGCCCAGGGCATGAAGAGCGCAATCGACCGCTCTTCCGGCTCCGGCGTGTTCGGCCGCGCCCCCGACGCGGTGCTCGACATGACCGAGCTCGTGTTGGAACCGGGCACGCTGCAGATGGCGAGGGAACTCCACTCACTTGCGGCAACCAGGCACCTGACGGGGTGGCGCATCTCGTTCACCCTGCGCGAGTTCCCGCCGAAGCCGCCGCTCGACGCCTGGTTCGTGTTCCCACTGCACAGGGTCGACGACACCGGGCTGCTCGAAGACTGCAAGCCCAACTTCGGCGGCGCGTCAGAGGCCAGGCGGCTGCGCCTGGAGGCCGAGAACGTGGGCAAGATCGCGTCTCTCGACGCCGTGTGCGAGCGGCTCATCGGCGACGCCGGCTTCGTCTACCGCGACGAGGTGGAACGCGCGCTCGGGTGGTCGACCTCAACCGTGAACCGGTGGCTCGGCAAGAGCACGAGGTTCATGCGCGTTAGTCCCGAGGGCGGCGCCAAGGCCAAGGTCGTGAGGAGAGGGGGCGATGCCGATGCGGGCTAACCCCCGAACCCCTTCATTGAACGGGTCGATACCTCCCCGTCACCCTTATATAAATATGAATGAAAGGGTAGTCGGAGAGGCATGGAAAGCAGGCGGGCGCGGAAGGCCGCCCGCCCTGCAATCCATGCCATGCGCGAGGGCGCGAGGGTCTTCAAAAACAAGCGGGTGGTGCAGATGGTGAAGTTCTGGACCGTCCGCCAGGAGGAGTTGATACGGGAGTACGGGCACTTGGGGGCCGAGGCGGTTGCCGACGCCATATTCGCCGAATGCGGCGTGCGTCGCACCGTGCGCGCCGTGCAGCAGCACGCCCACGTGATCCGCGCCAGCCTGCGTGTGAGGCCGCCCTGCCCCGAATGCGGTGCCATCGGGGTGCCCCTGAACTACCAGAGCGGCCTTTGCCCCGTCTGCAACGAGAAGCTGCGCCTTGCCGAGGCGATCGCCTACAACGAGGTGCTGTTGGAGGAGGCGGAGCGGGCGTGCGACCCGGAGCTGATCGCTGGCCTGAGGCGCGAGCAGGCGGCGCTCCGGAAGAGGGCCGAGCGGCTGCGTGACGAGTACGGGCTTCCCGGCAAGCAGGAGCGAAAGCGCAGCCATGGGGGGTGCCTGTGCCCCGTATGCAAGCACGTGGCGGGCTGCAGGAGGCGCGATTTGTGACACGGGCAGAAAATGCCCGGCATGAGGAAGACGAAGCTTACATACGAGATGGTGGACCGGGCGGTGGCGCTGAAGAAGGACGGCCTTTGCGACGCCGACATCATCGCCGCGCTCGGCGTCCACCAGTCCACCTTCTACCGGTGGCTGAA
>JAFUCC010000144.1 GCA_017459925.1 Eggerthellaceae bacterium
TACTTTCCTCTGTTCCCAACGGCTCTTCGACAAGACAGGTAGTCCACGGGATGGATTCCCTTGTAAATGCTCTTACGTTTATAAATGTGTGAACTGTCACTTTCATAAGGATACCAGGGTAATGTCAATTCTTGCAACTACTCAAAAAAGGAAATGGGTTGGTTGTAAATGCAACCGCAACACTGAACAACTAAGCGCAACAGTTGCGGTTGCTCCTGCAAAACCAGGGATAAGGTGTTGCGCTTAACCTTGCACAAGAGAGAAAACGTGTCGACTCAACAACTCTTGGGCACCTGAGCGCAGAATCAGGGCATGCTGACGCGAGCCCCTGGGCCAGAAATTGCAAAACCGAACGCAACGCCCCAGTGCCGTTAGGCTAAGCTATGCAGTGCGCGTTCCCTCCGGGCTATGGCTTGTAGCTATATCGGCCTTACTGCTCCACGGCGTGGGCCATAAGGTATGGCTTCAGCGCGACCTCGTCGGCGGGCACGCGCTCTATCCCCAGCGCGTCAAGCAGGCGCTGGGGGATGATGGCAGCGGCGGCTTCGACCGGGCGGAACGTGCCCGACTTCCGGGCGAGCGGGTAGGAGTTGACGTGGCTGCAGCACACCGCCACGTCCCCCACGCTCAGCCTGTCGAAGTCGCTGCGCTTCTTCGGCAGTATGCGGCGAAGCTGCTCGTGGTTTCTCTCCGCTTGCGATTTCTGGTTCGAGTTCATTTCGTCGCAGTAGAAAACCCGGCAGCGCTTCGCGCCCGGGACCAGGCACGAGCGTTCCATGCCAGCCCAGTCGTCGAACTCGGAGCCCCGGTCCACGAGCAGGATTCCGAAGATTTCCTCGAAGGCCCCGGGCGAGCCCAGTTCGCGCTCGATGACGTCGAGCCAGGCGACGACGGGCTCCGGGCTGGACTTGGCCGCCTTCTTCAGGTAGATCTGGAACGTGTGGGCGACCAGGTGCAGGCTCAAGATGTCCGATGCGTTCCACTCGAAGCCGCACACGGAGTCGCCCTGCACGACGCGCGCCTTGTCCTCTACCGGCAGTTCGTTGAAGTCGTCGTAGGTCCGCCCCGTGCGGTCTACGCGCTCGCGCTTCGATGCGCCAGCGTCGGGGCGGTTTCGCGGCAGCAAGCGGGCCTTGCGCGGCATGTCCACGCTGGTAAGGCCCAAGGCGTTCAATCCCTGGTACTTGTAGGCGCTGCGCACGCACACCGGCAGCACGGCGGCGTGCTCGGCCCATATTGCCTCGAAGCTCTGGCCCTGCTTGGCCAGCGGGACCACGATCGCGTTCATCGCGTCGAGCTCTTCCTGCGTGCAGCATATCCCGGACCGCGACGACGAAAGCGTCCCGCGGTACGATGCGTCCGCGTCGCCGGCGTCGTAGCTGCACTTCGGAAAACCGCACCAGCCGCGCTTTGGGCAATGCTCGGGGCACACGTATGGCCATCTCTCGGTGACTGGGCACATCCTGGGCTCGTAGTCTGGGCATGTCAGGATGCAGCGCCGCGTCCTGCAGCTCTTGCAGCTCGTCAGCTTCGTCGAGCACGTCGGGCATGCCGACCCGCTCGCCTGGCAAGTCTCCCGCTTCGCGCACCGCAGCGACGCGTTCTCCTTGGGCGAGAGCCTCTTAGCCTTGACGGTCCTGTGCGCCTTCGCCTCCCTGGTCACGGTCGACGGGCTGGCGTCTATCCTCTTGGCGATGGCGCGCGCGGAGTCGCCGTTGCGGATCCCCGCCTCGATGACCTCGCGGTTCTCCCTGCTCAGGTGCTTCCCCTTCTTCCTCGTCATGGTGCACCCCCTTTCCGCCCGGAGGGGGAAGCGCGCCATGCGATTGTAGGTCCACGGCCGGCGTCAGCCGCCGTCAAAAACGTTGGGACGGGTGGCCGGTGCCGCGTCATCGGGAGCGCGAAGCGCGACACACAAGAAGGGCGAAGCCATGCGCCTTGGCTTGATCACGTGTTCGCTTTGCTCGGGCGGGCTGAAGCCCGCGCCTCCCAAAGCGAAGGGGCTCGCGCCCCTTCTTCCTGCAAGGTTAAACGCAACAATGTTGCGTTTAATAATTCAACCTACCCTGACAACGGGGACGGATACGACAACGGTTTTGTCCGCATTGTGAAGCGGGTGCGCACCTTCGGAGACGCTATGATATGTCGCGTGACCATCGGCATGGCGCAGCAGGTGGATTACGCGGTGGCATCGGTGCAGGTGGTCGAAGACACGGTTGCGACGCGGCCGTACCATCGTCCCGTACGGAATATGACAAAGGGGCTTTGGCATTCGGCACTTAAGCCGAAGGGTGGCACTGGAGGCATCCTTCAAGTTTCAGTTCTGTCCCGCGCTGGCTGGCAACCTCCCTCGACCTCTTAGCCGTGGACCGCGTGACAGCGGGGACGGGTGGGTGACACCCACTCTTGCAGGCGCGCGCCTCTTCCTTATGCTCGTCGGTCAAAAACGCGAGGAAGCAATGGTTGGGCTCGCCGTCTGCATCAGTGCCTCCACGGAGTCGAGCACGTCTTGCCGGCTCGCGTTTTCGGCATAGTAAGCTTGCCGCTTGAACAGGTCCCACCGCAGGGCAGCGTCATCGGAGCGGCGGAGCCCCTCGATCGCGTCGAAGACA
>JAFUCC010000145.1 GCA_017459925.1 Eggerthellaceae bacterium
CAGGCCGGCACCGCGCTGGCGGCCGACCGCGTCGAGCTCGTCGATGAAGATGATGGAAGGCGCCGCGTCCGTGGCCTGCTGGCACAGGTCGCGCACGCGCGATGCGCCCACGCCGACGAACATCTCGACGAAGTCGGAACCCGAAATGCTGAAGAACGGCACGCCCGCCTCGCCGGCGACTGCGCGCGCGAGCAGCGTCTTGCCCGTACCCGGAGGGCCAACGAGCAGGCAGCCGCGCGGAATCTTCGCGCCGAGCGACTGGTACTTCTCGGGGTTCGCTAGGAAGTCCTTGATCTCCTGCATTTCCTCGACAGCCTCGTCCACGCCCGCCACGTCGTCGAACTTCACGTCGGGACGTTCCTCGTGGGCCTTCTTGGCCTTCGTCTTGCCGAAGCCCATCTGCTGGTTGTTGGCCTTCTGCATCTGCACGAAGAAGATCCAGATGAGCACGCCGAACAGGACGAGCGGCAGAATGGTGCTGAGGATGTCGAGCCATTGCGTGGGCAGCGTGACCTGGTAGGTCATCTGCGGATGCTTCGACACGAGCTGTGCGAGCGATTCCTGGCCGACGTAGGTCGACGTGTAGTTGTGCAGCTCGCCGAGCGTCTGCGTTTGCAGCGTTTCGGTGCCGATGCCCTTCAGCGTGCCGTCGGCGTCTTGCTGCAGCATGGACACGCGCGTGTTCAGCGCATTGATGGCGTCGTTGAACGCGTCGACGCCCGTCTTGCCGGCGGTGGCCGCCGGGTAGTACTGGCCGGTGACGGTGTAGTTGCGCGCGTCGTAGACGACCGACGTGACGCGGTCTTGCTCGACGGCCTGCAGGAACTCGGACGTGATCAGCGTGTCGGTGGTGCGGGGCGCGTCATCGTTGCCCGTGCCCGCGTTCTGGAACGCGAAGAACTGCTGGCCGACGATGAGGGCGACCACGAAGAACACGACGATCCATATGATGAGGTTTCGGTTGTCGTTGCCCGGTCCTTTGAATTGGGGGTTGTTTTGTGGCATGTGCTTCGTCTCTCTTATGCTCGCATGCTAAACGCGTCTCGTATGCTTATTCGTACACTTCGGGTTTGAGGATGCCGATATAGGGCAGGTTGCGGTAACGCTCGGCGTAGTCGAGGCCGTAGCCGACGATGAACTCGTCGGGGCACTCGAAGCCGACGTGCGCGCAGTCGATGTGGACCTGTTCCTTGGTCCTCTTGCGCAAAAGCGTGATGACCTCGACGGAGGCCGGCTCGCGCTGCTGCAGGTAGTTGATGAGGAACTGCAGGGTAAGGCCCGAGTCGAGAATGTCCTCGACCACCACGACGTGCTTTCCCTCGATGTCGCTCGTCAGGTCCTTCAAGATCTTGACCTCTCCCGAGCTCCTGGTGCCGCGCCCGTATGACGACAGCGCCATGTAATCCATTTCCAGCGGAATCTCGGTTGCACGGGCGAGGTCGGCCATGAAGATGGCGGCACCGCGCAGCACCGACAGCAGCAGAACGCCTTCCCCGCGTGCCGTCGCCTCGGAGTACTCGTCGGTCAGCGCCGCGCCGATTTCCATCACGCGCGCCTGAATCTCGGTGTCGGCGAAGAGGATTTCCTTGATGTCTTTATGCATGGTTGCCCAATCTATCAGCTCTTATACACAAACGGAAAGTGTACCATTTGGCGGTTAATTGGGCCCGACGAGAAGGCAACGACCTGGCAACAGCCAAGGAATAACCATATCCCCCCGCTTGCTGGGCGAGAGGGGTGTTCGGCTTGGCGGGGGCTAACCGCTCGTCGCTTCGGCGCGCCGGATTCGCGAACTCGCCGCTTCGCGGCTCAGACAGCGCGAATCCATGCGGGCGCGCCTCCGCTCCTCGCAGCCCCCCGAATCGCCGAACACCCCTCTCGCCCAGCAAGCTAGCGTTTACCCCCATAAACGCAGTTATTCAGATTGTGAGCTCTTTGGCGCTTCGTCCATGCATTGACCGCAGGTCGGGCATTTCCCGTCGCGGACGTACCAGGAGAGGGCCGTTTTGCCGCACCATCCGCACTCAATCAAGTGCGGATGGTGCACGTCGTACAACGGACAAGTCGGCTCGCAGTTTCCCCCGTAACACGCCACGTTACCGACTGCGCTCCTTCAAGATCTTCATGATGCCGGCGGTGTTGGTCTTGATGTGCGCAAGCGCCAGCTTGTCTGGGTAACGGTCGCCAAGCCATGTGACGCCCGACTCGTCATCCTTGATGACCAGCTGGTACTCGTCGATGAGGCCTTCCAAGTCCTCGCGGGTCTTGTCGTCGAGGACGGCGTTTTCCCAGTCGGTGTCGACGGATTCGCCAGCCGTCGAGAAGTCTTGCTTCATGGAATCGGCAATCTCGCGGTTCGCCTCGCGCTTCGCCTGGAGCGCAGCCCACGGGTCCTCGCGCTCTCCCGTCGGGAAGAACAGGGCTTGCTGCGGCTTGCGCATGATCTCGGGCATCAGCTCTTCGATGGTGCCGAACGAGAGCACCGCCGCCTGGCAGTGATGAACGCACGTGGGGCGCTTGCCCATGGCCACGCGCTCGGCGCACAGGTCGCACAGGTCGGTGGGCGCCGCGATAAAGCGCCACGTGTACTTCTTCTTGTCGTTTTCGGGGTCACGCAGGCGCGGCCCGTCTTCCAAAATCTTGATGCCGTACGTGCCGACGCCGAAGCCGTGCTCCTCGCGGCATGCGATCTCGCAGCTGTGGCAGCCGGTGCAGAACTCGTAATCGATGAGCAGCCCTTGTTTCTCGCTTGTCATGTTCCAATCCTCTCTCTCACCGGTGCCGGTTAAGCCTGCGGGTCGTAATCGGGCATGGTGGGCACCTTGCCCTGTTCACCCAGGCCGTAATCGATCAGGCCGTCGGGCGAGACGGTGCCGTAGTTGCCGTAATTGCCGTAGTTGTTCTTCGTCCAGTCGCTATAATCCCTGAAACCGCCGCCCTTGACGACCAAGTCGGTCGGGAGCGGCTCCATGTTCTCGGGCGTCACCGGGTACACCTTGGCCAGCTGGCACTTGTAAGGCGCGCCATAACCGGTCGGGCTGTTATGGAACATGGGCGTGAGGTTGTTGATGTTGCTGTCGAACACGCGGAAGAGCTCCTCGGGGTTCTCCTCGGGGAACCACCAGCCATGCTCGGCGCGGATGACGCGCGGGTCGAGCGTGTCGTTGACCTTGGCGATCTGCTTGCAGCGGCCCAGGTCGTTTTCGATCCAAACCCATTGGCCGGGCGTGATGCCGTACTTTTCCATGGCCTCGGAATGCATTTCCACGAACGGGTACGGATGCTGGGCGCGATGGGTCTTCAGCTGGCGATGCTCGGAATGGAACCATTCCCACGAACGCTGGCCGGTCGTCATGACGAGCGGGTACTCCTTGTACAGCTCGGGCGTGGAGTACGGGCTGCGCGACGGCTCGACGTGGTAGGCCACAGACTCGTAGCCCGTCGCCTCGAACAGCATCGGGGACAGCTCGAACTTGCCCGACATGGTGTTGAAGCCGACTTGGCCGTCCTCGCGCAACATGCCGCGTTCGTACTTGCGGTACTCGTAGAGGAACGGGTCGAACTCGAAGACCTTCTCGCGCAAGCTGAGCCAGTCATGGCCGTAATTGCCATCGCCGGTGAGGTTCCAGTTCAGGTAGTCGATATCGTCTTTGAAGCGGCCGAAGACCTCGGGGTTCAAGCGGGCGCCGAGCTCGATGATGATGGTCTCGTCGGACTTCGCCTCGTAGTACTGGCTTGCCTTGGCGATGCTGCGCAGGGGCGTCCACCACACGCGGATGGAGTTGCGCTCGCAGCTCATGGCGCAGGGAAGCACGAGGTCGGCGAACGCCACGGCAGTAGGCGTCATGAACAGGTCGACGTCCACGATGAACGGCACCTTCTGCACGGCTTGGTACACGCGCGGAGCCTCGGCGGCCATGTTGGCGATGGGGTTTGTCGACTGCAGCCACAGCATGCGGATGGGATACGGCTCGCCCATCTCCATGGCGCGCAGGACCGAGTCTTCCTGGGCGACGACCGAGCCGTACTGGTAGAGCACCGACAGGCCGGCGCCCAGGCGCTTCGCGAAGACGTCGGGGTCGACGTACTCGGTGCCGATGCTGTAGTGGATGGACATGTTGAAACCGTTGCGCATGATGACGTTGCCGCCGGGCACGTCGAGGTTGCCCGTGATGGCCACGAGCGACGAAAGGCCCTGAGCGGCGGAGATGCCGTCGGGCTGCTGGTCGAGCGCCAGGCCCCATTGGATGCCCGCGCGCTTCGCCTTGCCGAACATGCGGGCAGCTTCGCGGATGTCATCGGCATCGCACCAGCAGATTTCGGCAGCGCGCTCGGGCGGCCACTGCTTGGCCCGCTCGGCCAACGTGTCGAAGCCGTACGTCCAGTTGTCGACGAAGTCGTGGTCGATGAGGTCTTCCTCGATGACGACGTTGAGGAACGCAAGCGTCATGGCGCCGTCGGTGCCGGGACGCAGGCGCAGCCAGTAGTCGGCCTTCGCGCCGAGCCACGTCAGCGACGGGTCGACGACGATGAGCTTCGTCCCGAACTTCATCATGTCGACGATCCAGTGGCCCAAGAAGCCATCGGGGTTCGATTTCAGCGGCTCGTTGCCCCACAGGATGATGACCTCGGGCGGCTCCCAGTCGGGATTGCCGTAACGCAGCGGGTTGAGCTGCGAAGCGTCGAGGATCTGCTGCTCGCCGGACTGTACGGCCGCAGCAGCCGAGCGCGGTAGGTAGCATGCCGAACCGGATAGGAAGCCGAGCGCGAAGTTGGGGCTGCGGAATGCCGCGTGGCACAGGAACGGCACCTGCCAGATGGCGTTGCGGCCCGTGCCTTCCATGGCGACGATCGACTCGGGGCCGTATTCGTCCCAGATGCTGCGAACCTGAGCCTCGATCTCGTCGTAAGCCTCGTCCCAGCTGATGCGCTCCCACTTGTTCTCGCCGCGCTCGCCTGCCCGGCGCATCGGGTACTTCAGACGGTCGGGGTGGTTCACCGCCTCGGGCATGTTCAGGCAGCGCATGCACAGACGGCCGTTGTTGTACGGCGATTGCGGGTCGCCTTCCACCTTTACGAGCTTGCCGTCCTTGTCGGTGTAGAGCAGCAAGCCGCAGCTGTCATGGCAGCCAGGACCCGACCAATGCGCCGTTCGCGTGACGGTGTATTCGCCTTCCTGGTAGCGCCATTCCTTCTTGTAGACTTCCGGATTCGCCTCGTCGGGCATGAATGGTGTGAGTGGCATGCGCACTCCTTCCCCCTCGTGGATTCGACTATCTCGATGGTAGGCAATTGGAAAACCCATGTGAAATCGCATAACGATGTTGTTTATAATGTTTTGCTATAACCAACGCAAACGTCGGCAAGTCGTCGAACCCGAGAAGGGGAACCATGAAGGTCGAATACATGGCAGAGTGCCTCGTGTTGGCGCAGACCCTGAATTTCTCTGCTGCGGCAAGGCAAATCGGTATATCGCAGCCCGTCTTAAGCGCGCACGTCAAAGCCCTCGAGAAAGAGCTGGGGTTCGCCCTGTTCGCCCGTGACAAGCACAGCGTCAGCCTCACCGAAATGGGCGCTGGGCTCATGGCGAGCATGACGCAAGTGGTGGAACGCTATGACAGCATGATGCAGCATGCGGGCAAGTTGCAGGCCAAGCTATCGTCCGCGCTCTCCATCGGTTACCTGTACAACGCGTTTCGCGATTTGCTGCCCGATGTGGCAAGCTCGTTTTCCAACGCGCATCCGGACATCGAGCTTCATATGCGCTCGTTTGGGATCAAGGGCGTAACAGATGCGCTCGCGCAAGGCCTCATCGACGTCGCGTTCACCATAGACGTGGACCCCGCCCTTCATGAGATTTGCCACTCGTTCAAGCTCGGCGAAGACCCGCTCTGCTGCGTCGTCCGCAAAGATGATCCGCTTGCGCGCTACGACGTGGTAAAGCTCGCCGACCTCAGCGGCGAGTCGTTCATACTGCCCCATCCTGCCGACTCGGGCAATTTCGCGAAGTTCTACGACAGCCTGTTCCAGCGTGCCGGCTTCGCGCCGCGCACGTCGATGCAGTACCGCGAGATCGACACGCGGTACTTGGCTATCGAAGCCGGCGAGGGCATCGCGTTGGTGGGAAAGCACTTCGAACGTGCGATGGACGACGACGTGAAGTTCATCCCTTTGGCGGAGGACTACTGCAAATACGACTTCGTCGCGCTTTGGCTGAAATCGAACCCGAATGCCAACGTCGGCAGGCTGCTGGAATTACTCGGCAAGAATGAGTAGCTGGACGTGCCTGTTACGCATTAGAAATGAGTAACCGGACCGGCCTGCTACTCATGCTATCCGAAGATG
>JAFUCC010000146.1 GCA_017459925.1 Eggerthellaceae bacterium
CCCTGGGGTGACGTTCAATCCCCCGCGGGGTGACGCCGACTCAAAGGGCGACGATGCGGGCGCGGTCGAGAAGGACGGGGTTGAAGGCGTCGAGGTCGGTTGCCGTGATGAACGTCTGCAGGTCTTCGCTTGCGAAGTGCACGAGCGTATCGCGGCGGGTGGCGTCGAGCTCGCTCATGACGTCGTCGAGCAGCAGCACCGGGTTGGTCCCGAGCGTTTGGCGGACAAGCTCGACCTCGGCCAGCTTCCACGCCAGCACGATCGAGCGTTGCTGGCCCTGGCTCGCGAAGGCGGAAGCGTCGCGTCCGGAAAGGAAGAAGGCGATTTTGTCGTTGTGCGGGCCGACGAGGCTGCGCGCGCGTCGGCGCTCTTCAGGCGCATGGGCTTCCAGCTTGGCCGCCAAGATGGTGCGCACTTGGTCGCGGTCGGGTGCGCCGTTGTCGCGCACGTCGAACGGCTCGCCCATGAGCAATCCGCTCGCGCCGAACGAGACGGGCTCCATGCCGTCGGCGTGGTCCCACGACGCCAAGTACGTCGCCGAGAACAGCTCGTTGTCGTGCGAGATTTCGGAATAGGTGCGTTGCAGAAGCGGCAGCATGCGCGAATACAGCGCCACGCGGTAGCAGAACAGCTGCGAGCCACATGTGATGAGCGTCTCGTTGATGGCGGCAACCAGGTCGCTTGGCGCCTCCTCCTTCAGCAGGCGGTTCTTGTAGCGAAGCGTCTTCTCGTAGTCGCCGAGCACCACATGGTAGTTGCGGGTCAGCTGCGCGCCGAGGTCGTCGAGCGCGTTACGCTTCACGCTCGAGCTCTTCTTCGCCAGCTGCAGGTCGTCGGGCGTGAAGGCGACGGCCGGCAGCGTGCCGCGTATGTCGACGACGCTTTTCGCCTTGCCGTTCACGGTGTAGCGCTTCTTGCCGGTCTCGAGCGTGAGCGCCGTCGTTATGCGGCGGTTGCCGTCGGTCGATTCCATTTGTATGCGCGCATGGTCGGTGCCGTCTTTGACGAGCTGCGCGATGTGCGGGTGGCGGAACGAGCTCGCCGATGTCATAAGTTGGATAGCTTCGAGCACATTCGTTTTCCCGACGCCGTTATGCCCGGTGAAAATCGTCAGGTTCCCGATGTCGCCGAGCGAGAAGTCGTCGTAGTTCCGAAACCCGGAAAGCGAGATGTCGGTGATGCGCAAGCCCATGTTGTCATGATAATCAATTTCCTCCGAGGTGAATGATTGCAGCTGCAATCATTCACCTCGGAGGAAATTGATTATCATGGGTGCATGAAGAAGGTGGGAGCGGACATAACGTATTTGGTGGCGTCGCTGGTGGGCGATGACGAGCAGGCGCGCATAAACTTGCGGGCCAACCAGGTGCGCGAGCGCTACAAGCGGGCGCTTGAAACGGTGTACCGCGACCAGGCGCCGCTGTTCCTCGCGCACACCAACAACGTGTACATCATGATGAAAGACGGCGTGCGCACGCTCATCGTGTACGTCGACGAGAGCATCTACGCCGCCGAGCTGAACGCGCAACGCGAGCTCATCCGCCTGCACTTGCTCGAGCTGTTCGGCGAAGACGTGGAAGCGTTCGAGATCTACGTATCAAAGCCGAAGTTCAAAAGCAACCACCCGTACCTGACGGATTCGCCGCAAAAAGTCGGCGAAACGGCGCCTTCCATTCCCCTGAACGACGACGAGAAGGCGTACGTTTCCGACACCGTTGCGAAAATTGACGACCAACATCTCCGCGAAACGCTTCAAAAAGCCATGACAGCCGACCTGGAGTGGAAAAAGGGCGAAAAACGAAGCGGGAGCTAAAAACGCCTTGAATCGCGCCTCAGCCGCGCTCTCAGATACCTTAAAACCGAAATTCGAAGATGATGTGGTGGCACTCTGCGGAAAACCCACCATATGGTACAATTGTTCAGTTCGCGAATTAGGGCTTTAACCAGCCAGAACATCAATCGCCGTGGAAATTGAACATTACCCCTGGGATGATGTTCATTTTCGCGGAGAGCCAGAGAAACGAACCAGAAGGAGAACACGTGGCAAACACTCCCGAAGAACACTATGGCGCAGACGACATCAAGGTCCTGAAGGGCCTCGAAGCCGTCCGCAAGCGCCCCGGCATGTACATCGGCTCCACGGGCCCGCTCGGCTTGCATCACCTGGTGTACGAGGTCGTCGACAACTCGGTCGACGAAGCGCTCGCCGGCTACTGCGACCACATCCAGGTATTCATCCAGCCCGACAACTCCATCAAGTGCATCGACAACGGCCGCGGCATCCCGGTCGAGCGCCACAAGACCGAGAAAATGCCCACGGTCGAGGTCGTGCTCACCATCCTGCACGCGGGCGGCAAGTTCGGCGACGGCGGCTACAAGGTCTCCGGCGGCCTGCACGGCGTCGGCGTCTCGGTCGTGAACGCCCTTTCCAGCCGCATGCTCGTCGACGTGCGCCGCGACGGCAAGGAATACGAGATCGAGCTCGAGCGCGGAAAGACCACCACGAAGCTGCACGAAATCGGCAAGGCGCGCAAAACCGGCACCACGGTCACGTTCTGGCCCGACCCGGACATCTTCACCGACACGACCATCTACGACTTCGACACGCTGGCCAACCGCTTCCGCGAGATGGCCTTCCTGAACAAGGGGCTGAAGATCGAGCTCACCGACCTGCGCAGCGACCCGCATGCGCTCGTCAGCGAGGAAGCAGCCGAGCCGCGCACCGTCACCTTCAAGTACGATGGCGGCATCGTCGACTTCGTGAAGTACATCAACGAGGGCAAGGAAACGCTGAACAAGCCCATCTACTTCGAGGCCGAAAACGAAGACGGCACGGTGGAAGTGGCCATGCAGTGGTCCACGTCGTACAGCAGCAACGGCGTGATGGCGTTCGCCAACAACATCAACACGCACGAGGGCGGCACGCACCTCGACGGCTTCAAGCAGGCCGTCACGCGCACCATCAACGATTACGCGCGCAGCAAGAAGATCCTGAAGGAAAAGGACCCGAACCTCACCGGCGACGACTGCCGCGAGGGCCTGGCCGCCATCATCAGCGTGAAGCTCCACGAGCCGGAATTCGAAGGCCAGACGAAGACCAAGCTCGGCAACACCGAGATCCGCGGCCTCGTGCAGACGGCCGTGACCAAGGGCCTGGCCGAGTACCTGGAAGAGAACCCGGCGCCGGCCAAGCGCATCGTCGGCAAGGCCAGCCAGGCTCTGAAGGCCCGCGAAGCCGCCCGCAAGGCGCGCGAAGCCAGCCGCAAGAACGTCATGGAATCGTTCAGCCTGCCCGGCAAGCTGGCCGACTGCTCGTCGAAGGACCCTTCCAACTCCGAAATCTTCATCGTAGAGGGCGACTCCGCAGGCGGCTCGGCCAAGCAGGCGCGCGACCGCAAGTACCAGGCCATCCTGCCCCTGCGCGGCAAGATCCTGAACGTCGAGCGCGCAGGCCTGAACCGCTCGCTGGGCTCCGACACCATCAAGAGCCTCATCACGGCCATCGGCTGCGGCATCAGCGACGACTTCGACGCCGACAAGGCGCGCTACCACCGCATCATCATCATGACCGACGCCGACGTCGACGGCGCGCACATCCGCTGCTTGCTGCTGACGTTCTTCTACCGCTACATGCCCGAGCTCATCAACCGCGGCTACATCTACATCGCGCAGCCGCCGATCTTCGGCCTGAAGAAGCACAATTCCCGCTCGACCAAGGTCGACCGTTACATCTACGACGAGCAGGCGCTTTCGGCGACGCTCGCGGAATACGACGACGAGAAGGGCCGCGGCGCCGACAAGTACGACGTGCAGCGCTACAAGGGCCTCGGCGAGATGGACCCAGAGCAGCTTTGGGAGACGACGATGGAACCCGCGTCGCGCACGCTTCTGCAGGTGAACATCGACGACGCCGCCGAAGCCGAGCGTGCCGTCGCCGACCTCATGGGCGACAAGGTGGAACCGCGCCGCGACTTCATTCAGTCGCATGCGCGCGATGTTAGGTTCCTCGACATTTAACCCGAGATCCTCCTGGGGGTCTGCGCTCCCAGGAGGGATCAGCCTACGGCTGCTCGGCAAATGTTTTAGAAGAATTAGAAGAATGATGCCTGCGCAAGCGGCTGACCCCTCCTAGGAGCGCAGACCCAAGGAGCGGATAAAAGCCGGAAGAGCCGTGCGCAAGCGGCGAACACCCTCCCCGAGAACGCAGCCTCGAGGGAGGTACATAAGGAGAAACATGGCTGAAAACGAAAACCGCGACGACATGTTCGACGAGTTCCTCGACCGTGCCGAAGAGGATTACGAAGCTGAAGACGACGACATCCTGGATGACGTCGAGGAAAGCGACGCGGATTCCGAGGAAGAGGAAGAAGAAGGCGGCCTTGGCGGCGCTTCGCTTTCTGGCGCTATCGTGTCGGAGGAAATGCGCGCGCAGTCGCTGATGGTCGACATGCCGTCTGCCCACGGCGAAATCGTCGAAGGCGCCAACGGCGGCGAGGGCACTATCGTGCGCAGCGCCTACCTCGGCAAGGAAATGCAGACGAGCTTCCTCGAGTACTCGATGTCGGTCATCGTGTCGCGCGCCCTTCCCGACGTGCGCGACGGCTTGAAGCCGGTGCACCGCCGCATCCTGTACGCCATGAACGAGTCGGGCTACACGCCCAACCGCGCGCACATGAAGTCCGCGCGTACGGTCGGTGACGTCATCGGCAAGTACCATCCCCATGGCGACGTGGCGGTGTACGACACCATGGTGCGCTTGGCCCAGCCCTTCAACATGCGCGTGCCCCTGGTCGACGGCCACGGCAACTTCGGCAGCATCGACGGCGACAGCGCCGCCGCCATGCGTTACACCGAGGCGCGCCTCGACAAAGCGGCCATGGAACTGCTGCGCGACCTCGACAAGGAAACGGTCGACTTCCAGCCCAACTACGACGAGTCGCTGACCGAGCCCACGGTGCTGCCGGCCCGCTTCCCTAACCTGCTGGTGAACGGCTCGGCGGGCATCGCCGTCGGCATGGCCACGAACATCCCGCCGCACAACCTCGGCGAGACCATCGACGCCGTGTGCCTGCAGCTTGACAACCCCGACTGCACCACGGAAGACCTGATGAAGGTCCTGCCCGGTCCGGACTTCCCGACCGGCGGAGAGATCATGGGCCGCCAGGGCATCATCGACGCCTACGAAACCGGCCGCGGCAGCCTGACCATCCGCGCGAAGTACCGCATCGAGGAAACGAAGAACGGCAAGTCGCAGATCGTCATCACCGAGATCCCCTACCAGGTGAACCGCAACCGCCTGCTGGAAAAGCTCGGCGAGCTCGTGCGCGACAAGAAGCTTCCCGAAATCAGCAACATCCACGACGCGGCCGACCGCAAGGGCATCGACATCATCATCGAGCTGAAGCAGAACGCGCTGCCGCAGGTCGTCATCAACAAGCTGTTCAAGCACACGCAGTTGCAGACCGGCTTCGGCGTCATCATGCTGGCGCTGGTCGACGGCGTGCCGCGCGTGCTGTCGCTGAAGGAAGTGCTGCACTACTACATCGCTCACCAGGAAAACGTCATCGAGCGCCGCACGCGCTACGAGCTGGCGAAGGCGCAGGAACGCGCGCACATCCTGGAAGGCCTGCTGACCGCGCTCGACAACATCGACGAGGTCATCACCATCATCCGCTCTTCCGAAACCGACAAGGAAGCGAGCGCCCGCCTCACCGAGCGCTTCGGCCTGTCCGACAAGCAGACGGAAGCCATCCTGCAGATGCGCCTGCGCCGCCTGGTCGGCTTGGAGCGCCAGAAGATCCAGGACGAACTGGCCGAGCTGCGCGAGAAGATCGCGTACTACCAGCGCGTGCTGGAAGACCGCAACCTGCTGCACCAGATCATCAAGGACGAGCTGGCCGAGATCAAGGGCCGTTTCTCCACGCCGCGCAAGACCAAGATCGGCGCCGAGGCCACCGAGATCAACGTGGAAGACCTCATCGCCGACGAGAACATGGTCGTCACGGTCACCAAGGCCGGCTACGTGAAGCGCCTGCCCGTGGGCACGTACCGCTCGCAGAAGCGTGGCGGCAAGGGCACGCAGGGCGTGAACCTGAAGGACAACGACTACGTCGACCACCTGTTCGTGGCTTCCACCCACAGCTACATGCTGTTCTTCACCAGCAAGGGCAAGGTGTACCGCGTGAAGGTGTACGAGATTCCCGAGGCGTCGCGTCACGCCCGCGGCACGTTCATCGGCAACCTGCTGCAGCTTGAAAAGGGCGAGACGGTGGCCGCGGTCATCGCCGCCAAGGAATTCCCCGAGGACATGTACCTGATCTTCGGCACCAAGCAGGGCATGGTGAAGAAGACGGCCATGAAGGCCTACGAGCGCGTGAACCGCGCGGGCAAGATCGCCATCAACCTGAAGGACGGCGACGAGCTCATCGCCGTGAAGCGCGTAGCCGCCACCGACATGGTCATCATGGCGTCGAGCGCCGGCAAGGCCATCAAGTGCGACGAGGCCGAGTTCCGCCCGATGGGCCGCGACACCACCGGCGTGCGCGGCATCACGCTGCCGGAAGGCGCGCGCATGCTCAGCCTCGAGGTCTGCAACGACGCGTACAAGCCCGAGCTGTTCGTCATCACCGAGAAGGGCTACGGCAAGCGCACCGACGTGGCCGAGTACCCGTTGCACCACCGCGGCGGCCAGGGCGTGTTCACCATCAACATGACCGACAAGAAGGGCATGCTCGCCGACGTGAAGATCGTGCGCCCGGGTGAGGAGATGATGATCATGTCCGAAGAGGGCGTGGTCGTGCGCACCGCGGTGTCCGGCGTGTCGAAGCAGGGCCGTGCCACTCAGGGCGTGCACGTCATGCGCGTGGCCGACAACGACAAGGTCACGGCCGTGGCCATTTCCAAGACCAAGGCCAAGCGCGAAGACGCCCGCTCCGACGACCCCGGCGAGGACCTCGATTCCGAGGAGACCGAAGAATAACGCACTCGTGGGACAATGGGGGCAGGGCAGGGTGTCCCAGCGTGCCGATGGGACACCCTGCCCTGCCCCCATTGTCCCACGGCGGTTCATTGCGCTAGAATTTCACTCGGCAATTAACCGCGCATGGGGAGGCATCATGGCCAAGAAGGACAAGTTCAACTACTTTGACGCGTTCGAAAAGCAAGTCGACATCGCAGAGGAGGAAGTGGAAGTCCTGATCGAGGCCATCGAGAACTTCGAGCACGCCGAGGACCTCGAGAAGCTGCTCGAGCGCGCGCATGAAATCGAGCATCGCGGCGACGAGATCAACCACATCATCCTGACGAACGTCTCCACCGACTTCATCACGCCCATCGAGCGCGGCGACATCATCGAGCTGGCGCAGAACCTCGACACGCTCACCGACATGATCGAGGGCATCCTGCAGCGCTTCTACATGTTCGACATTCACTTCATGCACCCGCAGGCCATCGAGTTCGCGCAGATCATCAAGAAGAGCCTGAAGGCGCTGCGCAAGTCGATGGGCACGTTCCGCGAGTTCAAGAAGGTGAAGAAGATCCGCGCCATGGTCGAGGACGTGAACCAGCTGGAAGAGCAGGCCGACGCCCTGTACATGAAGACGATCCGCCACCTGTACACGGTCGACGCCAAGAACGACGCCGTGCGCGTGGAAGTGTGGTCGCGCCTGTTCGACCGCCTCGAGGCCACCTGCGATGCCTGCGAGACCGTCGCCGACACCATGGCCAACATCATGCTCAAAAATGTGTAAGGAACCAAAACCATGTCATTAATCGTCTGCAAGTTCGGGGGTACGTCGGTTGCGTCGCCCGAGCGTATTCGCAATGTGGCGAAGCGCCTCATAAAGCGCAAGCAGGAAGGCCATCAGGTCGTGGCCGTCGTGTCCGCCATGGGCAAGACGACCGACGAGCTCGTCGGCCTTGCCGCCGCCGTGAACCCCAACCCGCCCACGCGCGAGATGGACCGCCTGCTTTCCACCGGCGAGCAGGTCAGCATGTCGCTTCTGGCCATGGCCATCGAGGCGCGCGGCTATTCGGCCATGAGCTTCACCGGCCGCCAGGCGGGCATCGTCACCGACAACACGCACAACAAGGCCAAGATCGTCAGCGTCGACAGCAAGCGCATCCTCGATGCGCTGAACGCCGGCTACATCCCCGTGGTTGCCGGCTTCCAGGGCATCGACGAGAACGGCGACATCACCACGCTCGGCCGCGGCGGTTCCGACACCACGGCGGTGGCGGTGGCCTGGGGCATCAACGCCGACGTCTGCGAAATCTACTCCGACGTCGACGGCGTGTACTCGGCCGACCCGCGCGTGTGCCCGCATGCCCGCAAGCTCGACGAGATCAGCTACGACGACATGCTGGAAATGTCGGCCGCCGGCTCAGGCGTGCTGCAGATGCGCGCCGTCGAGTTCGCGCGCAAGTTCAACGTTGTCATTCATTCCCGCTCGGCGTTCTCCGACGCCGAAGGCACCTACGTCAAGGAGGGCTGCGACATGATGGAGGAAGCCGTCATCACCGGCATCGCGCACGACACGTCCGAGGTGAAAGTGACCATCCGCGGCGTGCCCGACGCAACGGGCGTGGCCGCGAAGGTGTTCGGCGCGCTGGCGGGCAACGCCGTGAACGTCGACATGATCATCCAGAACATCTCGCAGGACGGCATCACCGACATCTCCTTCACGTGCCCGGCTGCCGACTTGGGCCGCGCACGCGAGACGCTGGAAAAGGTCGTGCCCGAAATCGAGGCGCGCGAGGTGGTCATCGACGAGGCCATCGCGAAGGTGTCGCTCGTGGGCACGGGCATGAAGTCTACTCCGGGCGTGTCGGCCCGCGCGTTCGCCACGCTCGGCGAGGCGGGCATCAACATTCTGGCCATTTCCACGTCGCCGATCCGCCTGTCGGTCGTGGTCGACGCCAGCCAGGCCGCCGAAGCCGTGCGCGTGCTGCACACCGCCTTCGGCCTCGATTCCGACGAGGTCTTCGAGGAAACCCAGCTTTCCGCGGAAGAGATTGCCGCGAAGATGGCGAAGGGCCGCTAGGAATAATGAGTAGCAGGACGTTCCTGCTACTCATTTGCAACGATAAAGCCAAAACCGTAGCGCCTTGCGTAAATGAGTAGCAGGAACGTCCTGCTACTCATTACACGCCTCATGGCAAGGTTCGCTTTACCTGCCTGGTTTCACTTGACCTGCCCGGTTTCCATGAAGCACAAAACATGGTTCGCTGTTTGCCCGCGTCAACGGTTGTTTAACGTAAAGCATGGCAGTGTCAAGAATCTTGCGCACTTTGCCTCAGCGCCCTATAGCACATCGGCATGGTCACTCATCCAGCAAGGACACGTCCAGGTACCTCCTCGAGCCCCATTCGCTGTCGGCCACGTACTTCAGCCTGGCGGTGACCAG
>JAFUCC010000147.1 GCA_017459925.1 Eggerthellaceae bacterium
CGAGCGCCGCGCCGATGAGCGAGGTGACGCACGTGGTGGCGAAGGGGTTCACGCCGTCGGGGATGGCCGAGAAGATGACGACCTCGCACGACCAGCAGAGCGTGACGGCGAGTAGGCAGAGGTTCGCCTGCAGGTTGTTCATGTGGCTGTCTTTCCGTTCGGTCGGCGGTCGGGTCGAGTTTAATGCCGCCTCCCATCGGGCGCAAGCGGAGGCGGGACGCTAATTTCGCCGAGGGAGAGGCGAAATCCGCATGGATTGCCAAGATGGAACGCGCCGCCGGTGCGTAGAATATGCAGGAGCAAAACGACGCCTAGGTAAAGCGGCGTCCAGATCGAGAACGAGAGGACAACACCATGAAATTCGACGATTTGACCGACGAGCAGAAGGCCAAGGCGCGTGCGGCCAAGACGCCCGAGGACGTCCTGGCGCTCGCCAAGGAGGAAGGGTACGAGCTCTCCGACGACGAGCTGGAGGCGGTGTCCGGCGGCTGGTGCGTGAACGACTGCCCCAACGACTGCAGGAGCGACTGCCGCGTGCCCTTCGGGAGGTAGTCGGCAATGGCAACAGGCAACGGGCAGTCCGGTCGCACAGCTGGCGAGGCGGGTTGGCACGCATCGCGCTACAACCTCATGGCGCCGATTCCCGACAGCAAGAACGTCGCGATCGCGAACCTGTTCAAGGGAAACTGCGCCGAGTACACGCCGATCGAGATGTACCTGCTCTCCGTATTGGATGAGCTTGACGAGAGCCATCCCATCATCGAGCGGTTCTCGAGGCGCGGCGTCATCGCCAACTTCGACGAGCGGGCGGCGCTCGAGACGATGGGGCGCGCAGCCTGCGCGATGCCGCACGGGGTAGGGCTGACCATCTGCCCGACCATGGGGTGCAATTTCGACTGCCCGTACTGCTTCGAGGACCATTTCGCAGGCAAGATGAGCCAAGAGGTGCAGGACGACGTAGTAGCGCTTGCAGAGCGCATGCTCGACGCCAGCGGCGCAAAGGACATAGGCGTCACCTGGTTCGGCGGCGAGCCGCTGCTGGCGCCGGAGGTCATCGAGTCGCTTTCGGGGCGCCTCATGGCCTTGGCCGAAGAACGCGGCGGCGAATACTCCGCGAGCGTCATCACCAACGGCTACCTGCTGACGCAAGAAGCGGCTGACATGCTCGAGCGGTGCAAGGTGAAGTCGGCCCAGGTGACCATCGACGGACTCGGCGCCACCCACGACGCGACGCGCCGCCTTGCCAACGGCAAGGGCACGTTCGAGCGCATCACCACCAACCTGCGCGACGTGAAATTGCCCTTCAAGGTGAATATTCGCCACAACGTGCACGAGGGCAACAAGCACGAGATGGACGAGCTCGAGGCCTTCATCGACCGTCTCGCCGACGAGTCCGGCAACGACCTGCATTATTACCCCGCGTCCGTGTCGGGCAGCGAGACCGCCGACGAGCGCGGCGAGCAGGTGGGGCTGCTCTGCGGATCCGATTCCAGCGAGGTGGGCATCCGCCAGGAGGCGGGCCGTTTCCGCGTGGGCCAGGGCCATTACTGCGGTGCGCACACCATCTGGGGCGTGGGCGTCGACGAAAAGGGCAACCTGCAGAAATGCTGGGAGGCCGTCGACAAGCCCGCCATCAGCTTCGGCACCGCGCACGATTGGGACCCGAACAACCCGCTGGCCACGGCATCCAACGCTAACAACCTGACCATGTACCTGAACACGGCCTGTCCCGTGCCGGATGACGAGTGCCGCGAGTGCGTGTGGTTGCCGCACTGCGCAGGCGGCTGCCCCCACAAGCGCATCTTCGAGGGAAGGCAGTGCGTGGCGTTCAAGGACGACCCCGAAGCCTACGTGCTGGCGCTGCATGCCCGCATCGGCGAAGATGAGTAGCAGGACGTTCCTGCTACTCATTTTTTGGCAATCACCCGAGTTCGTAACTCATCGCAGGAAATGAGTAGCAGGAACGTCCTGCTACTCATCATCGGAAGGGAGCATCCGCATGAAGAAGGCAATCGCCGTGATCGTCGCGGCCGCGCTGGCATGCGCGGCGGGGTTTGCGCTGTCCGCATGCGGTCAGCAGAGCAACGGCTCCTCGGCTTCCGACGCTGAATCGTCTGCGGCAACATCGCAGGCCGAAGAGCAGTTCTACATCGAGCCGATCTCCGACGAGGTATTCGAGCGCATATACGGAAAATCCTTCAAGGAAGACTGCACGCTGCCCAGGGAGGACCTGCGCTACCTGCACGTGCTCCACGTGGACCTGAACGGCGAGGAGCACGAGGGCGAGATGATCGTCAACTACCACATCGCCGATGACGTGCTGGATATCCTGCGCCAACTGTACGAGGCGAACTATCCCATCGAGAAGATTCGCCTGGTAGACGAATACGACGCGGATGACGAGCGTTCCATGGAAGACAACAATTCCTCGTCCTTCAACTTCCGCTTCATCTCCCACACCACGCGCGTTTCCAAGCACGGCCTGGGCCTGGCGGTAGATATCAACACGCTCTACAACCCCTACACCAAGGTCGTTGACGGAGAGCGCATTATTGAGCCGATCACGGGAGAGCCCTATCTGGACCGGGAAGCGGATTTCCCCTACAAGATCGACCATGAGGACCTGTGCTACAAGCTCTTCACCGAGCACGGCTTCGAGTGGGGCGGCGATTGGGAAGACCGCAAGGACTACCAGCATTTCGAGATTCCCACCGCACAGGTGGAAGAGTGGTACCCGTCGAACGAATAGCGGGAATGAGTAGCAGGACGTTCCTGCTACTCATTTCCTGTGATAGGTTGCGAATTCGGGTGATTGCCAGAAAATGAGTAGCAGGAACGTCCTGCTACTCATTTCCCGATGTAAGCCATAGCCATGGTGAGCACCATCGGCGCCCATGCGGCGAACGCCTTTGGGCGCTCGGTCAGCGCAGCGGCCAGCTCGCCAAACCCGACCCAGCGCACCTCGCTGGCTTCGGCGGGGTCAGGGTTGGGGTCGCCATCGCAGCTGCCGACGATCACGTGATCGAACTCGTATTCGCACAGCCCGTTTTCGAACTCGGCATGGTAGGCGAACGCGGTTACCTCGCGCAGGTCCGCAGCATCGCAGCCCAGCTCCTCGCGAACGCGCCGGTACGCAGCGGCCATGAGCTCCTCGCCAGCACGCGGGTGCGAGCAAACGGAGTTTGCCCAAAGCCATCCCGAGTGGTACTTGAGTATCGACCGTTTGGCGAGCAGCAGTTCGGGGCCGCTATCTCCATCGCGCACGAGTACAACTGAGAACGCACGGTGGAGTAGTCCCTTCACGTGCGTCTCGATCTTGGTTGCCGTGCCGATCTCGCGATCGAGCCCGTCGACCAAGATCAGCTCATCATCACGGGCAGTATCGTCCGCCATGATCTTGTCCATAGAAGTTCCCTTCCTCTAAGCTTTGCTTCAGTGCTTTGTACGCGCATCCGCGGCTTTCCGTCCTACATTACCGGGGATGAGTAGCAGGATGAGTAGCAGGACTGTCCTGTTACTCATTACAGAAAATGAGTAACAGGACAGTCCTGCTACTCATCCGTATAATATCGGCAGATTGAAGGCGGCGCGGAAAGGAACGTCCCCCATGCCAAACGAAACCAAGTCCGAAATCAGCCGCCGCGACATGCTCGGCCTCGTCGCCGCAGGATGCGCCGCCATCGCCGGCACTTCCCTTGCGGGATGCGCTGCAAAGGCTGCGGGTACCCCCGAGAAGCGGGGCGCCATCGGCATCATCGGCGCCATGGACCCGGAGATCGCCTCCTTAAGAGATGCGCTCGAAGGCGAAAAGCAAACGACGATAGCGGGCATGGAGTTCTACGAAGGAACCCTCGACGGAACGGACGTGGTCGTCGTGCAGTGCGGCATGGGCAAGGTGAATGCCGGCATCTGCGCGCATGAGCTCGTCAACACATTCGGCTGCACCAAGATCGTCAACACCGGCGTGGCGGGCTCGCTGGACGCCCGCATCGACATCGGAGACATCGTGGTCTCAACCGATGCGGTGCAGCACGACTTCGACGTGTCGTATCTCGGGTTCGCGAAAGGCGAGATTCCCTACACGGGGCTCTACGCGTTCCCCGCAGACGACGAGCTGCGCAGCCTGGCCGTGCAGGCGGCGCGCGAAGCCGCGCCCGAGATCGGAGTGTTCGAGGGAAGGGTGTGCTCCGGGGACCAGTTCATCTCGACGGTGGAGCAGAAGGACAAGATCACCTCGAGCTTCGGCGGCATGTGCTGCGAGATGGAGGGCGCCGCCATTGCGCAGGCCTGCTACCTCAACGACGTGCCCTTCGTGGTGATACGCGTCATCTCCGACAAGCCCGGCGGGACGGAGCTCGTCGACTACCAGACGTTCGAGGCGGAAGCGGCCGCCCATTGCGCGGCCATCGTGCGCCACATGGTGGGAAGGGGATGAGTAGCAGGACTGTCCTGCGACTCATTTTTTGGCAATCGCCCGAGTTCGCAGCCGTCACAGAAAATGAGTCCCAGGACAGTCCTGCTACTCATCCCGTATAAGTGAAGGAAGCCGCGAAACGAGCGGACCTGAGCGAGAAGGGAACGCACCATGAACTTCAACGATCTGACTCCCGAGCAACAGGAAAAGGCCAAAGCCTGCAAGATCCCCGAAGAAATGCTGGCGCTTGCCCGCGAGGAAGGCTACGAGCTCTCCGACGAGGAGCTGGAGGCCGTTTCGGGCGGCTGGTGCCCCTCCGATTGCAATGCAGACGAATGCCAGTTCAGGAGCTGCGGCACCTTCATGATGTAGTTGTAGCGAGTAGCAGCAAATGAGTAGCAGGACGTTCCTGTTACTCATTTGCTGCGATGGACTGCGAACTCGGAAGATTGCCAGAAAATGAGTAACAGGACAGTCCTGCTACTCATTCTGCTACTCATTTACGAGAGGCGTTCGATCAGCTTGTCGATCTGCTCGTCGGTCATGCCGCCGGACTTCAGGTAGTTCCTCGCGGGCTCGCGATAGTCGATGGAGCCCAGGTCCGCGCTGTCATCGACTCCCGCCAGGAACGACAGCATGCCGTCGAGGTTCAGGTGCAAGATGGCGTTGTACTTCGTCGGGTCGCTTTCCTTCGTGATGCCGTAGTAGTTCGCGAACGTGGTCATGTAGTCCGCTTCCATCTCGCTGTAGGTCGCCCCGCAGAGCGCCTCGAGCAGCGCGCACACGAAGCCCGTGCGGTCCTTGCCCTCGATGCAGTGAATCAGGTAGGGGCCGTCGTGTTGCGACATCTCGGCAAGGCCCGCCGCCAGCTTTTCCGTGAACGAGCGGGACGGGTAGCTGGCCGACAGGTTCAGCTCGCCGACGTTCCCTGCGTCGCGTAGCGACTTGAAGTACGAAAGGTCCACTCCCTGCTCGGTGCTCTCCGCCATGAAGGCGTCGACCTCGTCGGCGTCGTCGGAAAGGTCGAGCACGTAGGCCACGCCCGCCTGCCGCATGAGGTCCTCGACGTAGGCCGCGCGGTTGTACTCGTTGTCGACGGGCGATGCCGATCGGTACGCGGCGCCTTCCCGCATCGATCCGCCCGAAAGCGAGCGGAAGTTGGCGAACTGCACGTCGCTTCCGTAGTCGGAACGCTCGCTCGTGTAGGCGATGTCGAAGGACTCCTGCACGTCCGCGAAGGCGCCGGCCTGTGCCAGCGTCACGGTGGCGGTGTCGCTTTCGGAAAGCCCCGCAGTGTCCCACAGCGGGTCGCCGTAGTTGACGGCTGCCTCGATGTAGGGGTACCCAGGGTACCCTACGAGCAAGGGGCTGCCCACGCGCACGTAGTAGCCGTTGTAGTAGGGAACGCCGCGCATCTCGTAGCCGTTCGAGAACACGATGTCGACGCTGTCGCCGTACTCGAAGCCCAGCTCGTTGAACTCGTCGATGGTGGCGCCCACGTATACGCCCCCGAAGCTGGTGTCGCGCGAGACGGGGCGGTCCGCAAGCGTCGGGGAAGATTGCTCGGCAGAACCCTGATCGGTCGTGACTATCGGCTTGCCGATGGGGTTTTCGGGGTCGTCCGTTTTCTGGTAAACGCCAGTCGAGGTCACGATGAAGCCGGTGCTCTTCTTCGAATCGTACACGACCATGTAATCGGGGCAGGTTACGGTGTAGTTATCGGGAACGTCGCCGTAGTCGTTCGCCTGCTTGCAAATGATGTTGAAGTGGGCCGCGAGGTTGAAGAACAGATCGTCTCGGTTCTCCGCCCATTCGTCTTCCGTCCATGAAGCCATCGTGTCGGAAACGACGCAAGGCTCCAATTCGATTACCTTCGTCCCGTCAGGCGCTTCCTCGAAACCCACGAGCGAGACCTCGACCTGCGCGTCAGGCAGGTTCGAAACCACGGACGATTCGGCCAAGTCGAGCATGACCCTGCTGTTCGCGTACTTGATGGCCTGATCGGTGACTCCCTCATCGCCTGACTTGCCCGCGCAGCTGCAGAGCAGAAGCAGGCAAAGGGCGCAGAGGGCTGCTGCGATCAGCTTGCAAAGGGCCTGGGCGATGCCCGGTTTGGCGATGGTCGACATGAAGCGTCATCTCCCCACGTTGTTTTGTGAACTACCAACTCTTCGTAAAGCTGACGACGTTGCTGCCGTCCACGCGCTCGTAAACCGCCTCGTCCACGATGTCGAGCGCCTCATGAGCGCCTTGATCTTCAGCTGGCGCCTCGCCGATGTCTTCGGGCGTCACGAGGTCGATGTTGGCCAGCGGGTCATACGGGATGCCGTCGTCGGCAATCGTGACCTTGAGGGCGGAAAGGCTCGGCTGGTACTCGAACCCGACGCGCACGAAGCCCGGGTTCTCGGGCGTCGCATCGGGGTACGCACGCTGGCACGCGTTCACGAACAGCGTCTCGGCGAAGACGTCTATCTCGTAGTAGACGTGCCTCGGGGCCTTCCTGCGGTCGAGCTCGGCGTTGATGAAGTTGCGCACGTGCACCAGCTGCGAGCCGTCTGCCGGCAGCATCATGACCGCTTCGACCTCGGGCGGCACGCCGTACTTCATGACGAGCATCGTGATGTCGTCGGATTGCTCCGCATCGTGCGTGTAATCGGTGAGGGCGCGACGCACCGCGACGCCCACCGAGCGCGGGTTCATGTCCTTGCTCCTGTCGAGCACCACCTGAAGGCGGTCTTCGCCGAACAGCTCGTTCGTGGCGCTCATCGCCTCGGTCACGCCGTCGGTGTAGGTGTAGATCATGTCTTCGGGCGCCAGCTGCAGCGTGTACGGGTCGTAGGGGATGCCGTCGAACAGGCCAAGCGGCATGCCGGAGACCTCCTTCATCCAGCTCCACTCGCCGTCGCGCAAGAGCAGCGGCGGGTTGTGGCCGCCGTTGACGTAGGAGAGGATGCCCGTCTCGTAGTCGATTTCGCCGACCCAGCAGGTCACGAACATGCCGGCGTCGTTTCCGATGCACAGCTGGTGGTTAGCCGCGTCGACCGCCTCGTTCACCGGCAGCCCGGCTTCCATGAAGTTGCGCAGCTGGCTGCGGGCGGCCATCATGAACAGCGCCGCCGGAATTCCCTTGCCCGACACGTCGGCCATGACGAAGCCGATCCTCGTCGTGTTCTCGATGGGGAAGAAGTCGTAGAAGTCTCCGCCGACTTCCTTCGCCGTCTTCATGGAGGCGTATATGTCGAGCTTGTCGATGTCGGGGAAGGCCGGGAACTCCGTCGGCAGCGACGATTCCTGGATGGTCTTGGCCGTGGCGAGGTCCTGCTCGTTGCGCCGCGCGACTTCGTCGATCATGTCGCTGAGAGCGCCGACGGTGGTGTTGATGCCGTCCGCGAGCGACTCGAACTCGCGCGTGGACTGCTCGGGGACGCGCTCGTCGAGGTTGCCCGCGGTGATTTTCGCGAGCGAGAGGTTCGCCTCGTCGATGCGGCGCACGATGAGGCGTCGCACGAGGACGGAGGAGAGGGCGGCAAACGCAGCGACGAGCACAAGCGCGAGTATCGTGGAAGAGACCATCATGCCGGCGCGGTCGGCGAATACCATGTCAGATGCGCGGTGAAGCGCGATGTAGCCGTCCTTGAGCTTCCTGATGCCCAGGAAAGCCAAGTCCACGTTCGGCGTGAGGTCGTCGTCCGTGTCGGGGATGAAGAGCACCGGGTCCCTTCCGGAAGAATAGTATTCCAAGAGCGCCTCGACGGAGGCTTCGTCGCCGAGGTAGTCCCCCTCGCCGATGTCGGCGAGGACGGAAGTCCCGACCTTGAATTTCTTGCCGTCGTTCGAAGCCAGGATGACGCCGTGGTTGTTCATGGTGAACGTGGCGCCTTCGGTTTCCTTATCGTAGCCGCCGACGAGCAGCTGGGCGTTGATATCGGGCTGCAAGGTGAGCTGGTTTTGCAGGTAAGCGAGTTCCTCGTCCATATCGTCCAGGGCGCCTTCGAGCTCCTGGACCGTGGTGGCCGAGAAGATGACCGCGCTGGTGCACATGAACACGATTGCCGAGATGAGCACGAGGTAATTGCGGAATACCGAGAACAAGCCGCGCTCGGCGCCGCGTTCCTTGATCCTGCGCACGACGAGGTCGGCGATAAGGCACAGCACCGCGATTAGCACGGCGTCGAGGAGCGCTTGCAGCGCCGAGGTCGTGAAGCTGACTGCGAAGTACCAATGCGCCAAGGTGAACAGGTCGAAACCGCCGACCAGCATCACCACGTTCACGAGCGACAGCGCACTCGCCAAAAACGACACGATGATGCTCACCGCGATTATGAGCACGATCCGTCTGCCGCCTTGCGGGTTGCGCTGAAGCACCAGGTCGAACAGGATTCCCGCGACGAGCGCGACGAAGGTGAACAGCCCGATCGTGTTGAGCGGCGTGCCGAAATAGTAGCCCTCGAGAAAGTCCAAGGGCAATATGGTGGCATGGGCAAACGCGACCAATCCGCCGAACAGCCCGAGCAGGGCGCCTGTCACGGGGCCGAACGCAATCGCCCCCATCGCGACGGGGGCCAACAGCAGGATGAGGTAAACGGGGTCGTTGTTCACCTCGCCCACCGGCCAGAAGCCGAGTTGGCAAAACGCCATCGACGCGATGGCGACGGCTACGAAAACGAGTCCGCTGATCCGCGTGTACAAGGGCAGCCCGTCTGTGCGTCCCCAGAAGAGCCTGGTTGCCGAAAGAGCCGTTTTCTCGTCGACCATAAAGCCTCACTAGCCTTTGTCGTGCATGTAATGGGTTCTCGTCATTATCGCACAGCCCCGATGAGTGGCAGGGTGAGTAGCAGGACTGTCCTGCGACTCATTTTCCGGTAATCACCCGAACTCGCAGTTTATCCCAGAAAATGAGTCACAGGACAGTCCTGCTACTCACCTAAGTATCGAAAGATCATTATCTATGTAGATTGCAGTACGAGCGCGGTAACGTCACGGTAACGCAGGGGGTGACAATCTGGAACCCCCTATTACCCCCGGACTTTCGACTGGTAACCTCAAATGAGTACCAGGACTGTCCTGTGACTCATTTTCTGGCAATCCCCCGAGTTCGCAGCCGCCACAGAAAATGAGTCACAGGACAGTCCTGGTACTCATTCGGTAACGGCGCAAATGGCCGGAGGGAGCGATTGAAATGAAGCACGAAACGCACGAGAGGACGTTCGCGGGCAAGGCGCTCAACGTGGCGCTGGCGGTGGTGCTGGCGGTGGGCGTCAGGGTGGAATAGCGGGCCAGCGCCTATCGCTATTCGCGCTGATCCTGGTCGGGACGGAACGGGACGGCGCGCGCGGGCTTCGCGACGGCGGTGTCGTCGGCGATCGACGCGAGCGTGCGCTCGAAGTTCGTGAACAGCTCGATGACGCCCACCGCCTCGAACGCGCGGTTTCGCTTTCCCGCGTTGACCTGCTTGACGGCCCCGACTTCCTCGAGCCTGCGGATGGCGTCGTTGACCGTGGGCATCGACTTGCCGGTCGCTTCGGCCATCTGCGTGGCCGTGAACAGCGGCCTGCCCGCCATCTCGTCGGCGACGGCCAGCACGCCCTCGGTCGGCTTGGCCGGAAGCGAGCCGATCCATCCTTCCTTCAGCCGGTCGAGCCTCAGCTCGAACTCCTCGGCGTCGCGGCAGGCGCGGACGGCGCATCCCGAGAAGAAGGAGAGCCACTCGCAAAGCCCCGCGACCGCGTCTCGCCCGTCAGGGTCCCCGACGTGCCTGAAGGCGGCGAGCTCCTTCACGTAGTCCTTCGCGGACGTCGCGAGCGCGAGGGATATGGGCGGCACCGCCTGCGCGCAGAGGCCCCGCCTCCTCAGCACGATGTGGACGAGCGCGCGCCCGACGCGGCCGTTGCCGTCGGCGAAGGGGTGTATGGTCTCGAACTGGGCGTGGGCTACCGCGGCCTGCGCGAGCGGCGGCAGGGCGTCCGAGTTGCAAAACGCAACGAGGTCGTCGAGCAGCCCGGGGACGGCCTCCGGCGCCGGCGGGACGTACTCGGCGCGGCACGGGTTGTGGAAGTTGCCGCCCAGCCAGTTCTGCTGGGTGCGTACGGCGCCCGCGTAGTCTTCCGCCGGCGTGCCCGCGAGCAGCCGCCGGTTGAGGTCCTGCAGGTCCTCGACGGTGAGCGGCTCTGCGGAAGCCAGCGATAGCGCCTCGTCCATGGCGTGTATGTTGTTCATGACCTCCACGGCGGTGACGTCGGAGGGCGAGAAGCCGAGCTCCGCCTTCAGCAGCCTGCGCGGCCCGATGACGAGCCCCTCTATGCGCGACGACGAGAGCGCCTCGGCGCGCAGCACGAGGCGGGCGAGGGCCTCGGTGTTCCGCAGCGCCCTGGTTGACGAGTCGAACTGCGCTATCGCCCTCTCGGCGTCCGACACGTCCGCCGCGGTCGCCCCGTCCATGAGGAAGGCGCGCTCGCAGAGCGGGTCGGGCTCGTACACGCGGTAGGGCCCTCCCTTGCGCTCGGCGCGGGTCGCCCCCTCGAAGCCGGCCTTCCAATGCTTGGTGACGTATCGTGCCATCTCGCGTCCTTTACTAAGCAATCCTCTTATTAAAGAAACTGACAATATTTTAAACATAGCTGGACGGAATGCAAGCATTTCGTTGGCCATCACGTAGCGTGGCCCGCTCTGCGCGCAAGCGTCTTGGAGCGGCGTTTCCCCGAACCGTCGAAAAAGAATTCCGAGGCGCTCCGCGTGCGCCAGTGTGTCAGCGGGCCCTCCACTCGGGGAAATAGTAAAAATTAAAAAAAATGTAAAAAACAAAGTAAAAAAACGGCAGCCGAAAACGGGGCCGATTTCGGAATCCCGGCCTCCCGGGCCTTTGCCAGCCCAAGAATTATTCCGTCACGTGACGCCGCGGCGACGGGCTTCGGATCCGGCCGGCCGCCGTGGAGGGACGGGGAACCGGAAGGCGCCGGCGCGCGAGCGTCC
>JAFUCC010000148.1 GCA_017459925.1 Eggerthellaceae bacterium
CACCAGGAGCATGGCCCTTTGCGGCCAGCGAAGCGAACTGATCGGCAATGCGCGCCGCAGCCACGCGAACCGCATGCTGGCTGTCGACCCCGCGCCAGGGGCGCGTCGTGTGCTGCACGACGATACGGGGCTCCGCATCCGAGAAAGGCGCAGAGACCTTCGCCTCGTCGCGACCAGCCGAAAGCGACATGAATTCGCCGCCGAACATGGCAGGTTTCTCGAACACGCGGTCGACGAACGCCAGCACATCGCCATGACTGCGGAAATTATCGGACAGCTCGATTACGGAATCGGGCCAGTCGGAGCGGACAGACTGAAGGTGGCGACGATACACCGACACGTCTGCGCCGCGGAACCGGTAAATCGACTGCTGCGCATCGCCCACCACGCACAAGCTCCGAGCATCCTCGCCCGCCAGGCGCTTGATCATGTCGACTTGCATCTGGTCGGTGTCCTGGAACTCGTCGACCATGACGAGCTTGAACTTGTCCGTGTATTGCGCGGCGATGCGGGGATGCTCCTCGATGGCGCGCGCAGTTAATACCAGCAAGTCGTTATTATCGAGCACGCCATCGGCGCGTTTCAGCGCAGAGAACTCGTCGAGCACCCGGCGCGCAAGCTCGACGAGCGTTTCCAGATGCCCGCGCGCCGCCCCAAGGCGCACTTCCATCGTGCTTGCAGCGAGAGCCCCTCTGGCCTCGTCGACCCGGGCTTTGTAGTCCTTGCTTCCGAACGTCTTCGCCAGCTTGAATGCCGAGAGCAGGCGCAGCGCCTGGCCGTAGTCGCCTATCCCGCTTGCGAGGGCATCGCGCGCATCCTGCAAAGCCTGGCCGGTCGCCACCAGCCACTCGTCGCGTTTGGGGCTCTCCTTCTCGCCTTCAGCCGCCACGGCGAGGCTTTCGACGCTGTCGATCGCTTGCTCAACCGCCACCGCGGGAAGCAGCGAAATACCGGGCATGACAAACGAATCAACTCCGTTGGCCTGGGCAGATGCCGCAGTCACAAGCTCGGCGAGCATGCTTTCGACCGACACGCCGAATCCGCCGAAAGATCGAGGCGCGTATTCGGCAAACAGGGCATCGACCTTGGGAGACGAAGCGGTTTCTTGCTCTGCGGCAAGCACGGCGTCGATAGCCTGGTCGAGATACCCGGTCACTTCAGCGCCTTCGGCCACGCGAAACGCCGGGTCGATTCCCAGCTCGAGCGCATGGGCCCTGAGAATTCGCGCGCACATGCCATGAATGGTCGACACCCATGCCTCATCGACGCGAAGGGCCTGTTCGACGAGCCCCCGCGACCGAAGCTCTGCCTTGATGCGCGACTTCAGTTCGGCGGCCGCTTTGTTCGTGAACGTTATGGCGCACACTTCATCGATGGCGGAAACGTAGCCGCTTTCAAGCGCGCCCGCAATTCGCTGGGTGAGCGTGAACGTCTTGCCCGAACCGGCGCCTGCCGCCACGACGAGCGGACGGTCAAGCGTGTCGACGCATCGCTGTTGTCCCAAAGTGAGGGCCATGGCTTACGCTCCCCTCTTCGGGCACGAAAGCACCGGGCACCACGTGCAAGCCTTATCTGTCGACGGCTTGCAGGAAACGTCGCCCGCGCACATGCCGGCAATGGCACGCCCAGCGACCTGCTCGGTCGCATCGAGCATCGTGTCGAAAGCCAGGTCGGCGAACGTGAAATCATCAGGCGTTTCACCAGGTAATTCTTCAAGCAATCCGCATGCGCATTTTTCGGCGCTTGCTCCTGGAAGATGAGCGGCCTCGATGACGCGCGGATCATATGCACCCGTAACGCTCGGCGTGCGGCCGTAACTAACATAAAGAGCGCCAACGACATCTAAGCCGAGCGCGCGTTTCACAGCTTGGGCGTATATACGCGTCTGCACTTTGCCCGCATGGCTGAAGTCTTTTCCGGCTATGTCGTGCTCGGCGTTAACCGAACCCTTGTAGTCGATGATGACCGCATGCCCCTTGCCGTCGACGTCGATTCGGTCAACCTTGCCGATGAGCGCATAGCCAGCGTACTCGACGGGATTCTCGGCCGGAATCTCGTATTCGAAATACGCTGGATGAAATGTCGGCAGCAACTTGGCTTCGAAGCCGAGATAGGCGACTAATTGGTCGATGAGCGCTGCGACTTCACGCCGCTCGAGCTCGGTTACGGGAACGAGGCGCCCGCTGCTTGGCTCTTCGGAAAACTGGGCTTGGGCGATTTCGCTTGCAACTCCGCGCATGAGGGTTTGAGCGGCGCCAAGGTTTTCAGGGGTCACTTTCACATGTCCGAGCGCTTGGAATTGCCGGTAGAACTCCTCGAGCGCCGCATGGGCGAAGTTGCCGCGTTCAAGCGGGCCGAAACCCTCGTCGAGTTCTTCTACGCGCAACCGGCGTGTTGCGAACCACTGGTAAGGGCATTCAAGATACGCCTCGATTTGCGATGGAGACGGGCATGGCTTGCCGATTGCGTGCCCCTGGCTATCGTGCCTTGCAGGCATGACGAGCTCGATTGCCTGGGAGGACATGTCGTCGAGAAGCGGCTTGGCGGTCACCGCCGATTCCGCTTGCACGGCACCTGGCTCCTCGGCACGAGCGTTTGCGTAGAGCCTTTCTTCCCCTCGTTCGATGAGGTCGGACCTCATGCTGGCGGGAAGCCTGAACACGTCGTCCGTTTCATCTTCGCCCGAAGCGTCGGCAGCACGGCACGCGTCGACGAACTCTTCGAGTACGACTGCCGGATACGTCGGTTCGGCGTTCGCATCGCCGAGAGGACGCGCAATGAACAGTGTGCTTGTCGGCAATTTCACAAGCGCCGAAAACTCGCGGCGCGCCCGGGAAAGGGCGCTTTCGACAGGCTCGAGCCCAAGATTGGCGAACAGCGTTGCAGCTGCGTCATCTTTATCGGCAACGGGATAGTCCTCTGATGTGAGGTCCGCGATGAAAAGCGATGCACAGCTGCCCTTGCCCATGCGGGCCGCAATCGCCTGCGTTGTAAACGTAACGGCGGGGCCGACGCCGTCAACGCACGCCGACACGGGCAGCGTCGCTCGTTCGAGAGCCGAAGCGCACGACTCGATTCCGATGCCCATATGACGAGCGGCCGCAGCAGCGTCGCGCAACGTTCCCATAGCTGCGAGCTGTTCAGATCGCCATGTCTGTGACTTATGCATTGCCGCTTGCACCATTTGCTCGAACGCGCCAATGAGCACGTCGGCATCGGGATCGGAGGCGATTTCTTCAAACTGAGAGAAAGGCTCGGACAGAGCGCGCAATTGCACGAGCACGTCCTCACGCGCTGCCACACGATTAGCACGTATTTCGGCATCGATGCGCAACGCATCTGCCTGGGTGAACCCGGCAAACGGGGAATACAGGACATCGGAGAGCGCCGATGCATCCCACGGATCGGAATGCAAGCATCGGACCATGGCCAGAAACGCTCGCCCGAAATCGGACTGGGCAAACGG
>JAFUCC010000149.1 GCA_017459925.1 Eggerthellaceae bacterium
ACGGGCGGGAAGATGTAGGCGAACAGGATCTTGGAGGCGTTGGACCACATGCCGCGCGTCGAGGCGAGGCGCGCGCGGTCCTCGGGCGTCTTGCCGACGACGGCGATCATCGACACGTTCGCCACGTACGGGAAGTCCCAGGTGCAGTGCGACGCCACGTAGAAGATCGTGATGAGCACGGCGGTGATGACCGGGTTGTCGGAGAACTTCCAGTAGTCGAGCGCGAACAGGATCGGCACGATCCACGGCACGAAGAGCAGCCAGGAGCGGTAACGGCCCCACTTCATCGGCTTGACCGTGTTGATGATGGCGCCCCACAGCCAGCCGACGATTGCGTCGATGACCGAGCCCACGGTCGACACGATGCCGGCGAGCGCGGGGTCGAGCATTGCGCAGTTGGTCAGGAAGAACACGAAGTAGTAGTTCTCCACCGAGTTCATGATGTTGAACCCGAAGTCGCCGACGCCGTAGAAGAACCTCAGTCCCGTCGACAGCGGCTTGTAGTCGGGCGGCAAGCTAGGCGTGGCAGCCTCTTGAGCCTCGACTGTTTTAGTCTCGTCACTCATTGCTTTCCCCTTTCTTTATGACTAGACCCTTCATTCCCACCTTGGCGCCAAGGATAAGAAATTGGAAATAAAAGCCGCAAGTGCAACAATTGACACACTTTGAACAATTGATTGTGCACGAGTGCACAGTTAGAATGCGACTGACGTGAAATGGTTGTGAAAATGAGACTCACGGCTCATTTTTGTGGCCCTTCCGAACCACCCACGAGACCTGGGAGATGGTATGGAACTGTCGCTTCGCTACATGTACACGAAAACGCTTTCGCTCGAGGAGGATGCGCGCATCGTCGACGAGCACGTCGCACCGCTGAACATCGAGTGGGTCGGCGTCGCCTCCACGCGCTTCGCCAGCCATGCGGGCTTCCTGTACTTCGTCACCGACGAGCACGAGATACCCGCCCCGGCACTCGACGCCGCAAGCATGTTCGGATGCGTGGTCACCGAGGAGCTCAGCGACAAATGCCACGGCATTCCGCGCATCGTGATTCCCGACAATGCCGACATCGACACGCTGTTTAACTTCCTCGTGAACGAGATGGAGATCTACCGCCGCTGGCACGACACCATTAACGACTTACTCGTGGCCGATGCGCCCTACCAAGACCTCGTCGACGCCACGGCGCGCTTCGTGCCGCGCCCCATGTACATCGCCGATGCCAGCTGGCGCATGATTTCCCACGTCGACTTCGAGATGAACGAGATCAGCGCCACGTGGCACTACCAGCTTCTGCACGACGGGCTGTACCCGCATCACATCGTGGAGGCTTTGAACCGCACCGGCGACTACACGCGCATCTCGAACTTGCCACGTGCCGCGCTCATCGACTCCGAGGTGTATACGATTCGCATTCTGGCGAAGCCCATCCGCGTGCAGGGCAAGCTCGTGGGTTACTACTTCATGATCGATACCTGGGGCGATTTGGGGTACTGCGAAGTCGAGATCGCGCAGGAATTTGGCACCATGATCGCCCCGCTCATGGCCGCGCGAGGCGCCAAGGAAGGCCACATGGCCGGCTTCCAGGACAACTTCATCATCCACATCCTCGACGGCCTCCTCACGGCCAAACGCGACATCGCCCATCAGCTGAAGCTCGAAACCCATTGGCCCGTCGAGTCCGACTTCCGCATGGCAACCGTGCAATTCGAGCAAAACGAGTTCGAGAACCACCTGCTGCACATGCGCACCATGGGCATGCTCATGGGCAACTTCGACAGCCACGCATACTCGTACAAGGACACGGCCGTCGTCATATTCCACGAAGCCGAGCGCGGCAATGAGGACTTTATGGGCCACCTCGAGAAATGCGCCGCGGCGCTTAAGCGCCCCGTGGTCGTGAGCAGCCGCTTCAGCGACTTCTCGCAATTGAAGGTGTATTACGAGCAGAACAAGTACGTTCACGAGAACATGTCCGCCGCCTCCGAGGCGGAGCCGCGCCTGATATCATGCGATAGCCAGTTCAGGCGGCTTCTTGCCGACTGCTGCAAGGGCGTCATCACCAGCTGCTACGGCGCCGACGTGTTGTACGCCTACGACCAGACGCACAACACGAAGTACTGCGAGACGCTGCTCGCCTACCTTGCCCTGGAGCGCAACGCCCTGCTCACGGCGAAGGCACTGTACTTGCACCGCAACACGCTTCGCAACCGCCTGGGCAAGATCGAGGAGATCACCGGTACCGATCTCGACAACGTGGACGAGCGCATCCACCTGATGATCTCGCTCGGCATGCTGGTTCACGCCACCAAATAGGATGAGTAGCAGGACTGTCCTGTGACTCATTTTCTGTGATGAAATGAGTCACAGGACAGTCCTGCTACTCATCCAGAAACACACAGTCGCCTGCGAGTGCAGGCGACTTTTTAAGGTGGGTCTGTTTAAAGCGCTTATTCCTGATAGAACAGGGCGATGCGCTCGGCAGCGGCACCAGCGTCGGGCGTGTAAGCGTCGGCGCCGATTTCGTCAGCGAACTCCTGGGTGACAGGAGCGCCACCGACCATGATCTTCACGTTGTCGCGCAGGCCGGCGTCCTCGATGGCCTTGATGGTCTCTTCCAGGGCGGGCATGGTGGTGGTCAGCAGAGCGGACAGGCACACGACCTTGCACTCCGGGTGATCCTTGATGTACTCGACGAAGGTCTCGGGCGGAACGTCGACGCCCAGGTCGTCGATCTCGACGCCCTTGCCTTCGATCATCATGCGGACGAGGTTCTTGCCGATGTCGTGCATGTCGGCCTTGACGGTGCCGATGACGGCATGACCCAGCGGCTCAGCGCCACCAGCGGCCATAGCCGGCTTCAGGACATCGGTGCCAGCGGACATGGCGCGAGCTGCAACGAGCATCTCGGGGACGAAGCACTCGCCCTTCGAGAAGCGGTCGCCGATAACGCCCATGGCGTCGATCATGGCGTCGAGGATTTCCTGAGGGGGAATGCCCTCGTCGAGAGCCTGCTGCACGAGCGGGCCGGTTTCCTTCCTCTTGCCCTTCATCGTCTTCTCGCGAAGATCGTCAAGAACTGCCATGATGCTCCCCTTTCATAGGTTTTCCCAATGGTCATAAAATATATTTATCACTGAAAAAAGTCAAGTATAAAATTGGGCTTTTTACCTTTGTGAATAAAAATTTTTTATGAGATAGATGAGCGCTGGGGACAGACCCCATTACTCATCCTTATTCGATGCGGGCCGTGACGGACCACTCGCGGAAAATCTCGACCACGCCCGCCGTGCTGTATTCGCTGCGGTTCTCCTCGATTTCGCAAGCAAGTTCGCCGGTCAGGCCACGGCGGCGCGCCTCGGCCTCGGCCTGGCTGCGGGCCATCTGCCGAGCGCCTTCCAACGCAGCGTCGATGTCGTCGTACGGGTCGACGTGATCGAGCCCGCGCACCAAGAATCCGCGCACGATGCCATCGGCCCCGCGGTTGGGACTGATGCGAACCTGCTGCTCGACCGACACGTGCGACACCGCGGCACCAACCGCGTTGGCCACGCCCGCATGCTCGGGAACGACGCAAGGCGCATCGAGCACGCGCGCAACCTCGCCTAAGAACACATGGGTGGGAGCGCCGACGCCCACAAGCGCCGCATCGCTTTTGAAGACGATGTTGAACGGCGGCTTCGCTTCATCGTGGCGGGCGTTCCACACCTGCTTCGCGATGGCTTTCATCTGGGGATCGAGGTCCGTCGGCTTGTCCGGCCAGTAGCGGTCTTGCGAAAACGCGCCCACCACCTGGCTGAACAGCCTGAACTGCGCCAGCTCGTAAATCTCGTCGGCGAACGCCATGATGGCCTCTTCGCTTTCCGCCGCATCTTCGCCACGGTACGACTTCAACACGCACTTCGCACCGAGCCGCGATGCCTCGGTGCTGAACGAGCTGAAATCGCCACGCAGGTGCATGGCGTCGGTCGGCGTCATGCCGCAGCGCATGACGATGCCCTCGTCTTCTAAACGCTCGGTCTTCAAGCCCAGAATCTCCTCGACCCGTTTGTCAGACAGCGAAACCGGGCCGTCGCGTAACACGGCGAGAAGCTCTTGCTCGGGCCGCGAGTAACGCCCCAGGTCGCCCGGGTTGCGCAGCAGGTACAGCAGCTCGTATTTCGAGTGGAAGTCCTTGATTACCTTGCGGTAGTAGCTCTCGAGCGCCGGGATGACCTCGGGCCAGCGGTCTGCCGCGATGCACAGCGGCGTTACGCGACGCGTGCCCAGCTCGAGCGCGCTGCTCTTCGTGAAGCGCACGACCGTGTCGCCGCCCAGCGCGATGGTGTCGATGCTCACGCCGGCAACCTGCGTCTTCCAGCCGCCGATGGTGATGCCTTCGGTGCGGTTCGGGCGGTCGCCGTGCACGATGGCGATGTCGGACGTCGTGCCGCCGATGTCGACGATCAGGCTTTCGGGACAGCCCGCAAGCGCCTGTGCACCGGTGGTCGATGCGGCTGGCCCCGACAGGATCGTCTCGACGGGGCGGATGCGCGCGAGCTCTTCGGACATGAGCGTGCCGTCGCTGCGCACGATGGACACGGGAATATCGAGGCCGCGCTCGGCGAACACGGCGTCGATGGCGTCGAGGAACTCCTCGATGACCGGCACGAGCCGCGCGTTCAGCAAAGCCGTGGCACCGCGCCCGATGACGTTTGGCTCAGCGGCCACCGTCGTGGCCTCCACCACGAGCTTGCCGAACGTGTTGCGCAGGAATTCAGCGCCGCTCTTCTCGACGATGGCGCCGTTGTTCAGCGCGTACAGGCTGGCGATGCCGAACGAGTCAGCCTCCTCGAAGAACGCCGGGCGCTGCCGATACAGCTCCTCCCAATCGGGAATGACCACGTCATTGCCGTCGTACGAGCCTTTGAAGTCGACTGCCAGCACGTCGGAATAGGGAATGCCGAACTTGCCCTGCGCGTCGACCCGGTGCAGTACCTCGTCAGTCGTGCCCACGATGATGAGCTTCGCGCGGCCGCCCTTCCCCTCGACGCATGCGTTCGTCGCCAGCGTCGTGGAAAGCGCCGCCTGCTCGGCGCGCATGAGCACGTCGCGCGGCAGGCCGTCGAGGACCTTGGTGATGCAGCGCGTCAGGTCGCCTTTCGTCGTGAGCGACTTCACGTGCGCCAGCACGCTCATGTCGTCCGTGTCGACGACCACCGCGTCGGTGAACGTTCCGCCTGTGTCAATTCCCAGCCGAATCAACGAATACCTCTCTTATCGCAATAGCCGATGGAACAGATACCGGGTATGCGTTCCGTTTCGCCGATAGGCTACCTGGTCTGTTTGCCGTCCTGCGAAGCGGAACGCATACCCGGTATCTGTTCCATCTCGTCCCCTTTGGGCTAGTTGTACAGCACGCAGCCGGAATAGGCGATGGTCTGCGGACCGTGGTTGTAGGGGATGTCCGCCAGCTCGCAGACTTCCGACACGACCAAGCCCGCAGCCTCCATCGACACGAGGCGCTTATCGGGGAAGCGGCACGGCTCATCGGGGTACGTGCATTCCTTGCACAGCGTGCACGTGCCGGCCGAAAGCGTCATGGTGTCGGCGGAGAGACCCGCGGCGTCGAGCGCTTCGACCAAATCGAGCACGCGCTGCTTTTGCAGGTTGCCCGCCTCTTCCATCGTCTCGAAGTCGAAATCGTCTTCCATTTCGCCGACCGTCTGCACGACGAGGCAATGCTCGTAGGCGTTCATCTGCTGCTGGAAGTCCTCGAGCTCGCCGCACGCCGGCGGGCACGCCCAGCTGTGGTCGTACACCTGGCACTTCCCCGCCGCGCACATCGCGCGCACTTCGGGCCGCGCCACGAGATCCCTCGCGCTGCACGTCCCCATGCAGTCGAAGCCGACATCCTGTGCCAGTTGTTCGATTTTGTTCATGTGTCCCCCTCCCTCAACATCGGGCGAGATGAATCGCGCCCCTACGCAAACGCCTATTCGAACTCCATCATCTCGACGTAGAACTCGTTGAACTCCGACGACGTGGAAAGCTCCAGGTAGTCGCACTTTTCCACGATTACATCCTCGCGCGTGCGGGCGGCGCTCGAAACCAGCAGGGCCGTCGCGCCCTCGCCCGACGTGTTGCCCACGCTCGACGCGCAACTCAGCAGTTCCTTCGGGAACAGCCCGATGCCCGCTGCCGATTTCAAGTTCAAATACGCGCCGAACCCGCCGGCGATTTCCAGCTGCTTGATGTCGGACACCTGGATGCCCGCAGCCTCGACCATGGTCAGGATGCCCGCGCACACGGCCGCCTTGGCCAGCTGCAGGCTGCGCACGTCGTTTTGCGTGATGTAGATGGAATGGTCGGGCGTGAGGTAGAACACGTTGCGGTCGTTCTCGCGGCCGGCGAACGACGCCAGCGGCTCTTCCAACTCGTCAGCGCCGAGCAAATACCCCGTGTCGTCGACGACGCCCAAGCGCACCATCAGCGCCACCGCATCGACGATGCCCGTGCCGCAGATGCCGATGGGCGCGACATCGCCCACGACGCCGATTTTCACCTCGCCGTCTTCGAACGTCACCTTCGAAATGGCGCCCGGCGATGCCGGCATGCCGAAATGGATGTTGGCGCCCTCGAACACGGGGCCGGCAGCCGTGGCGCAACACCAGATGCGCCCGTTTGCAGCCAGTGCCATCTCGCCGTTCGTGCCCAGGTCGAGGAACAGCCGCGTGCCGCCCTCGTCGAGTTCGCACGCCAGCATGCCCGCCGTGATGTCGCCACCGACGTAACCGGCGATGCACCGCGCGAAATAGCACGGACCCAGCCCGTCGATGTCGTGCACGTCGCCGAACAGCGACTGCGGGATGAACGGGTTGTAGCCGATGGTGTCGGGCGGCAGGCCCACGGCGATGTGCTGCATGACCGTGTTCCCGGCGATGGCACACCGCACGACCTGCGCGGGATCGACGCCCGCCGTGGCGCACAGCTTCGCCTTCATCTCGCGCATCGCGTCTTGGATGATGCCCGTCATCAGGTCGAGCTTTCCGTCGACGCTCGCAGAGATGCGGCTGATCACGTCGCTGCCGAAGGCGATTTGCGGGTTCGCGCGGCCCACTGTGGCGAGGCGCTCGCCCGTGGCCAGGTCATGCAAGTGCGCGACCACGGTAGTCGTGCCGATGTCGATGGCCAGGCCGTAACCGGTGGCGCCCTCGTCGGGCGGGAAGGCGGCCGTCGTGCCGCTTTGCACGACATCCATGGCGCCGGCATGCTCCACGACGACTTCCATGCCGTCGCTGACCGGCGTCATGCAGGCAAGGCGGTAGCTCAGGCCCTCGTCGTCGCGCACGAGCACCTGGCAGCGCCCGCACTTCCCCACGCCGCCGCACGTCGCCTGTATGTCGATGCGCTGGGCTTGCAGGACGTCGAGCACCGAGCACGGCTCTGCGACGCCGACTTCCAGCCGCTTGCCAGCATCGTCAATATGCATCTTCAAAGCCAACCACCACCAAACAAATGAGTAGCAGGACGTTCCTGGTGCTCATTTTGGAAAAATGAGCACCAGGAACGTCCTGCTACTCATTTGCCCATAATTATCGCGTTGCCGTAATCATGACATATCTGACCAGAAAAAAGGCGGCGAGCATACAGCCCGCCGCCCAAAAGGAGGTCGATTCTCGTTAGTCGCGGTTCAGCGGACCAAAGAGGTTCTCACGGTAGGCGTCGATGTACTCCATGCAGTACTCGTCCTCGCCAAGCAGCGCCTCGGTGGCGTGCATGACGCCGTTCATGTCGCGGGACGTCGGGTCCATGATGGCGCCGTCCATGCCGGCGGCCATGACCAGGGTCATGAACGGGATGTTGATGTACTTGCGGCCCGGCAGACCGAACGAGACGTTCGAAAGGGCGCCGGCGACGTGGATCGTCGGGTACTCGGCCTTGATCTGCCTGGTGACTTCGCAGCACGTCTCGAGCGTCTCGGGGTTAGCGCCGAGCGTCTCAACCAGCGGGTCGATGTACAGGCGGTCGGGAGAGATGCCGAATTCCTTCGCGCGGTCCATGATGTTGTGGAAGACCCTCATGCGATCCTCGACCGTTTTCGGGATGCCCGTGTCGTCGGAGAGCAGCGCGACACAGCCCCACTTGGTATCGGCAATCTTCGGGAAGACGATGTCGATCTTGTCGCCCTCGCCGGAAACGGAGTTGATGATGCCCACGCGGTCGCCGCAGAACTTCATGGCGTCGACACACACCTGGGGGTCGGGAGAGTCGATGGAGATGGGCAGGTCAGTCTCTTCCATGATCAGGTTGATCATCCACTCCATCGTCTCGAGCTCGTTCTCGTTGACCGAAGCGCAGCAGTCGATGAAGGTGGCGCCGTAATGGTCCTGAATGCGAGCCATCTCGCGGATGTATTCCTCGTCACGAGCCGCGATGGCAGCACCGCACTTGGGGATGGAACCGTTAATCTTCTCGCCGATGATAATCACTGTGGCCTCCTTAGACTTGCGCTTCGACTTTTCGAACCAGCGAGAACAACGCTCGTCGGCTCTTCTCGCATCGTAGAGTATTTTTATCTGAATACCAAGAGCCGTCATTATGCTAAATGCCCAATTGTCCGAATTCGGAATAGTGCACTTTCACCATAAACGTGGATCGGGCATCGTCCCGCGGATTGAACACCATCCCAGGGGTAATGTTCAAATTTGCTCTTCGATTTGAACATTACCCC
>JAFUCC010000150.1 GCA_017459925.1 Eggerthellaceae bacterium
AAGATGTTCAAATATTTGAACATCTTCCCTGGGGTGGCGTTCAATTCATGGGGTGACGTTCAATTCGGCCGCCTCGCGTAGCTGCGGAATCGCGCGAACCCCGCCGTTGCAGTTTCTACGCTGCGCTACAATCGTGCAAAACGAAACGAGGGAAGGTGGGCGCATGCGATACATGACGGCGGGCGAAAGCCACGGGCCGCAGCTGGCGGCAATCGTCGACGGCGTGCCGGCGGGGCTGCACATCTCCGAGGATTCCATCAACGCCGATTTGGCGCGCCGGCAATCCGGGTATGGCCGCGGAGGCAGGCAGCTCATCGAGCAAGACCGCGTGCGCATAACCTCGGGCGTGCGCTTCGGCCGCACAATCGGATCGCCCATTACGCTCGTGGTGGAAAATCGCGACTGGCAGAATTGGACCGATCGCATGGCCGTATTCGGCGATGCGCCCGTCGACTTGCAACGGGAAACGACTCCGCGCCCGGGGCACGCCGACTTGGTGGGCGTGCTGAAGATCAACTCCGACGATTGCCGTGACGTGCTCGAACGCGCAAGCGCGCGTGAAACGGCGGCACGTGTGGCGGCCACTGGAATTGCCCGCGAGCTGCTTGCCGACCTGGGGGTCGACGTGTTCTCGTACGTCACGTCGATCGGCCAGGCGAAGATGCCCGAGCAAGATCCCATGATGGACGCACCCGACTACAAGCCGCTGGAAATCGAGCTTTCCGATGTGCGATGCCCTAACGAGGCGACCGCTGACGCCATGCGCGCCGAAATCGACAAGGCGCGTGAAGCGGGGGAAAGCCTCGGCGGCACGTTCCGCATCGTCGCGCGCGGCCTTGTGCCCGGGCTAGGCGGGTACGCCACCGCTGGCGAACGCATGACCAGCCGCGTCGCCGCCGCGCTCTTCTCGATTCCCGCCATCAAGGGCGTCGAGTTCGGCTTGGGCTTCAAGGCGGCTGAGCTGCCTGGCTCGCAGGTCCATGATGAAATCATCCTCGATTCGAATTTGGGGTTCACACGTGCGGGCAACAATGCCGGCGGATTGGAAGGCGGCATGACCACCGGCATGCCGCTCATCGCGACGTGCGCGATGAAGCCCATTCCCACGCTCATGACGCCGCTGAAGACCGTCGACCTCGACACGCTCGAAGCAGCCGATGCCTCGAAGGAGCGCAGCGATGTGTGCGCCGTGCCGGCTTGCGCCGTCGTGGCGGAAGGCGAAGTCGCGTTCGCACTGGCCAATGCGTACCTCGAGAAGTTCGGCCACGACAACATGGCCGATATTCGCGCCAACATCGCGGCGTACAAAGAACGCTTGAAGACGGTGTCCCGATGACCGAACCGCAACAGGTCTTCGACTTCCGCAAGCCGAAACCAGCAGGCGAACCCGAATTCGTTCCATACGAGCTGTCTCAGCCGGTGTTCTTCGTCGGTTTCATGGGGGCGGGCAAGACGTCGGTTGCGCGAAAGCTCGCGCGGAGCGCCGGCGTGGCGGCGGTCGACATGGACACGTACATCGAGCGCCGCTGCGACATGAAGGTGAAGGAAATCTTCGCCGCTTCGGGCGAGGAAGGGTTTCGCGCCATCGAGACCGATGTGCTGCGCGAGCTCGCAACGGGCGAACCGCGGTTAGTGTCATGTGGCGGCGGGGTGGTGCTCGCCCAAGCCAACCGCGAGATCCTACGTGAACATGGCTTCGTGGTGTACTTGAAGGTGACGGCAGCCGAAGCGGCCTCGCGCATCTCCGACCTTTCGACACGCCCCTTGTTCGGCGACTTGGACCAGGCGCAGCGCGTCATCGAAGGGCGCCTGCCGCTGTACGAGGAAGTCGCCGACTTGGCAATCGACACGGCGGGTCGCGGCACGGGCGCCATTGCGCGCGAAGTGTTCAGCCTGCTGAAAAAGGAAGGCATTTTAATACACGCCGAATAATCAATTACCTCGGAGGTAATTGATTATCGATTCGAGAGGAAAGGCGTCTTGTGGCAACGAAGGTAATCGTGCAATTGCCGGGCGAGCGCGACTACGCGGTGCGCATCGGCAGCGGCGTCATCGGCAAGCTCGGGCAGAGCCTGAGGGAAATCGAGCGGTTCGCGAATGCACGCGACGTGCTGGTCATCACCGATTCGAACGTGGCGCCGCTGTATTTGGCGCAGGTGAAGGCTTCGCTTGCCGCCGCAAATTTCAAGGCTGCGGACATCACGGTTCCCGCAGGCGAGGGCACGAAGGACATTGCCGTCGCTTCGGAAATCTGGAGCGCCATGGCGCAGCTGGCGTTCGGGCGCGATTGCCTGGTCGTTGCGCTTGGCGGCGGCGTGGTGGGCGACCTCGCCGGGTTCGTAGCATCCACGTACATGCGCGGCGTGCCGGTCGTGCAGGTGCCGACAACGCTGCTCGCCATGGTCGACTCGTCGGTTGGCGGCAAGACGGCCGTGAACTTGGCGGAAGGGAAGAACCTGGTCGGCACGTTCTTCCAGCCCTCGTTCGTCTGCGCCGACACCGACACGTTGGCAACGCTGCCCGAACGCGAATGGCGCTGCGGATGCGCGGAGGTGGCGAAGTCCGCCGTCATCGATTCGGACGACTTCTTCTTCTGGATGCTCGAGCACGCGCAGGCTATGGCCGAGCGCGATGACGCCGTGGCGGCTGAGGCGATTCAGCGTTGCGTCGTGTTCAAGGCAGGCGTCGTCGCACGCGATAAGACCGAAAGCGCAGGCGTGCGCGAATGCCTGAATTACGGCCACACGCTGGGGCATGCCATCGAGGCGTGCACGGGTTACGGGACGTTCAGCCATGGCGCCGCGGTGGCCGAGGGCATGCGTTTCGCGGTGCGCCTCGCCGCCGATGTGCTTGAAGAATCCCGCGAGGCGATTTCCGAGTTCGCCGAGGCTCAGGCAGACCTGCTTGACACGCTCGGCCTTGCGCCCCTCGATTACGACGCCACGCCCGAAGACCTGCTTACCGCCATGAAGCGCGACAAGAAAACCCGAGGTGGCGAAGTCCGCTTCGTGCTGGCGCGCGATATCGCGAATTGGGAAATCGTCCCGGTCTCCGACGAGGCGATTCTGCAAGCGTTGCGATAGGCGTTTTACAGTGCTTGGCCAGGTTGCCGAGCCAGGTTGCCTAGATGACGACCATCTCGTGGCCGAGCTGCGAGAAGACCTCGTAGCCGTCGGCGGTGATGACGCCGCAGTCCTCTAGGCGCATGCCGAACTCGCCCGGCAGGTAGATGCCCGGTTCGACCGTCACGACGTTGCCTTCGACAAGCGGCGCGGCGTTGCGCGTGTTCAGCACGGGCAATTCGTGGCATTCCAAGCCCACGCCATGGCCGAGCCCGTGGCCCATGCGTCCGCCGAAGCCGCCTTCCTCGAGAACCCGTTCTGCGGTTTCGTGCGCTTCGATGCCGGTGACGCCCGGCCGCAGCATGCGCTCGACCGTCTCGTTCGCCTTGCGCAGCACGTCCCATGCGCGCGCCATTTCGCCCGTCGGTTCGCCCAGAAACACCACGCGCGTCATGTCGGAGCAATAGCCGTACGCCCTCGCGCCGAAATCCATGACCACGCATTGGCCGGCTTCCAGCCGCTTGTCACTGGGAACGGCATGCGGGTCGGCGCCATTTGCGCCGCATGCGACGATCGACCCGAAGGCCAAACCGTCGGCGCCGCAGCGCATCATGTAACCTTCCAGCTCGAGCTGCACTTCGCGCTCGGTCATGCCGGGGCGCATGAAGCCGACGATGTGACGGAAGGCGGCGTCGGTGATCGCCTGGGCAGCGCGCAGCCGATCGAGTTCCATCGGGCTTTTCACCGAGCGCAGCGACAGCACGACATCGTTGGTGGGAACGAGCGCAGCCGTGCCGAACAGGCCGGCGGCTTTCACGTACTCGGCGTACGTGATGCTGTCCTCGAACCCGAGTTTCCCGAAAAACGCCCCGTCGACCCCCGGTGCGAGCGATTGGTGCGCGAATTGGAAATGCCCGACGCGGACCTCGTCGACGATGATGTTGCTGCCGGTGGAAGCGACAGCTTCGTGCAGCGCGTTCGAATAGCGGGAATCGGTGTGCAGCGATGTGAAGTCCCGCCCGACGAGCAGGGCGTGCGCCCGTTCCTCGTCGAAGACGCCGTCGAAACCGGTGATCCAGCGGATGTTGGGCGTATCGCGCACGAGCAGCGCAGTAACGCCGAGCTGTTCGCAGGCAGCGCGCACGACGGCTTGCCGCTGTGCTGACAGCGCGCCCATGTCGACGTCGGGAATGCTGATGTCGGGAAGTTCTTCGGCGACATCATCCGCCGCAATGTCGGCTATTTCCTGTTCAAGCACGCGCCCGCTTTCGAATTCCCCCTCGGCCAGGATGATGGGCGCGCTCATGTCGGACCACTTCTCGTATCCTTCGCCGAGGCGGGGCAGGTTCTCGTAGCCGAGCAGGATGTCGATGGCGCGGCAGTAGCTGTCGATGCCCAGGCCCTTCACCTGCGCCACGCAGGCCGGCGCCGTTACAGACACCGCGCGGAACGGCTCGCGCGCATCGATGTCGGACAGGTGCACCTCGACGACCGGCGTGTCGATGGCGCCGATGGCGTCGCGCAGCGCATACGAGTAGTGCGTGTACGCGCCCGGATTGAACACAACGCCGTCGTATTTCCCCAGCGCCTTGTGCACCTTGTCGATGAGTTTGCCCTCGCTGTTCGACTGGTAGCACGTCAGCTCGGCGCCGCGTTCTTCAGCGTAGGCGCGCACCGTCTCCTCGAGCGATTCAAGCGTGTCGCGCCCGTACACCTCGGGCTCGCGCGTGCCCAGCATGTCCAGGTTCGGGCCGTTCAGCAGCAGTATCTTCCGCGTCGTCATGTTCGCGCTCCTTTTGCGTTCGTAGGCTGTGCGCTATTGTACCGCCCGTAGCCGAACATCGTTTGCGGGATGCGCGTTCGTTGCGCAGACGATGTTCACTTTCCACGTCATTACGCTATAATCGTGCAGGTTTATCATCAAGAAAGACGAGGAGCGAGGGTTTCCAATGGCTATTTCCACTGCAGATTTCAAGAACGGCATGTGCATCGAATACAACGGCAAGCTGTGGACCATCATCGAGTTCCAGCACGTGAAGCCGGGCAAGGGCGGCGCGTTCGTCCGCACCAAGCTGCGCGACGTGCGCACGGGCCGCGTGGTCGACAACACGTTCAACGCCGGCACGAAGTTCGATTCCGTCCGCATGGAAACCCGCAAGATGCAGTACCTGTACAACGACGGCTCCGACTACAATTTCATGGACAACGACACCTACGAGCAGCTCGCGCTGTCCGCCGACATCGTGGGCGACGTCGCGAAGTGGCTGAAGGAAAACGACGAGGTCTCGCTGCAGTACGCCGGCGAGGAGCTCATCGGCCTCGAGCCCGCCATGTTCGTCGAGCTGGAAGTCGCCGAGACCGAACCCGGCTTCAAGGGCGACACCGTTCAGGGCTCCACCAAGCCCGCCACGATGGAGACCGGTGCCGTGGTGAACGTGCCGATGTACGTGGAAGTAGGCGACATCCTGCAGATCGACACGCGCGACGGCCGTTTCGTGAAGCGCATGTAATTGCCGAAGCTCTTCAATTGCCAAAGCCCTCGCACGCGCGGGGGCTTTTCTTTTTTTGGGAGGGGTTGAACGTTATCCCAGGGATGATGTTCAAATTGAAAGAACGGTTCAGCGTAAAAGGAGTGTCTGACATATTTGAACATCATCCCTGGGATAACGTTCAACCCTGCCGCGCATGCCATTCATGTTGCTTGTGGGTACGTTTTCGCGCCGTTGCCGCAGCACAGCGGGCCTTCTTCTATAATGTGAGCTTCGGACATTCACAAACGTAAGGAGGTGCGCATGTCGAAACTGCACATCATGGACACGACGATCCGCGATGGCCAGCAATCGCTGTGGGCCACGCGCATGACCATCGGCGACATGCTGCCCATCCTGCCCGCCATGGATCAGGTGGGGTATTGGGCCATCGAGGCGTGGGGCGGCGCGACGTTCGACACCTGCCTGCGCTTCCTCGACGAGAATCCGTGGGAACGCCTGCGCTCCATCAAGACGCAAGCCCCCAACACGCCGCTCGCCATGCTTTCGCGCGGCCAGAACCTCATCGGGTACAAGCATTACTCGCAAGAAATCGTGCACCGCTTCATTCACGCGGCCAAGCGCAATGGCGTCGACGTGTTCCGCGTGTTCGACGCGCTGAACGACATCCGCAACGTGGTCGACAACGCCGAGGCCATCCGCGAATGCAACGGCCACTTCGAGCCGGCCATCTCCTACACCATCTCGCCGGTGCATACGCTCGACAGCTATTTGGAATACGGCCAGAAGCTAAAGGAGCTCGGCGCCGACACCATCGCCATCAAGGACATGGCGGGCCTGCTGACGCCGTACCGCGCCGAGCGCATCGTGAAGGCGTTCAACGCGGAAATCGGCGTGCCGGTGCACCTGCACTGCCACTACGTCGGCGGCATGGCCCCGGCCAACATCCTGAAGGGCGCCGAAGCTGGCGTGCACATCGCCGACACGGCCCATGCGCCGCTCGCGTTCGGCAACTCGCATCCGGCGGTGGAAATGATCGTCGCCGCCCTGCGCGAAAGCGCGTACGACACGGGCCTCGACCTCGAGCTTCTCTTCGAGATTTCCGAATACTGGGAAACGGTGCGCCAGCGCGGCCACTACAAGCGCGGCGTATCGTCGCTCACGCATATGCACGTGTACTCGCACCAGGTGCCCGGCGGCATGATGTCGAACCTGGTGGCGCAGCTGGCCGTGCAGAACGCCGAAGACCGTCTGCCCGAAGTCATGGCGGAGATTCCGAAGGTCCGCGCCGAGGTCGGCTATCCGCCGCTCGTCACGCCGATGTCGCAGATCGTCGGCACGCAGGCCGTCATGAACGTGCTCACCGGCCGCCGTTGGGGCCTCGTCTCGCGCGAGATGAAGGATTACCTGTGCGGCTACTACGGCAAGGCGCCCGGCCCCATCGACCCGGGCATCATGCAGAAGGTCGTCGGCGACAGCGAGGTGCTGCCGCCCGACGTGGCACCGGGCTCGCTCGTCACCACCACCTACGACGAAGTCGCCGAGGAAATCGGCGATCTGGCCCAGTCGGAAGAAGACGTGCTGATGTACGCCATGTTCCCGAACGAGGCCCGCACGTACCTGAGCAAGCACCGCACATCCGAGAAGGTCGATTTCCTCCTGGCCGAGGAATCGAGCAACACCAAGGAGGACGATTACGTGGACATCAACCAGATTCGCGAGCTGACCCGCATCGCGCAGGAAAGCGGCGTGGGCGAAATCACCGTCGAGGAAGAGGGCATCCGCGTCAGCGTGCGCATGCCGGGCGCCATGCCCGCCGCCGTGCCGATGGCTGTGCCCGCCGCTGCGGCCGTGCCCGTGGCCACGTCCGAAGCTGCCGCACCTGCCGCTGCCGCTCCCGCCGAGCCCGAGAGCAACCGTCCGGCAACGTGGAAGCCTGTCACGGCCCCCATGGTCGGCACGTACTACGAGGCTCCCGCGCCTGGCGAGCCGCCGTTCGTGCAGGTGGGCGACGAGGTTGCTGCCGGTCAGACGCTGTGCATCGTCGAGGCCATGAAGCTGATGAACGAAATCGCCGCCGAGGAAGTCGGCACCGTGCGCGAGGTGTGCCTCGAAGACGCCACGCCCGTCGAGTACGGCACCGTGCTGTTCTACGTCGAGCCGCACGGCCCGGCCCAGTCCGCCCCGGAGAACGCATAAATGAGTAGGAGGACGTTCCTGCTACTCATTTCGCAGGAACGCTTCCTCTCGCTGAATCACGCGCCGATGAAATGAGTAGCAGGAACGTCCTCCTACTCATTTCCGAAACGGAGGTCTGCTTGTTCGACAAGATTCTCATAGCCAATCGTGGCGAGGTGGCGCTGCGCGTCATGCGCGCCGCCCGCGAGCTGGGCGTGAAGACGGTCGCCGTGTACTCCACGGAAGACGCCGACACGTACCCGGTGCAGTACGCCGACGAGGCGGTGTGCATCGGCCCTGCTCAGGCGGCTAAGTCGTACCTCGTCATTCCCAACATCATCGCCGCTGCGAAGACGACCGGCGCCCAGGCCATCCATCCCGGTTACGGCTTCTTGGCCGAGAACGCCGACTTCGCCCGCGCGTGCGTTGACAACGATCTCGTGTTCATCGGCCCGTCGGCCGACTGCATCGAGAAGATGGGTGACAAGTCCACGGCGCGCGACACCATGAAGGCGTGCGGCGTGCCCACGGTGCCCGGTTCCGACGGCATCATCGACACGGTGGAAGAGGCTCGCGCGTTCGCTGACGAGGTGGGTTACCCGGTGCTCATCAAGGCCACGGCCGGCGGCGGCGGCAAGGGCATGCGCGAGGTGCATGACCCGGCCGACCTGGAAGCCCAGTACAAGGCCGCCCGCACCGAAGCGGGAGCCGCGTTCGCCAACGACGGCGTGTACCTCGAAAAGCTCGTCCTGCGTCCGCGTCACGTGGAAGTGCAGGTGCTCGGCGACGATTTCGGCAACCGCGTGGCGCTGTGCGAACGCGACTGCTCGGTTCAGCGCCGCCATCAGAAGCTCATCGAGGAGGCGCCTTCGCCCGCGCTGTCCGACGACCTGCGTCGCGCCATGAGCGTGGCCGCCGTGAAGGCCGTCCGCGCGGTCGACTACCGCAGCGCCGGCACGGTCGAGTTCCTGCTTGCGCCCGACGGCAAGTTCTACTTCATGGAAATGAATACCCGCGTGCAGGTGGAACACCCGGTCACCGAGCAGATTACCGGCACTGACATCATCAAGGAGCAGATTCGCATCGCCGCCGGCGAGCCCATGAGCTGCGCCGACCGCGCGCCGTTCACGCCGAACGGCCATGCCATCGAGTTCCGCATCAACGCGGAAGACCCCGATGCCGGCTTCCGCCCGTGCCCCGGCACCATCACGCGCTTCGAGCCCCCGGCGGGCCCGGGCGTGCGCGTCGAAGCGTACGTGCGCACCGGCTCGCGCATCTCGCCGTATTACGACTCGCTCGTGGCGAAGCTCATCGTGCATGGCCAGGACCGCGCCGAGGCGCTGGCCCGTGGCCGCCGCGCGCTCGACGAGTTCGTCATCGAGGGCATTCAAACCACCATTTCATTCCACCGCAGGGTCCTGGAAAACGAGGTATTCTGTGCTGGAGAGGCTACGACTGATTTCATCGAGACCCAGATGGGAGACTTGCTATGACAGACCTGAACATCGACGGCATGGCCATCGCGCCGGGCGTTGTCGAGACCATCATCTCGCTGGCGGCGCGCGACGTCGACGGTGTCGAGAGCGTGGGCGATCCCACGACCAGCGGCATCATGTCCTTCATCGGCGGCAAGCCGTCCACGCAGGGCATCGAGATCACGAAGGGCGAAGACGACTCGTTGTACGTGTCGGCGCGCCTGTTCGTGAAGAGCGGCTACGTGCTGCCCGATGTGGCTGCCAACGTGCGCCAGGCTATCGCCGATGCCGTGGAGACGCAGGTCGGCGCCAAGGTCAGCGCGGTCGACATCTACATCGACGGCATCCACTTCGACAACTAGGACCGTCATGGCTTCAAAATCCAAGAAACACGAGCGCCGCCGCGCGCGCGAAGACGCGTTGTCGCTGCTGTATTCCGGCGACATCATGGAATCGAACGCTGCCGCGCTCATTGAAGAAGGCGACTTTCCCGAAGACATCGAAATGGGCGAATACGCCGAGTCGCTCGTGCGCGGCGTGACCGAACACCTTGCCGACATCGACGAGCGCCTCGCCTCTACGTCCGAGAACTGGTCGGTCGACCGCATGCCGGTCGTCGACCGCGCGCTGCTGCGCTTGGCCGTGTACGAGATGGTCTACGTCGACGACGTGCCCGTGTCGGTCGCCATCAACGAGGCGGTCGAGTTGGCGAAGGCGTACGGCGGCGAAGACGAGTCGTCGCGCTTCGTGAACGGCGTGCTCGGCCGCATTGCCCGCACCATGGAAGAGGCGGATTCCGATGCAGAATAACGAAGCGCCAGTCGATCAGGCCAGCCAGGCCGATCAGGAACAGCAGCCCAACGAATTCGAAACCGTGAAGGCGCGGCTCGAGGAAATCGCCCGCGCGGTCGACGACGAGAACCTGTCGCTCGACGACGCGCTCGACCTGTACGAAGAGGCCGTGAAGCTGGGCCTGCAAGCCAGCAACTTGCTGGAAGTCGGCATTGTCGTGGAAGAGGAGCCTGTTGCCGAAGAAGCTACGGGTGAATCTGTAGGGGCGCAGACCTCTGCGCCCGGTTCGCCGCAGGCGAACGACGATAACGCCCCAAATGACGACGACGTTCCTACCCAGGCTTAAGGCAACCGCATGACTCGCATCCTCGATGCCATATCGTCTCCCGCCGACCTGAAGCTTCTCACCGAAGACGAGCTGAACATCCTCGCCGGTGAAATTCGCGAGCAGATCATCGCCACCACGTCGCAGACAGGCGGGCACGTGGCGTCGTCGCTCGGCGCGGTCGAGATCATCCTCGCGGTGCATTCGCTCATCGAGTCGCCGCGCGACAAGTTCGTGTTCGACGTGGGTCATCAGGCGTACGCGCACAAGCTCGTGACCGGCCGCCTGAAGGCGTTCGAGGACTTGGGCCTGCGCCAGATGGGCGGCATCTCGGGCTTCCCGCGCCCCGATGAGAACCCGCACGACGTGCATCCGTCGGGCCATGCGTCCGACTCGCTTTCCATCGCGCTCGGCTTGGCCAAGGCGCGCGACCTCCGCGGTTCAACCGAGAAGATCGTCGCGCTCATCGGCGATGCCGCATTGGCAGGCGGCATGGCGTTCGAAGCGCTCAACACCATCGGCCAGCTGCAGACGCCGATCGTCATCATCCTGAACGACAACGAGATGTCCATCTCGAAGAACGTCGGCGCGCTCATGCGCCACTTGGGCGCGGTGCGCTCGTCGGCGGAGTACCGCCAGGCGCGCGACACGTCGCAAGCCCGCATGGAGGAGAACCCCTTCGGCCGCGCCGTCGTGAACTTCGGCCGCAGTGCGAAGGACTCCATCAAGCAGTTCTTCGTGCCCGACACCATGATCTTCGAGCAGCTCGGCATCTTGTGCACGCCGCCAATCGACGGCCATGACATCGGCTCGCTGCGCGACATCCTGCGCACGGCGCTCGATGCCGACGGCCCCGTCATGATTCACGTGGTCACGAAGAAGGGTGCTGGCTACAAGCCTGCCGAGGAAGACCCCGAGCGTTTCCACGGCGTGGCGCCGTACGAAATTGCGACAGGCAAGTCGAAGAAGAAGGCGGGCGGTCCCCCGAAATACACCGACGTGTTCGGCGCGGCGCTGGTCAGCGAGGCGCGCCAAGACGGGCGCATCGTGGCCATCACGGCCGGCATGCGCTCGGGCACCGGCCTGAAGCCCATGGAAAAGGCGTTCCCCAGCCGCTTCATCGACGTCGGCATCGCCGAGGAAAACGCCGTCGGCATGGCGGCGGGCTTGGCGCTCGGCGGCATGAAGCCGGTCGTAGCCATTTACTCGACGTTCCTGCAGCGTGCGATCGACCAGATCATCGTCGACGGCTCGCTGCCCAAGTGCGACATCGTGTACGCCATCGACCGTGGCGGCGTGGTGGGCGAAGACGGCCCGACGCATCACGGCATCTACGACCTGTCGTATCTCCGCATGATTCCCGGCATGCGCGTTTTGGCGCCGTCGGATGAAGCGGAGCTCGTGCATGGCCTGCATACCGCCCTGAAGCTGGGCGGTTCGGTGGCGTTGCGCTACCCGCGTGGCGCCGGCGTGGGCGCCGATGTGCCCGAGAAGCCCGAAGAGCTGCCGGTCGGCAAGGCGCGCGTCGTGCGCGAGGGGTCCGACGTGGCGGTGCTGGCGTTCGGCGACCGCGTGGCTGCTGCGCTCGAAGCTGCCGAAACGCTGGCGGGCGAGGGCGTCGACGTGCGCGTGCTCGACATGCGCTGGGTGAAGCCGCTCGACGAAGAAGCCATTCTGGCTGCAGCGGAAACGCGGCTGGTCGTGACAGTTGAAAACGGCATCCTCGCTGGCGGCGCGGGCGCGGGCGTGCTCGAAGTGCTATCGAAGCGCGGCTGCCAGGTTCCCACCAAGCTGCTCGCCATCGACGACCGCGTCGTCTTCCACGGCACCCCTGCCGAACTGCTCGCAGGCCTCGGCCTCGACGCCGCCGGCATCGCCGCCGCTATTCGCGACGCGCTCGCTTAACGGCAGTCGTGATTGAACATCACCCCAGGGAAGATGTTCAAATTTGCTTTTCAATTTGAACATCTTCCCTGGGGTGATGTTCAACCAATTGTTAACGCCAGGGGTCGGGTTCGAAGAAGGGCGTTTCCTCGCGGCGGTCGGACCAGGGGTCGTAGCCGTCGTCGTCTTCCCGTTCCATGTACTTCGATTCTGCAGGTACCGTAGGTTTCGCCGCCGGCGTTTCGCCATCCGACTTACCAGCCAAGCGCACGTCGTAGGGCGTGGTCTGGTACACGTAGTAGTTCAGCCAGTTCGTGTACAGCAGCTGGGCGTGCGCGCGCCAATTCGAACGCGGGGCCTGCGACGGGTCGTCGTCGGGGTAGTAGTGCTTGGGCTTGGGCGCTTCGTCCATGCGGCCGAGGTCGCGTTCGTATTCCGCACTCAGCGTGGCGCGGTCGTACTCGGGGTGGCCGAACACGAAGAAGCGGCGGCTGTCCACGCTTTTCGCGGCATACACGCCGGCCTCGTCCGACACGGCCAGCAGTTCCAGTTCCGGGTGCGCTTCGATGTCTTCCGCCCGCACTTCGGTGTAGCGGGAATGCGGCGCCCAGAACAGGTCGTCGAACCCGCGCAGCAAAGGCGATGTCAGCTTCGACTGAATCTGCCGATGTTCGAACACGCCCGTCATCTTCGCAGGCAGCTCGTGCTTCTGCACGCCGTAGTGGAAGTAGATGCCCGCCTGCGCGCCCCAGCAAATATGCAGCGTGGAGTGCACGTGCGTGTCCGACCATTCCATGATGCGGCAGAGCTCGGGCCAGTAGTCGACTTCCTCGAAGTCGAGCAGCTCGACGGGCGCGCCGGTGATGATCATGCCGTCGAAGTGCTCGTGGGCGATGTCGCCAAACGTGCGGTAGAACGTTTCCAGGTGCTGTTCGGAGACGTTCTTCGCGTCGTGGCTGGCCATGCGCAGCAGCGTCACCTCGATTTGCAGGGGCGTGTTGGAGAGCTTGCGCAGGATCTGCGTCTCGGTGGCGATCTTGGTGGGCATGAGGTTCAGCAGCACCACGCGCAGAGGACGGATGTCCTGGTGCATGGCGCGGTACTCCGTCATGACGAAGATGTTCTCCTGCGCCAGCAGGTCGGTTGCGGGCAATGCGTCAGGTATGCGAATAGGCATGCGAACCTCGTTTCATAGTGCTAGTGAAGCACTCCTACTATACAGCAGCCTGCAAGTTTGTCGTCATCGGTTATTCTTGCGCCTGGCTATCGCGTCCGTCCAAACGGCCTAAGGCCGTTTGGACGGGCATCAGCCCTTCGCGCGGTCTCCGCTGGCCACACGGATAACTGAGATAACTGAGTTATAATAGTTATCTCAGTTATCTAATGAAGGCGGATCAGGAGATGCGTAATGGTTGACGATTTCCCAGAGTGGGATGCCGAAAGCATTCGCAGGCGGATTGCCGAGCTTCCTGCTGGAAGCATCAGCATGAAGACAATCAAGGGCAAAGAGCAACCCTATCTGCAATGGACCCAGGATGGTAAGACGAAGAGTCGCTACCTTAAGGCGTCCGAACGCGAGGCCGTGATCGCCCAGGTTGAAGAACGAAAGCGACTTGAAGCAGAGCTGGCGAAGAAGGGAGACGTGGGCGGCTCTTCAGCTTTGACAGTCGCCGCGCCCGCGGAATTCAATACGAATTGCCTAATCGGCAGCGCGCTTGAACGCTTTGCATCCTTCGTCGAAGGTTGGAAGCGGCGTGCTTGCTTTGTTGCCTTGGAGAAATACCTGCAATCTTCCAACGACGGCAAAGTGCTCATCCTTTACGGATTGCGCAGAACCGGAAAATCAACCATGCTGCGCCAGGCTATCTTGCGTATGACGGCGGACCAGCGTGCGCAAAGCGCCTACATTACCGTTACGCCGGGCGATAGCCTCGCCATGCTGAACAGGGACCTTCGGGCGCTTTACGACGCAGGCTTCACATGCGTGTTCGTGGACGAAGTAACGATGCTCGATGATTTCATCGAGTCCGCATCGCTTTTCTCGGATATATACGCCGCTCTGGGGATGAAGGTTGTGCTTTCGGGAACGGATTCGCTTGGTTTTCTCTTCTCGGAAGACGAGCAGCTATACGATCGGTGCGCATTCATACACACCACGTTCATCTCGTATGGCGAGTTCGAGCGCGTGCTGGGCATCCGGGGCGTCGATGCATACATCGAATATGGTGGGACCATGAGCATGAGCGGGGTGAATTACAATACCGCATCGCCCTTCGCAACGGCACAATCAGCCGACGAGTACGTTGATAGCGCCATCGCGAAAAACATCCAGCATTCCCTGCGGTGTTATCAGCATGGCGGGCATTTCAGGCGTTTGCAAGAGTTGTATGACAAGGACGAGCTGACAAGCGTTATCAATCGCGTGGTGGAGGACGTGAATCACCAGTTCACCTTGCGTGTGATAGAGAGGGATTTCGTTTCGAACGATTTGGCGATTTCCGCAGCGAATCTCCGCAAGGACCCGAATTCTCCTAGCGACGTGCTTGATCGCATTGATGTTGCAGAGGTCACCGAGAAGCTGCGCCGCCTTCTCGACATTCTGAACGCACCCGAGCGTACGGTGCCGATAGACGGGGCGGCGGTGTCGGAAATCAAGGAGTATCTCGACTTGCTTGATCTTACTGTCGAGATTCCCTTGGTCGATGCCAGCGATTACAACGCGCGCCAAACGCGCACGGCGATTTCGCAACCGGGGCTACGCTTTGCGCAAGCGAAGGCGCTCGTCAACTCCCTTCTTGAAGACAATGAGTTTCGTGCCATTTCGCTTTCTGAGCGGAAAGCCGTTGCAGAGCGCATCTTAAGCGAGGTTCGAGGGCGAATGCTCGAGGATGCCATTCTGCTGGAGACAAGCATTGCCAATCCGCTTGCGGAGGTTTTCAAGATGCAGTTTCCCGTTGGTGAGTTTGACATGGTCGTGTTCTGGCCAGATCGCGGGACCTGCTCCCTCTACGAAGTGAAGCACAGCTCCGAGGAACATGCAAATCAGCGTCGCCACCTGCTGAATGAGGAAATGCTCCGCATGGCTGAACTTCGGTTCGGCACCGTAGAAGACCGCGTGGTCTTGTACCGCGGGGAGGCGCGTACAATCGACGGCATCAGCTACGTTAATGTTGAAGAGTATCTGCGGAGTCTTTGATTCGCTGGCCCAATGTGTCAAAGTGACCAGGCAAGACTGACACAAGGCGCTTAAGCGAACACTACGGCAAGCGGTTCGCCGTACAGCGAAAACGCCTCATCATGCGTGGCAAGCATTATGGTTTGCGCTTTCGATTGAGCTATCAACAGCCGATCAAACGGGTCTTTGTGCTGACCTTCCGCAGCTTTCAAATCGAGCGTGCCGTATGTCAGGATATCTGCGAGTGTTATGGGAAGCATCGCGAAGTTGGCGCGACTGCACAAATCAACAAATTCGTCGCCGTCATAGGGCATGGCCTTTGGATTCTTGGCGTGCTTGATGACCACTTCCAGGACGGAGGCCTCGCTAACGAGGATATCGTTGTTGGGGTCGGCGATAAGGTCGAGCAGCTTTGTCGGCATTCGCTTGTCGCCCAATGCGTACCAAAACACAAAATGGGTGTCGATGAGCAGTTTCATTTACGCACCGAACTCTTCCGCGATTTCGCTATCGAGCGCGTCGAATGCGTCGAAGTCGATATGCTTGGCGGATTGCTTTGCGAACCCAAACGGAGCCCTGCTAGTCGGCTGCTGAATGGGGCGAATGGTGGCTATTGGTATGTTCCTCAGTTTAATGACGTGCTCAGATTCCTTGCCGCTCGTCAGCGCGGAAAGGATTGCAGAAAGGTTGTTCTTTGTGTAGCCGACGGTTTCGGACGACATCTGAACCTCCTAACATAGCTAAGTTGTCCAAGTTGTATTCTAACAGAACATAGCTAACTTGGCTATGTAGAACCTAGTAGGCGGCTTACAGCTTCTTCAACGTGTCCTCGCAGTGCTTCACGAGTGGCTCTTCCCAACGCTCGCGTAGTTCGTCCATTCCGGGAATGCCGACAGCCTCGTCGCATACGGCGGCGAAACGCTCGGGAATCATGCGGGCGAGTGTGGCCATGAGCTGCACGCAATCCTCGGCAGGCAAATCGGCGGCTTCGGCGAACCGCTCGATGGCGTTTCGGGTAACGTACCCCAGGCGGTTCTCGCCGCCGATGCTCATGGCAACCTTGTACGTTACATGGGGGTCGCGGTAGGGAAGGATCGATGCCACGTCGTATAGCGGCGCCAAACGCACGTCGCCATTTCCCGCGATGAGCAGCGAATAGTTCTTTGCATGTGCATCGGGTGCGCCGATGAGGTAATTGAAGAACAGCATGGCGGCGAACTGCGTGAGGTTATCGGTGGCGAAGCGCTCCGTCTGCTTTAACAAGCCAACGATGTCGATAGCTGCCGGCCCTCCGTACTCGGGGTACTTGTTCTCTGGCAGCACGCCGAGCGCTTGGCAGAAATCCTCCTGGTGGAAACGTTCCACGGAACCGTTCGCGTCGGTAAAACGGTCGTATCGCGTGACGATGATGGCAGGTTCATCCTCGAAGAGCCTGTATGCAACTTGGGCGCACGGAACAGTGCAGGCATCCGCAACTTTCATGCAAACGTATTCGTTGAGCGCCTGATAGGCTAAGTGGCTGATGCCGCATTTGAAGATGTGCGTGGTCGCGGCAGCCCCTTGGCACGAATGCCATTCATCGCCGACCAAGCGCAAGGCAAACTTCGACTGCTGGCCGCCGAGCGACCAATGCTCGGTGGGTATGACCCAGGCTCGGTCGCTTTGGGTGCGCCCGATGCGGAGCCGGGCGGCGATATCGGCGTCGGCGACCGGGATGGTGCTGCTGGGCCGCGTGAGCGCTTCCTGCACCTTTTCGGGAGGGCAGAATTGCACCGCCCCCGGGCAGTCAAGGCCAACGTACGTGAGCAATGCGAACGGGTTGTTTCCCGAGACATCGTATTCGAGCCCTGTGTTGCGGCGCACGCGGTCGTCGTCGGGGAGCAGCCCGAACAGGTACGGCCTGACTTGCTTGTCGCCGTATGTTCGGTTTGCTATGGGCATGGAAATAGAGAGCGGCGCCCCGCTGTAGTCGGGCAGGTATGTGAAGGTGAGCTGCCCGCTTTCATGCTGCTGAACCTGGCCGGCAATCTGGCCTGCGATGATAGTGGTGAGGATGCGGTCGTTCATTTCTTCTCCTTAAGCGAAGGGAGCGAGAGCTCGGGCGACATTTTGAAGTTGATGGGGAGATCGGAAAAGCCGATAGCCGCATACTGATATGCGCCCTTCGGTTGCGGCGTAATCTCGTCGTCGCCAGCGCCGAGCACACCAAGCGACAAGTCGAGTGCCGACAAAACCTGTAGCAGTTTGTCTAGCCGGATGCCTGTGGCATCACCCAGCTCCAGCGCAATGACGAGCCGCTCCGACACCCCAGCTTTCTTCGCGAGCTTCTTCTGCGTGAGCCCTGCTGCGACTCGCTGCTCCTTAACGATGCGCCCGATGGCGCGCGACGAATTGACCGTCCTCATGAATTGTCCCTTTCAAGAAACTGCAAAATTTTGCATAATCATAAAACTGCAAAATTTTGCAGTCAAGCAACTCTAAGGGTCGATGCTCCTTCGAGCTTATGCAATCAAAGCTCGATGAGGAAATACTCGTATGTCGGCCGTTCGTGCATGCGCCGCAGCAAGGCAACGCCTTCTTGCACGTATCCGTCGCTCGGTGCGGGCGGCTTAGCGCTAACGTTCTTCGCTTCGCAAATACGTTCGATGGCCTGCGCTGGATCGAGGGAATGATACGGGTAGTAAAGTTCGGCAAGCTCTTGAGCCTGAATGATTTTGTAAATGCGTTTGCTCGGCAAGCCGAATGAGATATTCCAATACCTGTACAGATAGCCCATCCAGTACAGGGCTTCGGAGTCGTATCGCACGCTGCCGTATGAGCTAGGACCGTATTGCTCGTCGAGTTCGGCCGCCAACGAACGAAGAGTCGAAGACTCGCACAACAGGGAAGCGTCGTCGAAGCGCTTGGCAAGCTTCGAATTCATGAAACGCCTAATGAATACAGGCGAACTGCAATCGCATAACGTGGGCGATTTTTCGAATAGCGACCCTTGCAGCCTGCATAGTTCCAGATCTGCAGCAGTTAGCTTTTTCATGAGAGCAGCTCCTCGATATAGCGGCCTTCAGATCGGTACGCCCTCTTTGCGGCCTTCACCTTGTCGGACCCTATGCGCACCCGCTCTTGCTGTGCTTCGAGATATGCGGATTTCTCGGCTGAGCATAAGTAATGCGGCTGCAGTTTCACGACGCTTTGAAGCGCAGCGTTGCTGCGGAGGACGTACTGAGATCCGAGGCTCGTTGCCGAGAGGCTGTGCTCGCACTGTGCGTCAGTAATCTCGCCTTCGATGAAGCTGTCGATGAGGTCGAACATGCGGTTGTCGGCTATAGGGGCTACGACATAGTCAGCTTCGTTGACCTTTTCCATAAGCGCTTCGAGCGTTGGATGGCCTGCGTAGTCGGCGAGCTTTCCGCGGAACAGGGCGATTGCAAGCATCCATTCCGTATTTACATGGAACACTGCTTTTCGAAGTGCGTTTTCTTCAAACGCGACAAAATAGCAAACGGGGTGGGGGAACCGGGCGACGAACGACCCCGCTTGCTCGAGGCTTTCGCCGCAATACAAGCCCTTCCCAAAATCGTTGTCAGCACGCGATTGGCCTAAGGAGAGCGCCCCCTCGATACCCGCCTTCGAACCGTGGAACAACGGCACAAGGTTGTGTGCCCGGGATTCCTCTTGAAACAGTTGGGCATGAATCTCGCAAAGGCGAAGACCTCGGCCGAAAGCGTAGCTATAGAACGCTTCAAGTTTGGCGGGAGAAGCCTGGGCGGGATCTTTGCCCCATCGGTTGAGGGTCATGCGGGACACGCCGAGCTCGGCGCTGAGGCTTCGGCTGTCCATTTCCAGCAATTCCTGCACGAGCTCGATGTTTTCTTGTAACGTGAACTTTGCCATAGAAACTCCAAACTTCTTGGTAACATACGATACCAAGAACAATTGAAGAACGCAATAGTGGATTTGCCTAGCGCTTCGTCATGCGGCTACGTTTTGGCAACGGAGGGAGCTTTATCGGCGCTAGCGGCCTTTGAGGGACTTGTTGTACAGCTTAGCGACGTCGTTTCGGCCAGCGCAGCCGGTCTTCTTCAGGATGTTGCGCACGTGGAACTTCGCTGTGGCCTCGCTGATGCTGAGCTCGCGGGCGATCTCGGCGTTGGCCATCCCCTCGAGCAGGAAGTACAGCACGTCCTGCTCGCGCTTGGACAGACCGTGCTCGTCGCAAAACTCCACGAGCGGGTTGAACCCCTCCTCGCCTGTCGCCTCGTAGCCCGAGGCGGGGCTGTACATGCGCTCGTACAGGCGGAACAGCAGGAAGGACGCGACCGCGAACAGCACGGCGGAGACGGTCACGAGCGCGACGGCGGATTCGCCGAGCGCCAGCAGGAGCGCCGTGCCCGCCACGTCACCCAGGCGGCCGAGCAGCAGGCTCGCGCCTGCTATCCATGCGCGCCCGCTGCGCCCCGCCAAATCGGCGAACAGGATGACGCGCCACACCGAGAAGAACCCGAACAGCAGGTAGCCCAGAGCCCACAGCGCCACGCTGGAAGCGCCCGCGCCCGAAAGCGCCAGCATGAGGAACGGCATGGCCAGCGAGGCCGCGCAGCACATCGTGACGTAGCGCCGGTCGCGGTCGGCCACGATGCCTGCGACGACCAGGCCGGCCCCGTAGAACAGCCGCGAGAGCTCGAGGTCGACCTCGCCCGACAGATCGGCGGTTGGGAACGAGAAGCCCGCGTTCTTCACGAGGCTTGCGACCACCACGGTCGCGCCCGCCAGCACGACAAGCGCGCGCAGCGCGGAGTCGTCGGCCACGGTGGCGACTTCGAACTCGCCGTCGAGCGACGACACGGAGTACAGGCACGCACCCGCGATCAGCGCCAGCAGCACGCAGACCACGAGGTTCGAAGCGCCCGTTGTAAGACTGCCGCCGTCGATGCCCGAGAGCAGCCACGTGGCGAGCGTGGACGCCGCGTATCCTCCGCCGAACGCGATTCCGCGCCCGTTCGACGCGACGAGCTCGGCAAGGCATGTGAGGTAGTGGCCCTGGAAGTAGCCGCACGCAACGTTCATCACGTAGCCGAACGCCAGAGTGGGCACGAGGGAGTCGGACATCGTGGCTGGGTCGAGGAAGAGGACGTACAGCAAAAGCGACGCTGCGACCGAACCCGAGACGATCTTCTTGCCCGCATTGCGGCGCACGACCATATACACGCCAATGCCCGCCGCCTGCGACAGGTAGCCGAGGACCATGGTGTAGAAGTCGACCATCGACGGCTCGGCGAGGGACGCGATCTGGTAGAGCCATGCCAGCCAGCCGGTCGACCCCAGCAGGAAGCACACGCCCACGAGCGCGCCCACGCGCACCCTGGCGTCGCTCAGAACCCCCTCTGGTTGCATCAGACAAGCCTTCCTATCGTTCCTGCTCAGGACAAGATTATACGACGAGCCCGCCGAGGGCCTTCGCGAGATGCACTTGCAAAACCCCAGCTCAGAGGCCACCTATCCGAAAACTATCCTCGGTATTTTGCCGAAACTATCCGAAAACTTGTCTGGCCTGCTCCCCAAGCTTGACTAAATATGTTGGATGGAATGGTTTACATAGAAAGGCTCCATCATGGCTGCAACCGCGAAGAAGCTGCTGTCGGTTTTCCTGGCTTTCGTGCTCGTGTTCGCATTCACGCCCACGATCGCGTTCGGCGAGGGGGAGGGCGACTTGCGGCAAGAACCGCTCGAAGCAGGCGACCTGGTGCCAGCTGCGATGGGCGACGAGCAGGATGAAAACGAAAGTGGCGACCCGTCTGACGAGGTTGCGGATTCGACCGATTCCACCAACGCGGCAGTCCTCACCGCTGCCGCGACAAGCTGGCCGGTCTATAACGGCTTCGAAGGCTACAAGCTCGGCTTCGTGCAGTGCACGTACACACCTGCAGGCGAAGACGCTTCCGTAACCGGCGCCATCATCACGGATGTCGATGTTTACGTCGGTAGCGGCAATCGTTGCAACGTAGTAATTCCAGCGCAGGTCGTCGTGGATGACGATACTTCTCTCAATGTCATCGGCTTGGGTGCAGCGAAGACAAGTGACGGCGCGGCAATTGACAGGGGTTTCACCTTTTCGAAAGTCGGCGACGTCGATGAGTTCACGTTCCCCGAAGGCATCAGATTCGTGACGGACATCACATTCAGGAACAATGTGCAGAAGGAAGTGGCCTTCGCTGCGCACAGCAACGTCACCGAGCTCAGCCCCAACATGTTCGAGCAGTACCAGGGCACGGCCGTTACCCTGCCCGACAGTTTGGTAGCAGTGCCGTCAAGCATGTTTCACTACAGCAACATTGAGCAGATTACCTTGCCGAATTCTGTGCGGCAAATTAACTACGAAGCTTTCTATGGGGCGTACAAACTCCAGCGTGTCGAGCTGAACAGCGGCCTGCTCGTTATTGGCGATAGGGCGTTCGCGAGCGAGCCGAATGGCGGCTCCTACTATTATGGTCACATGCTGCCCCTCACCAATGCCGTCATCCCCAATTCGGTGACAGACATCCAGCACGAGGCATTTGCCAAGGACATATATCTAACAAGTCTTAAGTTCGTCAGTGACTCCAACCTTACCGCCATCGGCGACCGTGCGTTCTACGGGACTAGCCTGACCAGCGTAAGTATTCCCGACGCCGTGACCTCTATCGGCACGGAGGCATTTTCGGGCGGAAACGGAAACAACAACATCGGTGACGATTCGAACCCGAACACGCGGGGCGCATACACGCTCACGTCCGTCGATCTGGGCACAAGCCAAACTGCTTCGCGCCTGACCACCTTGGGGTCGAAAGCATTCGCGCATCAGCCCATCACGTCTGTCGCCCTGCCTAACACGCTTACCTCGCTGGGCTACGACTCGAGTACGTACACGCTCACCACGAGCAACGGGTGGAAGAACGGTCTGAACGGCGCGCTCGGCGCGTTTTCCGGTTGCGATCAGCTGACGACCGTCACGTGGCCCACGTCATCCACCATGACGTCCATCGGCGGCTTCGACGGCTGCGCTTCGCTGACGAATGAGACGGTGAGCAGCCTGCCGAGCTGGGTGGAGACGATCGACGCCTACGCGTTCTACAACTGCACCAGCTTGTCCGACGTGCGCGTGCCCAAAACGGTGAAGAAGGTCGGCAAAGGTGCCTTCGCCAAGAACGATCAGGTGTCGTTTAGCACGCCACCCACGTACACGTTGCTCAACAAGGGTGTCGGTATCGAGTGGGACACCAACGACATCGCCACGACCAGCCCGTTCCCGCTTGCGTGCGGCGCCACCATCAAGTACCCGCGCAGCGCGGACGCCGATTCGAGCATTGTTTCGTACCGGCACGCCGTTGAGGCCTACGAGGCCGCGCAGAACGTCCCCGAGGCCAACCGCACCAAGTTCGCGACGGTCGCCGACAACTTCTACACGGTGACGGGCCATGTGCCCGAAGGAGCCTCGGTCACGCTGATCGCCGGCGACAAGGAATACCATCCCGCGCTCGACAGCGCCAACAGCTTCACGACCGAGCTCATCGAGGGCGGCACGTACGTGGGCGCTGTGGTCAGCTTGGAAGGCTACGCGGACTACCGCGTTTATCCCGGCTCAGACACCACACCCGATAAAACCAAGTCGTCGGGCGTCTTGGACGACGATTGGACGTTCACGGTGACGACGGGGGACATGACCCTGGTATCGCAGCTGGGCATCCTGCAGGTGACCGCGACGGGCGAAAACCGCGCCAACTGCAACATCGCGGTGTTCGACAGCGCGGGCAGGCTCGTCTCGCAGGGCGGGGCATTGCGCTGCTCGCAGGGCGACGCGGATAAAGCCCCCGTATACACCGTGGACGACATCCCCGCTGACACCTACACCGTGGTCGGCTGGCAGGAAAACGAGTACTTCTCGCGCATATCGAGCATCGGCGACTTCGCCGCGATGGGCTTCGATCCGAGCGACTACGCCAGAGCGGACGCAATCGTCGCCGCAGGCGGAACCGCCACGGTCAACCTAGCCATACCGCCGCTCGACACGTCCAAGATTGCCGGGGTTCTCGCCACGGGCGAGGTCGTCATTCCGAGTTATTACAACCCGCCCGAGGTACCGTTCGTGGCAACCATCAGCTACGACATGACGACCGGCCAATCGGTCGACGGCGTGAAGGTGAGCATCCCCGACGGCATGGTGCCTTGTGCTGCTGCGACGAACGCGGAGGAATACTACAGCGTTGCTGGCAATGTCAATACGAGCAGTTGGAACTCCAGCACCCACATCCTCACCATTGGCGACCTCAATGAGGCCGACCGCCAGTCTGGCACCATCGCCCTGTCGCTGAAAGCCACCAAACCGGGCAGCTACGCCGTAAGCGCAACGCTCGAAAGCGGCGACAATAAAGCGCCCATCGGCGCTGCAAGTGTGGAATGTCCGGCCATACGGCTCGTGGCGCCCCAGGGAACGCTGCAATCGCGCGAGTTCACGGTGGACGTGTACGCTGCTCCGGGCAGCAACGTGCAGCTGAAGATCGGCGACACCGTGCTGGAAGACGTCACGTGCACCACAAACTTCGTCGGTCACGCCAAGGTGAGCGTGAAGATTCCCGATGAAGAGATTTCCACGTCTCCGTATTACCTGGTGGCAGCCACGCTGGCAGACGAAGAGGCGGATGCAGATGGCAACAAGCCAAACGACACCGCCATCGTGCAGTACAACGCCGCGCTTTCGGATGTCCCCTTCGAGCCCACCATCCACGATTTCTGGTTCGAAAGCGCGGGCGAGCAGGTTTGGCTCGCCAAGGAGGGCAAAGACCTTTCGGGCGGCTATTACATCGTCGGTGTGCACGAGGACAACTTCACGCGCGAGATGCCCTTCACGGTGGCCATCGACAGCCTGCAGCCGCTCGAGGACACCACGACGCTATATCTCGGAATGCTCGACAACAGCGTGGTCACCCACGTCATGTACCTATCCGAGACGTCCGACCTGAAGTCGGGTGCCAAGCGCTACCTCTATAAGACCATCGTGCCGATAACCGAAAACGACGAGTTCTTGTCGAGGAACATCCCCTGCCGCTTCGACGTGATCCCCGGCTTCAGGGCCGGCGTTGGCACGGTCCAGCCCGAGCTCTCCGCGTCGAACATGGGCACGCTGAAGCTGGCAGTCAACAACGAGACAGACAGGCTGAGCGCGTTGGGCGCACAGGGCTTCAACAAGTGGTTCGGAAGCTTGAACGAACTCGGGAAGCAGTGCGTTTCGGGCGAGTACTACTACACGCAGCCGTTCACGGACCTCGGGTACGAGTATTACAGCGAAACCCTTGTAACCGCCGGCTACGATTACGTGTTCGGCGTGTTCAACGAGAGCTTCCGCCACGAGAAGTGGGACCCCGACAACAAGGTCTGGCCCTACCTGTCCGACACTCGGAAAGCCCAGTTCGAACAAGCCGAGGACCAGGTTGCCGCGGCCTACGACGCGCTGGCGCTGCTGCTCGGCGACAGCAAGCCGATGTATGCGTACCCGTCCTTCGAGGCCTACCTCAAAGCCGAGCTGGGCTACGCGAGCGGTGGCTCGTACAGCAAGGACGTGTTGGCGGGCGAGGGCTACCTGGTCATCGACGACCTCTTCGATAACACATGGAGCGCCGTGAACGTGGACGTCCCCGACGACGGGCACGCCCTGCCGACGCTGGAAAGCGCCATGATGACCACGGCTTCGACGACGGCCGACGATGGGAGGATTGGCTCGTTCCAGACGAAGAACGGGAAGGGCGAGGCCGCGAACAAGAGGGTCAACGGCAAGACCGACGTCGACATCGTCATCGAGATAATCGGGGACTCGACGGAAAAGGTCATGGACATCCTGAAAGACCAGTCCCCTGAAACAGCAAGGGTGATTGACGGCTTCGCCGTGAAGGCAAGCGGCTTTGCGAGGAGCGTATACGAGTCGGTCGACGACGACATCAAGAGCCGCTCGGACTACACGGGAATCGACTCCGAGCTCACCAACCGCAAGGCAGAGCTCGAGCGCATGCAGGCCATGGACGAGTTCTATAACGAGTACAACCCCGGCTCGCTCTGCCAGAAGGCGCTCCAGGCCGAGATCGACTACATGAAGCAGTACATCGCCGACTTGGAATGGGCCAAGCGGTTCGCCTGGTACGGCGAGATCGGCACAAGGGCCGGCGGTGCGGCAATCGAGCTCTCGGAGAAGGTAAGCGAGCTTGCCGACAGCGAAAAAGAGAAGCTCGGAAATTCAAATGGGAAGGTAATTATAGAAAGACTCGCCAGTTTCTTCGAAAAGGGCAAAACGTTGGGCGTCGCCGCAAGGCAAGCCTGGGGCACTCAGGCCGCCTTGCCCTCGACGCTCCTCGCCCCCGATTTGGCCAAGCATCGCGCCCAGGTGCAGCAGTGGCGCTTCTACCGCGAGCGCGAGTGCAAGAAGGACGACTTCGGCAAGCTGCACTACAACAAGAAGCCGATTATCGACCCGTCGGGTTACACGTACGAGGGCGTGGAGGATAACCGCGTGTCCGACGTCATCGCGACGATCTACCGGGTGAATGCCGACGGCTCGCGGGCGAAATGGGACGCAGCGGAAGCCGATCAGGAAAACCCTCAGAACACCACCTCTGCCGGCTTGTTCGCATGGGATGTCCCCGAGGGCGATTGGCAGGTGCTGTTCCAGAAGGCTGGCTACGACGACGTGTGGTCGAAGGTCATGCACGTGCTGCCCCAGTGGACCAACGTCGCCATCAACATGCTGCGCGCCGACCCGCCGAAGGGAGCCAGCGCTAGCGCGAACGCCGACGACCCGGAGGCACCGTACGTCGACATCGCGTTCGACCAGTACATGAAAACGGCCGCTGAGTTCATGCCGACGGTGACAGTAGACGGCGTGGCGGTGGAGAACGCCACGTGGGTCAACGCCGCAACGGGAACCGACGAGAAGGGCAACGAGGCTTCGCTCTCGCTTGTGCTGCGCGTGCCGCTGGCGGGCCTCGCGGAGCCCGGCGACACGGTCACAGTGTCGGTTTCCGGCGCGTACAGCTACGCCGGCAAGCAGATGGCCGAGCCCTACTCGGCGACCGTCACGATACCGGACAACGCTTCGTACTTCTACGTGGCTCCCGACGAGGTTGTCGCCTACACGAAGGGATCGAACGAGGCCCTGTCGTTCACGTTCAAGCGCACTTCGTACGACAATCGGACCTTCGAGCGCTTCGAGGGCATCCTGGTTGACGGCGCCGCCGTCGACGCGTCGAGCTACACGGCCGTGGCGGGCAGCGTGGTCGTCACGTTGAAGGCTGCTTACCTGGAGACGCTCGCCGAAGGCGATCACGCACTGACAGCCCAGTTCGCTGACGGAAGCGCGACGGCCGACTTCAAGGTCGTGGCCGCGACGAAGGCCGCCAAGACGCGCGCTGCCACTCCCGCCACGGGCGATCGCACCGCCCCGATGGGAATGCTGCTGCTCGTGGCCGGCCTCGCTTGCTGCGCGATGCTCTTCGCGCGCAACCGCATGACCGCGCATAAACCAATCGGCAAGCACGCAAGGTATTAGCCCAAAGGGGATACTCCCCATTGGGCTAGTGAACAGACAAAGGGAAGGAGAATGCAATGCCGTACAAGGGAAGTCAGAGAGGAATCGTTTGGCGCGCCGTATCGACGGCGGCCGCGCTTGCGCTTGCGGTGGGTCTTATGCCGTCCGCGCTTGCCTTTGCCGGCGATGCCGATGAGGCGGATGAAGACCTGGTTGTAACGTCTGAGCCCACCCTGGACGAGGAAGCCGCCCAGGGTGCATCGTTGCAGACGCAGGAGGATGCAGGGACCGGGCAGGGAGGCGCCAAGGACGTGTACATCGACAACACCGTCGACAACAGCCGCGCATATGTCTCGGGTGCCGTCGAGGTGACCGACCAGGCGACGGGCGAGAAGACGAGCGTCGTCGTGTACAGCGACAGCGTGGCTGTGTCGTACACGCAGGCTAAGGAATCGAGCAGGACGTCGGAAGTCAGCGGAATGCTCGAGGAGGCGGTCCAGGCGGTCATCAAGTACGCGAAGGACAACGGCTACGAGTACGACGAATACCAGATGATAGGGCCCGACCCGGCAAACGGCACAGCTGGCAAGTCTTGGGACAATCGCAAATACACCACTGTCGAGGACGGTGATGCGGTGCTCATCGGCGATTCGGATTACCTGCAAGGAGCGTACGGGGTTCCGACCAACGACGGATATACGCGTACTCATATCGCCTCGGGCGACTATGGCATGGAGAGGTACTACTCCATAACCCTCAAGGCCTCGGCCGAAAAGATTGCGAGCGCTGTGTATGACAGCGTCGCGGGCGATGGTGGGTCTTGGACGAAGGGCGATGACGAAACCCTCGGTTTCACGTTCAAGCGCGAAGCAGATGACGAGCTTACGTTCATGAACTTCACGGGCATTAAAGTGGATGGTAACGATGTGCCTTCGTCGGACTACACCGCCAAAGCCGGAAGCGTGGTGCTCGCACTGAGCGCGTCGTATCTCGAAACGCTTTCTGCTGGCAACCATGAACTGACGGCCCTGTTTAACGACGGGGTTGGTACTGCGTCGTTCGAGGTAAAGGCTGCTGCATCAATGCAGGAAGAGGCTGCAACTGAGCCTGCAGCGACAAAGGCTTCGGCTGCCATAAGCTCGTCCGCTTCAGACGTATTGCCCGCTACGGGCGATAGAACGCTTGCCATTGCGGTCACAATGGTGTTTGTGGCTATCTGCGCGACGGCAGTAAGCCTGTACGCGTCGAGGAAACGCGCGCTATAGCCCAATGGGGAGTATCCCCATTGGGCTATTTGGAAGGCGCCCCTCGTGGCGCCTTCCTTTTTCTCATTTTCAAGTGCTATACTGCTATACACTTGATGAAAGGACGCAGCATGGCAGCAGTGCAGATGAATACGCGCATCGATAAAACGCTCAAGGAGCAGGGCGACGCCTCGTTTGCCGAGTTCGGCTACTCGCCTTCCGAGGCCGTGCGGCTGGTGTGGGGCTTCGCCGCGCGCAACCGCCACAACCATCGCGTCATGGCCGAGTTCATCGATACGCTAGACGATTCAAAAGAGGTGGCTGCTCGAGCGGAAAAGCAGGCACGCATCGACGCGATTCTCAGGGGCCCGGCTTTAATACAGCAATTCTTCGAAGAGCGCGGAATCGATCGAAGCAAGCATCGCGGATGGACTCCCGAGGAAATGGACGAGCAGATCGTGGATGCTCTCATCGAAGATGAAGAGCGCATTCGCGTCGAGGCCGCAAACGCATAGGGACCGGGTGATTTCGCGAAACGGAGAACTTATGGCACAACCCGCATTGCTTCTTGATACAAATGTGTGGCACGAATTCGAGACGGGTGCAGATTCAGAACATGGGTCGTCGGAACTCGTGCTATGGGCGCTCGCAAATGACGTGCGGCTGGGCATTGCTGCGCATTCGCTTAAGGATCTGTTCGCACTTATTGAGCGTGATATGAAAACCGAAAACAGAAGAGAGCCCCTCATCGATGACGAGCATAACGGACCCGCGGCTCGGGCAATGGCATGGGGAGCGCTGACTTCGCTCATCGACCAAGTCGAGATCGTCGGGTCTGACTACATGGATGCTTATCTTGCCTTGAAGTACCGTAACCTTCACGACTACTACGAAGACAACTTGGTCATCGCTGCATGCGAGCGTATGAAGGCCGACGCGCTCGTGACCAACGACAGGAAGCTGGCCAAGCACGCTCCCGTGTTGTGCATGACGCCCAAAGATGCGCTTCTATGGCTACAAGTGAAACTTGGCTAACGCGTAGCCCAATGGGGATACTCCCTGGTGGAACGGAGCGCCAGCCCGGGTGTTCCAAATTTTTGGAACACCCGGGCTGGCGC
>JAFUCC010000151.1 GCA_017459925.1 Eggerthellaceae bacterium
GTGCTCGGCGCAAGCCGCGAGGCCATTTTGGAAGATTACCTGATTACCAACGTCGACCGCGACAAGAACTACGAGCGCACGTTCCAGCGCTTCCTGAAGTTCGCCGAAGGGGACGAGCAGCGCGCCCGCGAGCTTACCGAAGCGCATCGCGCGCGCCCCGAGAACCTCACCGCCTTCTACGAGGCCGTCGACGACGCATACGGCAGCATGAACGACTTCGTGCGCAACCAGCTCGGCATCGACGATGCTCGCCGCGAGCAATTGCGCCTGGCCTGCACCGAGCCGCTAGGATGAGTACCAGGACGTTCCTGATACTCATTTTCCGTAAATGAGTATCAGGAACGTCCTGGTACTAATCCTACGCGAAGCACTGCTCGGCGACGAGGTGCATGAAGTCGTCTGACAGGTAGATGGGAAGCTTGGCAGCGGTCTTGCTGGTCTGATGCGCCTGCGAATCCTTGCCATATTGGATGAGCGCGCGGCAGCACCAGGTGACGCTGCGCAGTGCGGTCATGGCGCGATAGGCGCGGTACCGTTTATCGAAGTTTCCCCGTTCGAAGCGGCCGTCGACGGCGCGCCAGTAATCTTCCACGAACGCGTTTTCCTCGGCAGCCGTCATGATGTGCTCGCCGTCCCAGAACGTGGTCGTCGGTGCCGTGAAGTACGCGACGTCCTGCGCAGGTTCGCCGACGATGGCGCGTTCCCAGTCGATGTAAAACCCAGGGGCCGCGCTGATTTGCCCATGGCCCTTCCCCGCTTGCGCAGCTTCGGCAATGAGGAAATGGGAAGGCAGCGGCTCGGTGTTGATGATGTGCGCGCAATCATCCGGGTTTGCCGGCGCATCGAGCATCGGCTTCGCGGCGTCGATGAACCAGCGCGCCCATTTCGTGAGGCGCGCATCCTCGTACGCCGACGAATAGTACGTCTCGAACCGCTCGATGCATTCGTCGTACAAGGCGCGCAGCGGATCGGCTGGCCGGAAAAGCGTGCAATCGCCGGAAACGGGAACCGCGTGCACATCGGCCATAAGCTGCGCAACGCAATGCAAATCGCCAGGACGCAAGGCGTCGAGGTTCAGCTCGTCGCCTTCACAAAAGCCGATGACCATCGCGCCTTTCTCGAACGTGGCAGACGGGCTGTCGAGGTATATGGGCTCGGGCGTGCAACCGCTGGGGGCGAGCGCCTTCAGCGCCGCAAACTCGTACGAGACCTGGTCATCGTGAAACGGCTGCGAGATGACGTTCACACGCAGCACGTACTTCCTGCCGCTTGCAGGCTCGACGAACCAGAAGTTGCGGTTGTGCTCGCCAGCGCCGAGGTAGTGCGGTTCGAGCACCGCTCCTTCGGGCGCGCCGATGGCAGCGCGCAACTCCGCGTTGCCGCGCAGGTATGCCGCGAACACGTCTCCCACTTCCAAACCGCCTTCGAATGAATCTCGCAATCAATCACCTCGGAGGAAATTGATTATCGCGATAATCAATTTCCTCCGAGGTGATTGATTCGTCAACGTTACGCCTGCTTCACGCCTTCGACGAAGACGGACGCGAACGCGCCTTCGAGCTGCTCGTCGGAATATGCGGCAAGCGTATCGGCATAGCCTTTGCGCACGGCGCGCTCGCGCATATGCTCGGCGCTCGACACGTCGAACGTGCGGATGCTCACGTCGGCGAACCCCGCCTCGCGCATCATGGCCTCGTACGACGCCTCCAACAGCACGCCGGCGCGGCAGCCGAGCAAGCGCGCCACCTCGATGCCGGCCTCGGCTTCGAACTCGGGCTTCAAGGTGATCATGTCCGCCACGACGAAACGGCCGCCCGACTTCAACACGCGGTACGCCTCGCGCAGCACGCGCGGCTTGTCCTCGCTCAGGTTGATGACGCAATTCGATGTGATGACGTCGGCCAAGCCATCGGGCAGCGGGATATCCTCGATGAAGCCCTTCACGAACTCGACGTTGTCGGCGCCGGCCACGCGCTTGTTGTCATTGGCGAGCGCGAGCATTTCATCGGTCATGTCGAGGCCGTACACGCAGCCTTCCGGCCCCACCTCGGCTGCGGCGATCAGGCAGTCGATGCCGCCGCCGCTGCCCAAGTCGAGCACCGTCATGCCAGGTTGAAGCTGAACCTCGCCGAGCGGATTTCCGCAGCCTCGCGATGCCTTCAACGCCGCGACGGGCAAGCCGTTCTTCACATCTTCCGGATACAGCCGCGACTCGTCGCCGCCGCAGCACGAGCAGCATGCACCTTCGGCCGGCGCCGCCGCCTCCTGCGCAACCGCGCTTGCAACCTCGGCATAGTGTTCCCGAATCTCCTCGCGTTTTTCCATGCGTCACCCTCGCTTTCTTCCTTTGGGAATATAGTAGCGCATGTCTAGCACAGCGCGAGCCCAAAGGGGCATCCCCTTCTGGCAAGCGCTGTTCCTCGTCGTCTTTACGCGGGAAAGTCGAACCGGTTGACTTGCATCTTCACCATGTTGTCGCAGCGCCGGGCGAGGAACCGATGCAAACCGGTGACGTTGGGGTCGTCCATGTCGAAGTAGCCGAGCATGTACCCCTTGCTCGACACGTCGGCGCCCGGCACCCAGCTGCGCAGCGCAGACGCGTCCTCCACGATCAGGCACTCGTCGTAGTTTTCCATGCCGAAGCCCTGGAACGTTTTCCGCATCAGGCGCCTGCCGAGCTTGCCGATGGTGTCGAACACCAGGCGGCTGCCCGGGAAACGTCGCGCCAACTCGGATGCAATCGCGCGTACCTGGGCTTCCGTGAAGTAGTGGAAGACGCCGGCTGCGAAGAAGACCGCTCCGACCGAGCCATCCACCTCGTCCATCCAGGAGAAGTCGTTCAGGTCGGAGGCGATGTTGCGCTCGCGCTCGCCAGCCGGGCTCAGCTCTTCGCGCGCCGCGATGATGTCGGGCATGTCGACGTTGTAGATGAGGCACTCGCCGTTATCGCAGGCGCGGCCGGTCTGGTCAAGGCCACAGCCCATGTTCACGACGGCCGCCCGTGGGTGCGCGGCCAGGTAGTCGCGAATTTCCCACTGCATGTCGAGTTGCCGCATGGCGGCTTCGAGCGCGCCGAAGCGCCACAGCGTGCTTTCAGATTGCCTGTCAAGCTCCGAGAAGTCGTAGTCGAGCCGCGCGCAGATTTCCGCCGCGGTCTCGTCGGTGTACAGGTTCGGGAACACCTCTGCGCAGAGCTTGCGTCCGTACAGCGGGATGATGAGCGTCTCCTGCACCGACCCTTTTTCGATCTTGACCTTTTCCAAAACCGTCTCCTCACATGTAACA
>JAFUCC010000152.1 GCA_017459925.1 Eggerthellaceae bacterium
AAATGAGTATCAGGAACGTCCTGGTACTCATTCAATACAGGAACGCAAAACGCAGAGTGGAAAGGAGGCTATGCGATGGGTTTCGACGATCTGACGGAAGAGCAGAAGGCCAAGGCGCGCGCGTGCAAGACGCCCGAGGACCTCGTCTCGCTGGCGAAAGAAGAGGGCGTCGAGCTAACCGACGACCAGCTGGAGGAGGTGGCCGGCGGCGCGTGGGATACCCCCGCTTGCCCCGATCACATTACTTCCGTCTAGAAGATGCGCATAACGGACACTGCCTGGAGGACACCCGCCCTGACCCCTGAACTCGGCGAGCTGGTGGACCTCGCGAGGAAGTCCGAGCGCGAGCTCCAGCTTCGGCTCGGGCAAGATGACGCACGGCGTGCATACGTCGTGCGTCGCTTGATTGTGGGGAACGCAGCCGACGCGTGCGATCCCCGGCTGGACATGCGGCTGCCCCTCGAGGAGCTTTGCGAGCAGGCCGTCGAAGCGCGCGGGCCCCTGGACGGCGGGACCGAACGCAAGCACTTGCGCGAGCGCGCGCGACTCTGCCTTCACCTTTCGCGCGGGCTATGGCAGCTGGGCGCCCCGGACGACCTGCTCGAGCTCTGGGACATCGCCACACGCCGCGAGCCGCTCGTTCGAAACGTCATTGATGAGCCCCGCTGGCGCACGGCGGACGACCCCGTCCCCTTCACCGGGGGTAGAATGACATGGCTCTTCGGCGTTCAGCCGCTGAGGCCGGAATGCGCCACGGCCGATCCGCGCGACATCGGGCCTATCGTGGAATCGACCGTGTCGTTCGTGTGCGATTCCGGCCTTCCACCCGAACTCGTGGCGTTCGGCGCGTCGTTCCCGATGTTTTTCGCGCACCCGTTCGTCGACGGCAATGGCCATACTTCCCGCCTTCTCGCCTGCGATACGTTGCACAAGGCGGGCTACTCGAGCGCAACGCTGCTCGCTCTGCTTGACCGTCTGCACGAAAGCCGCCTGGAGATTTCGCAGATGATCAAGGACGTCGTGATGGGAAACGCCTCGAGCGAGGAGTTCGTCGCGTTCTATCTGGGCAGGCTGACCGCAGCCCAAGAAGCCGTGATGGAGCTGCTTGATTCATCGCCTGCAGCCAGCAGGTAGAGCGCATCGTGTATTTCCAAGCGGTCTAGACCTCGCCTGCGCGCAGGATGAGGTAGAACTTCGCGGGCTGCGCCTCGCAAGCGGAGAACTTCACCTTCGCGTAGTTGAACAGGACGCACAGGGCGAAGCGGCCCTCCGAGCCGTCCTCCCGCTCGAAGCCGACGTGGCGCGCGAACGCGGCGCCCGCGATGAGCTTCCAGCGGTCGTCGGCCAGGCCCCACCTTTGCAGCTCCCCGCAGATCCGCGCGCCGTAACCGCCCTCCATGCATGTGCGGGCCTGCCGCGGCTTGGCCTCGTTGAACGACAGCGACAGCCCGAACGTATCGCCGAGCCGTCCGTCGGCCATGATGTCGAACTGGAAGTCGACTGCGGGCGCGAGCGCCATGAACTGCGAGCAGCGCTCGAGCATCGCGTTGTCGTAGGCCGCAAAGCCGATTTGCCTGAACTGATCGCCCAGGCGCGCCGGGTCTGCCGCACAGGCCTCCTTCGCATCGGCCCCGAGGTAGCCGCCAATGCGCAGCGGCGCGCCGGACCGCCCGGGGAACAGGCCCACGTAGGCGGGCGGCCAACCTTGCGGCATCCGCGCGAGCGTGTCCAGGTAGCCGGGAAGCCGGGCGGCCTCGCCGACGGAGTCGAGGAACGGCGCGATGAGCTCGCGGCGATCGTGGAACTGCAGGTAGACGCCGGCCTGCTCGGCTTCGCCCGAGGACGTGTCGAGCTCCAGGCCGCAGCTCACGTCGCCCTGACCGGCCACGCCCGCGAACCAGTCGAACATCGCCTGGCGCCCGAAGCCCGCGCCCCGGGCGAAGCGGTCGCCAACGTGAATGTCAGCGCGCGCATGCACGGAGAGGATGTCGAAGCAGGGCTTTCCGATGAGGGGAAACTCCAGGTAAGCGCTCGGGTAGCCGTTGCCGATGAGCGTTCGCTCGTAGGCCGAACGCGCAATCCCGATGCTGTCGCCGAACAACGCCTCGCCACGGCCTTCTGCGGCCGCTATCTGGTACATGGCTTCGAACGCCATCATCTGATCGGGTGCGCCCCTCATGCAGTCCGAACCGCCCCCTCGCATCGTCTCGACATGCCTTTTGCGCCGTGTTCCAACATACTATAGATGAGTACCAGGACGTTCCTGATACTCATTTTCGTAGAGCGCCCGGAGCCCTCGGCATCCCCGCTGAAAATGAGTATCAGGAACGTCCTGGTACTCATCGCGCAACACTTGCGCCAGCCTGTAGGTAGGCCTTGGCGTCGAGTGGGACGCCGTCGCGCATACGCAGCTTCAAGAAGGCAGGCACGCAGTAGAGCGAGGCCAGTCCCTCCTCCAGGGGAACCCCGGTCGCGAAACAAGCGTCCGGGAGTCGCCGCCAGCGCCCGTCGGCCAAGCCCATCTGTTCGACCCGCCCGAAAAGGCGGGCCGCAGCCCCGCCCTGCCCGAAGAGCAACCGGGCGCGTGCGGGCGACATGAGGGAAAAACCCGCCGACAAGCCCAGAGTGGCCCCTGTCGCGCCGTCGCGCGACACGTCGAACTGCAATTCCAAACCGAACGGGGACTCCAGGACGGGCCTGGCGAGGTCGCGCAGGGTGGGCCCCAGGGCGCTGAACCCGACGCTACGCAAGTCGCGCTCAAACAATGCGATGTCACGCACATACGCGCCTTTCAGGTCTTCATCCACGAAGCAGTCCACGCGCACGGGGGAACCGGGCCTTCCCGGGCACACCCCCGCGTACCACACGCGCCACCCTTGGGGCAGGCAGTCGGCAAAACCCTGGTATGCACGGGCAGCTGTCGCATCGGCGATCAGCTCGAAGAAGTGCGCCATGTCGTCGAGCGGCTCGCCGTTCACGTTCACGATTATGGACGGGTCGTCTATGCGCCCGTCGCTCACATCATAGGAGAAAGCCAGGCCGCGGCCGCCCCTCTCCTCGCGGCTGTACCAGGCGAGTAGCTCGTCGTAGCCGTTGCCGGCGCCGGTGGCGAAGGTCGGGTTCCCCTCGATTGTGCCGCGCCCGTGTGCGACGTGCAGGTCGAATCGGGGGTTGCCGAAAAGCGGCAGCTCGAACCACACTATGGGGAAGGCGCCTCCGGCCAGGCTGCTGCGGCGGAACGCCTCCCGTGCGAGCGTCTGGCAATCGCCGAAAAGCGCCGCCTGCAACTCGCCCTCGGCGGCGAGGGCATAGATCGCGTCGTATGTTTCTAGGCTGGAAAGCACAGACCACCACCACAATAGGCCATCGTACTCGAGCTACCTCCTTGTCGCGAGCCTTGCGCCTCTGCATATGCTACGCAATCACGGCATCATCTGTCCTGGTGCTCATCCCATAAGCCTAAATTAGCTGAGCTTGTCATTGCTTTTGTCGACGATCTTTCGAGACGACCAAAAGGTCGCAGGGAATCTGCTGATTTACGCCCCGATGGCGCACAGTGATGCTTTCAAGACGGTTGGCACCGGCGATATGAATGACTTCGCATCCCTTCATGAGCGCAATACCGCGCGACTCGCATTCCTGCAACAAGGCGTCTGAGCCCATCGGCGTGCCTTCCACATCGGCAACCGCCGTTACGTGCACGCCCGCGTCCGCCAAGGTACATGCGCATGCGAGCGCCGTATCGCCCATGCCATACACGAACGCCTCGCAGCCCGGCGCGTAGCCCGACATCTCGAGCAGGTCGAGTGCGCACCGCGCCGAATACACGCCAGCGGGACGCGAGCCGGGAATCTCGTACGAGGCACGGCTGCGCTCGAAGCATTCGGGTTCTGGCTCGTCAGCGGCGATGAACGCATCGATGGAGGCGCTCGCAGGCCCGTTTGAACGCGCCAGCATCTTGGAGCCCTGCAGGCGCTTGTCGACATCCGCAGCATCGACTCCCAGCTCGCGCATCATCAGCGCGAGGATCTTGGCCGTGCATCGTCCCCCCTGGCACGGCCCCATCATGGCCCCGGTGCGCCACTTGAGGGCGTCAAGCGAGAGCACGGGCAAATCCCTGTGCAGCGCATCGACGAGCTCGCCTTCCGAGACATGGCAGCAATGGCAGATCTCGTGCCCGTATGCGGGGTTTTCCGCAATGAGCGCCGCCGTTGCGTCATCATCCATCATGAACAGCAGCGGCGCGGGATGGCGCACCGAATCGAAGCTCGGGTTGGGGCCAGCGCCCAGCGAGCCAGCGACCTTGTCCGCAAGGTCGACCGCAATCGCGGGGGCGCTCGCCAAGCCGGGCGAGT
>JAFUCC010000153.1 GCA_017459925.1 Eggerthellaceae bacterium
AGGGAGCCAACAAGGCCTACGCCCTGGAGGAGTCGGAGCAGAGCCGCTTCGACATCGTGGTGGCCGACGAACTGACCAATTACGGCTTCAAGGTGACGCGGGCGGAGTTCACGTCGTGGCGCCACGAACGGAAGTACCAGTACATCAACGACTGCTTCGCCGGCACCGAGTCGCCCGCCATCTACATCAACCGCGAGGCTGGCCGCTGCGTCTATCTGCGGGCTGCCATCGAGAACACCGCCGTCGTGCCCGGCACGTTCAAGAAGTTCAAGGGCACAGAGAAACTGGCCTCGGAAGACGGAATAGGCGGGGATAAGCGAGCGCGAACAACAATCACCGACGCCTTCGACGACCTGGTGCTGGGCATACGAGAATGTGCCGAGAGCAAGACGAAGATTGGCGGAGGGCTGAGAGGACGCTACTCCGGCCTGGGCCTGCTGAAGTAGGGTAGGGCGGGTGCTCTGCCCTTGAAATTACAGCTGGTACACGTTATCTTGCGACCATCAACACCAACACAAAAACGGACGATTATGGCAAAGAAGAATAAATCCAAGCAAGGCTCTGCAAGCCCCGTGGTGCATCGCCCCAAGACCGAGAGCGACTTCCGCCAGTTGCACCGCGAACTGTCGGAGCGCCGGTATGTTGCGCTCGACATGCTGAAGCCGGGCAGGGTCAGGGATATCAGTCTGGCTATCGGCGATGCCGCCAACGCCGGGGCCAGCGACATGGCCGCCTCGATGGGTTGCGGCGCGTGGTCGAACGGACCGCTCAGTAAGGTGGCGTGGGCCTTCGACGGGCGCACGGACACCGTGGAGCAGGTCAGCGACAAGGACGGCAATCCGCTGGGTCTGGGCTACGTGAAGTGGGGCGCAGGCGACAACATCCCGAGCGTCATACCTCCGCTGGCGATGTCATCACCCTACACCGCTGCACCTTTAAGATATATCTCCGACCTGACCACCGGCCTGGGCGTGCGCTACATGTACCGCTTCCCCGACGGCTCGCTCATCGAGTTCAAGTTGGCAGGCGAAATCCTGCGGGCTTACGTGGAGGAACTGGAGGCGGAGGAGGGTATCAACGAAGTCCAAACCGAAAGCGACAACAGCGGCAACCCCGCCGTCAGCGTTCTCAACGGTCTTGCCGCTGAGATACAGGCCAAGCCGAGCAAAGAACTGCAGCGTGCCCGCGACCTGCTGGAGGACTGGGAGCACACCTGGTACGGCTACGACGGCGACGACCCGGAGGCCACCGCCGCCCCCGTCCACATCGTCAGCGCCCGCAAGTTCATGGAGGAGAACAACCTCGACATGCACCTGATAACCTGCGAGCAGGACGACCCCTACCTCGACATCTACTACCCGACGGTCGGCATGGAGCGCGGCCGTCGCGGAGCATGGAACCCCGGCATCGTGCAGGTCGGCGTGCTGCCCGCCCATTCGTGCCGTCTGGAGCGGATGAATGAGTACCGCCACATCAACCACGTTTATTTCAGCGACTCGCTGCGCACGAAGGGAGCCATGGGCACACAGACCGCCACCGCCACGCAGGACCGCTCGTTCACGCTCTACTCCGCCGCCATGCCGCAGCACCTGCTCTCAGACCTGCGCTACATCGTGGAGTCGAATCAGCGCACTCGCATCAAGGACCGCCCCACGTGGGTCGTCTGTCCCACCTACTACCCCAGCGGCAACAAACCATATTATCCGCAGCCGCACTGGTGGAGCGTCTTCACCTCGAAGGCTTTCGACTTCGCCGCCACCATCCTCTACGACAAGTACAAGCAGCGCGACAACGCCACGTCGTTCGGAAAAATCCTGTACGTGTCACTGGACTACCTCCAGATGTGCTATGCCGACATGGGCATAGAGGGCGACCCCGACAAGAAGCAGGCTTTCCTCGACGAACTGGACGAGAACGTGGAGCAGTTCCTGCAGCAGCGCGAGAACAACGGCAAGATGATGCGCCAGTTCATGTGGGCAGGGCAGGGCGACAAGGTGAACCACAACATCGAGATAGTGGACGTAGCGCAGACCAAGGCCGACACCGTGAAGGCCGGCAAGGAGGAACTGGAACTATCGACCAACCCCATCTTCCTCGCCCTGCAGGTGGATCCCCGCGACGTCGGTGTGCCGATGGTCTCGGCCTCGAACGGCGGCACCGCCCTGCGCGAGATACGCCTGATGAAGCAGCAGCAACTCAACCCCAAGCAGCGGCTCTACCTGAACTTCCTGAACACCGTCGCCCGCTTCAACAACTGGTCGGAGCACGGCGAGTTCCACATCAAGCAGCAGACGTTCTCGACCCTCGACCGGAGCAATACGGGCACCGTCGAGACTATAGCAGGCGAGGGAGCATAACCATCACAAACACCGACAATCTATATGAGTATCTTTCATTTCTTCCATAGTCGCAAGCGCGAGGGCGGGGCACAGGAGCAGAAGCCTGAGCCCCAGCCGCTGCGCATAGAGGGCATCGCCCCCGCACCGCTCACACCGGAGCCCGACGACGCAGAACTGGCAGCGCAGGCGCTGCTGGAGCACATGGTGCAGGTTTCAAGTTTCA
>JAFUCC010000154.1 GCA_017459925.1 Eggerthellaceae bacterium
ATCGGCTATACGGCTTCTCGCGTGAAAGGCCATTTCCGCAAGTAAACGGCGGCGGGCTGAACGTCACCCCCGGGCACCGGCAATTTGAACGTCACCCCTGGGGTAATGTTCAAATTTGCTGGAACTCTACCTTTGTACAGAAGTGTTCCTGAAATTTGAACATTACCCCAGGGGTGACGTTCAAATTGCCGGTGCCCCGGGGGTGACGTTCAGCCCGCCGCCGTTTACTTGCGGAAATGGCCTTTCACGCGAGAAGCCGTATAGCCGATTCCGGACGTGCGCAGCTTGTGCAGGCCCGTTTTCACGAGGTTTGCGGCATACGGCACGCTGGAAACACGCGGCATGTCGACGCCCTTCAGCTCGGCATAACGTTGTTTCCAATCGGGAGACACCCATTCGCTGGAAAACACGAGGTCGTCGTCGAGGCGGTTGAACACGCGCTTAACGGCCTCGCGCACGTCGGGTTCCTCAAGGCTCTCCGCTCCCGCTAGGCCCCCGATGTACGTGAACGCACGCTTCACCTGGGCGCGCTTCACATACTCGTCGTCAACGCCGAGACGGTCGAGGATGTCTTGCATGTCATGCCAGCGCTCGACGAGCATCATGGGGTTGCGGCGCGCGCTTTCCGCCACCTTCTCGGGCGTTTCCTCGCGGTAGTTGTAATACGCCCTATCGAGGTACACGATGTTTTGCGCCTGGCAGTGCGTCTCGACGAGGAACGGATTGTCGGCCCAGCCAGCGCCGGGAATTTCGGGGAAGCGTATTCCGCGCTCTTCCAAGAACGCGCGGCGGTACAGCGCCGACCAGATGGAAGGATGGTGCGCCAGCAGCTCGGCACCTGCGCGCCCGCAGGCCTTGAAAGGCTGCGAAGCGGGTTTCACCAGGCCCTTGTAGCTGCATGCGACGCGCCGCTCTTCCCCGTCGGCCCCCTGCCAAACGCACCAATAGGGCGTGCGCACGATATCGACGGGCTCGCTGAACTGCGCCGCATATTCGACCATGCCCCTGAGCATGTCCGCGTCGTACCAATCGTCGGGCTCGAGAATGGCCATCCACGTGCCACGAGCCTCGGAAAGCCCGCGGTTCATGGCAGAACCGTAACCGCCATTCGGCTTGTCTATGACGCGAATCCGCGGGTCGCCGGCGGCATGCGCGCGGATGATGTCGGCCGAACCGTCGGTCGAGCCGTCGTTCACGCAGATGATCTCGATGGTGCGCAACGTCTGGTTCTCGACGCTGGCGAGCGCTTGGTCGAGGTACCGCTCGACGTTGTAAATCGGCACGATGACGGACACGACTGGCTCGCCATGCTCGCCCGGATGATCGATGGAAAGCCCGCGCTCGGCAGGCTTTGGCATGGGCTTCCACGTGGGATCGTGCAGAAGCTCGCGCGATTCTTTCCACCCCGCGACCAGGCGCGCGGAACCGCTCGCGAGCGAATCGCGGTCGACTGCCGCCAGGCGGATGAACTCCTTCGCGAAGCTGAGCACCGTGCCCGCACTGTACAGCACGGGATTGTAATCGCCGTGAAGCTGCAGGTAGCGCGCCATGTAGCCACGGTTTCGCATGATGTAGAACCGCGTCATGTCTGACGACGAGTTCAGCTGCCGCACGCCCGTGACCTCCCAATTGCGCACCTCGCGCGAGCGCTTCAGGATGACGTCGGACACCACGACGGAATCGGCGACATGGCTGGCCAGGTAGCCGTAAATGCAGTCGTCCCAGTAAATGAAGAAGCGGTCATCGGGAAAGCCGATTTCGTCGACGACCGCCCGCGAGAACAAGCCGCCTTCGAAGCATGCCGTGTTGGTTTCCTTGCAGCCGCTTTCATCGAACTTCGCCGTGGCCACGGGGTTGTAAATGGCCAGGGGCGCGATGAAGCGGTATTGCCAGTAGAACGGGCCGCCGTCGTAGTCGAGGCGGCTGCCCTGAACCACGCCGTGACCGGGCATCCACTTCGCAAGGTGCTCGAGGGCGCGCGGAACGGCCTCCACGTCGTCGTCCATAAGCCAGAACCAGTCGGCGCCCAAATCGTACGCGATGCGCACGCCCGCCGAGAAGCCGCCCGAACCGCCCGTGTTGCGCACCTGCGGAGCGTACACGAACGTGTCGGCGCCATCGGGCCACGGCACGCGCGTATTGCCCGCAGCCACCTCGGCCGCCGCAGCCGCAACCAGGCGCTCGGTCGCAGGCGAGTTCTCGTTGTCGACTATGACGACGCGCCACGGGGCGACCGTCAGCGTAAGGTACGAGCCGAGAAGCTCCGCGAGCAGCTGCTGCCGTTTATACGTGACAACCACTATGGCGATTTTGTCTTGCAAGGAGCCTCCTGAAAAGCCCGAACGGTCTGCCCTCATTCTAGCAAACGCCCTATTCGGAACCAGCATGCGTTTCCATTCCATGGAATAAGTGTTTGGGCAGTGCACCCCGATGCTACCCATCGGTATAATGTGCCGCATGGACACAGTTACTACAACGGTCGAGACGCCGGACGAATTGCCAGCAGAATCGCAAATCGTATCGCAGGTCGACACAGACGCGGCGTACGAGACCCTCGCGAAGCGCAAGAGCGGCAATGCGTTCAAGCACAACCTGTTCGTGTTGGAATCGCTCGTCTCGAAGGACTTCAAGATCAAATACCGCCGCAGCGTGCTCGGCATTCTCTGGAGCGTGCTGAACCCCCTGCTCATGATGATCGTCATGGCGGCCGTGTTCTCGTACATGTTCCGCTTCCAAATCGAGAAGTTCCCGGTGTACCTCATTTTGGGCACCATCATGTTCGACTTCATGAACCGCGGCACCACGGCCGCGCTCACGTCGATCATCGATTCGCAGGCGCTCATCAAGAAGATCCGCATCGAGAAGATGGTGTTCCCGCTCGAGAAAGTGTGCTTCGAGCTGGTGAACTTCGTCATCTCGCTCGTCGCAGCGGCAGCGGTCATGATCTTCTTCCAAGTCGTGCCGTCGGTGCACGCCATCTGGGGCCTTCCGTTCATCATCGTGTGCGTCGCAGCGTTCAGCGTGGGGCTGGGCTTGCTCATCTCGGCGCTCACCGTGTTCTTCCGCGACGTCCGCCACTTGTGGAGCGTCCTCATCACGGCATGGACCTACGCAACGCCCTTGTTCTACCCCTTCGACCTGCTGCCCGACTGGATGCAGCTCATCGAGCAGTTCAACCCGATGTACCATTACGTCTTCTTCTTCCGCGACATCCTCATGTGGGACACGTTCCCCGGCTTCAGCGAAATCCTCATCTGCCTGGGCATGGCGGTTATCACGCTCGCCGTGGGCTTCCTCGTGTTCCGCAAGACCGAAAACAAGTTCATCCTGTACATTTAGGTTGGTAATGAACGAGCCGATTGTCGTCATAAACCACGTCACCATGACGTTCAACATCGCCTCCGAGCAGTTGAACAACTTGAAGGAGTACTTCCTCGCGCTTGTGAAGGGAAAGCTGTTCTTCAAGGCGTTCAACGCGCTGGAAGACATCGATTTCGTCGTCGAGCGCGGCGCGCGCTACGGAATCGTCGGCACGAACGGCTCGGGGAAGTCGACGCTGCTGAAGATCATCGCCGGCGTGCTCGAGCCCTCGAAAGGGCGCGTCGCAATCGGCGGCACCATCGCCCCGCTCATCGAGCTGGGCGCCGGCTTCGACTTCGAGCTGACCGCACGCGAGAACATTTACCTGAACGGGGCGCTGCTCGGCTACAGCAAGGCGTTCATCAACGAGCGGTTCGACGACATCGTGGAATTCGCCGAAGTGCGCGACTTCCTGGACATGCCCATGAAGAACTACTCGTCGGGCATGATCGCGCGCGTGGCGTTCGCCGTGGCCACCGCCACCATCCCCGACATCCTCGTCGTGGACGAGGCGCTCGCGGTCGGCGACTTCAGGTTCCAGGAAAAATGCGAGGCGCGCATTCGCGAGCTCGTCGACGAACACGGCACGACGCTGCTGTTCGTATCGCATAGCATCGGGCAGGTCGAGCGCGTCTGCGAGAAGGCCGTGTGGATCGAAAAGGGCCACATGCGCATGATCGGCGACGTGAAAGACGTCTGCGAAGCGTACCGCCAGCTGTAAACACGCCGCGTGAACGCACATGCCGCCATCGGCACGCGCACGACGCGCACGAGCGAGAGGAACACCATGGGAATAAAGCAGACCGCCATCGACATGGTAAAGGGCACGCCCGCAGGCCGCGTGCTGCTTAAAGGGCGCCGTCAAATCGTCGAGCCCATCCGCGAGCAGAAGATCCTGAAATCTCAGTTCTCGTTCGTGAACAGGCAGAAGAACCACAGCAAGCTCTGCATCATCTTGGCGGGTTACAAGGAGCCCCTCTGGGAAGACGTCTTCGGCCGGCTCGCCGCGTTCGCCCCAGCCGACATGGACGTCTGCGTCATGACGAGCGGCCTCGTCAACGACGACTTGCGCGAAATCGCCCGCAAGAACGACTGGTCGTACCTCTCGACCGAGATCAACCACCTCTCGCATATCCAAAACCTCGCCATCAGGCTGCATCCGAATGCGGAATGGATTTACAAGCTCGACGAAGACATCTTCCTGACCGAGGGCGTCTTCGAGAAAATGCTCGAAACCTGGCACGAAGTCGAGGACAACAGCCTGTACAACCCGGCGTTCGTCGCGCCGCTCATCAACGTGAACGGGTTTACACACCTGCGCATCCTCGAGAAGCTGGGGCTGCTCGATGCGTTCCGGGCAACCGGCATGACCGACATGAAGTACACCGAGGGCGTGCGCGCCGACCTGAACATCTCGCAGAACCCCGATGTGTCAAGGTACATGTGGGGTGAAACCGAGCCCGTGCTGCGCGACATCGACGCGCTGGCCGCACGGTTCGCCCAGGAGCCGCCCTCGTATTCGGTCTGCCCGATGCGCTTCAGCATCGGCGCCATATTGTTCTCGCGCGACAATTGGGTGCAGTTCGGCGGATTCCCCGTCACGTTCTATGGCAGCAAATACGGCCTCGGCGACGACGAGGAGCACATCAGCATCTACGCCGGATACTACGGCAAGGCCATCATCATCTGCGAAAACGCCCTAGTCGGCCACCTGGGGTACGGCGGCCAGACCGCGGCCATGATGGAGTATTACGAACAGCATCGCGACCGCTTCGCGCTTCCCGCCAGCTTTCGATAGGGGGCATGGCATGTCAGGCTCTCCCACCGTGAAAATCGCCGTCTCCTGCCATAAGCCCATATCGTGCCCCGCGTCGGAGGTGTACCTTCCCGTTCAGCTCGGCGCAGGCAAGGCTGCCCCCATCGATGGCATGCAGCCCGACGACCAAGGCGAGAACATCTCCGATTGGAATTACTCGTTTTCCGAGATGACGGCCCAGTATTGGGCGTGGAAGAACCTCGATGCCGACTACATCGGCCTGTGCCACTATCGCCGTTATTTCTGCTTCGACGGCTTGAGCCACCAGAAGAACGACCATGCGCAAATCGAAATACCCTGCTTGTCGCAGATGAGCGCTTCGGAATACCGCATCGACGACACCGAGC
>JAFUCC010000155.1 GCA_017459925.1 Eggerthellaceae bacterium
GAGATAAAGCGCCTGGCGCCATCCTGCCGAATCCGTGTCCAGCTGCGGTGCGGAGGCGCCATCCTTCCTCAAAAGGCCAGACCCCAAGGAGGATTCGACGCCCTCCGCCCATTACACGCCCTTTATCCCATATTCGCGTCTGATTGGGAAGAGCGCGGCCACTGCGCGAGAAGTGGCATAAACAATATACGAGGAGGAGCAGCCATGAACGCGTTTTTCGCAGAAACGCTGAGGAACCTGCGGGCCGATAGGGGACTCTCGCAGAGGGACCTCGCAAACCAGGTGTACGTCACCCGCTCGACCATCGCCCGGTGGGAAAACGGCAGCCGTCTGCCCGACGCCTCGATGATAGCGCGACTCGCCTCCTGCCTCGGCGTGAACGTGAGCGTGCTGCTCTCCGCCGCGGCGGAGAGCGACGGTTCTCCCAACGTCATCATGGTCGACGATCGGAAGGTCATCCTGACGGGGGGCCTACCCGTCCTGGAGGAGGTTATGCCAAGCGCCACGGTTGTGGGCTTCACGCGGCCGTCAGAGGCGGTCGAGTACGCGAAGGCGAACAGGGTCGACCTGGCTTTCCTCGACATCGAGATGGGCAACACGAGCGGGCTGGACCTGTGCCGCGCGCTCCTCGACATCAACCCCCGCACGAACGTGGTGTTCCTGACGGCGTACGCCGAGTACTCCCTCGACGCGTGGAATACCGGGGCGAGCGGCTTCATGGTCAAGCCCATCACGCCCGAAGGCGTCCGCGAGCAGTTCGGGCGCTTGCGGTACCCGCTTTCGGGAGGCGTGGTGAATGATTAACTGGCAGGACGTTATCTACGTTTTCGTGAACGGCGCCGTATTCATGCTGTCGGCGCTGGGACTCTATTCCGCCGTCGTCTCGCCCAGCCTGGACCGCTGGGAGAAGCGCTTCTTCATCATCTTTTTCGCCGACCTCGTTGCCTGTACCTCGGTCTTCTTCCTCGAGCTTGCGGTAATCGCCAACCCCGCTATGACCATTCTGCTGAAGTTGGCCTTCTTCCTCGATTCGCTGCTCATCTCGGTTCCGTTTCCCATGTTGGCGGTCTACCTGCTGTATTGTTGTGGCGAGGACTGGCGGAAAAGCTCCCTGTTCCGCGTCGTGTTCGCTCTGTGGGCCACGTACCTCATCATGGTGATCATCTCCCAGTTCACCACTGTCTTTTATTCAGTCACGCCGGATAACCAGCTGCAATTGGGCCCTCTTTACCCTCTGTCCGTCGCGCCCGTGCTCACCATACTGCTCATCATGGCTGCGGGCGTGATCGGCAAGTGGGATAGGTTGCCTGAATGGCATGGTCGCGCTTTCGTGATTTGCCTGCTTCCCATCACGCTTGCCGTCTTCGTTCACCTGTTCAGCCCTACCTATGCGCTCGTCGACATCGGGCTGGCCATCTCCACGTTCTCGATGTACCGCATCATCGAGAACGCCTCGGCCGAGCAGCTCCTTCGCCACCAACGCGAAATCGCGCGCCAGCGCGCCAGCATCGCGGTGCTGCAGATGCGGCCCCATTTCATTTACAACACCTTGACGAGCGTCTACTACCTTTGCGATCAAGATCCCAAAGCCGCCCAGCGCGTCATCAAGGACTTCACCACGTACCTGCGGAAGAACTTCACTGCCATCGCCAGCGAAAACGCCATCCCCTTCACCGACGAGCTCGAACACACTCATGCGTACCTCGCCGTGGAGCAGGCCCAATTCGAAGACGCCCTCGTCGTCGACTTCGACACGCCGCACACCCTGTTCCGCATGCCGCCGTTAACGCTGCAGCCCATTGTCGAGAATGCCGTGAAGCATGGCATGGATCCCGACTCCGGCCCCTTGCACATCCTGGTGCGGACCGAAAAGGTGGAATCTGACAGCGTGGTCGTCGTGGAGGACGACGGCGCCGGCTGCGATCCGGCCGTCGCAGACGACCCGAAAACCACCCTGGCCAACATCCGGCAGCGCCTCGACATGATGTGCGGCGGCACGTTGAGCATCGAGCCTCGCGAAGGCGGGGGGACTGTGGTAAAGTTGACAATTCCGCATAGGGAATGAGTAACAGAACAGGAATGAGTAACAGGACGTTCCTGGTACTCATTTTCGGAGAGCGCACCGGCTCTCGGCACCCCTACTGAAAATGAGTACCAGGAACGTCCTGTTACTCATTCCTGTTACTCATTCTGCTGGAAAGGAATCCGCATGTCTTCGACTTCGACCGCCAAGCACAAGGTAGCGGTCGCCGCATCAGTCATCATAAGCCTGGTGCTCCTGAGCGTGACGTATGCCTACCTGCTGTTCGACAACATCCAGCAGGAGAGGGACCGCTACGGTTTCATCGTCGAGAACGAAGCCGACCACATAGCCACGACGATCGATTGCGTCATGGCCCGGACGAGCACCCTCAAGGCGCTCGTCCAAGACCATGACGGCGATCCAGCGTTCTTCAGGGGCGTCGCCGGGGATGTGTATAAAGCCGTCTTCGAGGAGACGGGCGTTTCCCTGAAGAACCTCGCAATCGCGCCGGGCGGTGTCGTCTCGGACGTGTATCCGCTGGAAGGCAACGAGTCCTTCGTCGGCTTCGACCTGCTCGATATGAGCCGCGTCGGGAACGCGGAGGCGAAAGAGGCCTACGACAAGGGCGAGACCGTGCTGACCAACCCGTTCGAACTGGTCCAGGGCGGCATGGGGATGGCTGGCCGGGCCCCTGTTCTCATAAGCGAAGGCGACGGCCAGAAGCTCTGGGGACTGGTCTCGGTGACCATCGACTTCGGTAACCTTATCAAAGTCCTCAATATGGGCAACCTGACGAGCATGGGGCTGAATTATTCGCTGTCCTACATCGACGACGACGGGGCGGCCGTTCCCATGGATTCCCAAGGAGATTTGGGCGATCAGGCGATACGAATTCAGTTTCCCGTTAGGAACCTGACATGGGAGCTGGCGGTGTCGCCGGCTAGCGGATGGGTCTCATCCACATGGCTGTTCTTCGCTGCGCTCGTGATCGTGCTCATCTCGGTGCTCGTGGGGTTGTTCACGCACCTGTATTTCAAGCTGCGCGAATCCAATGCGAAGCTGCTGCACATCTCCATGGTGGACCGGCTGACGGGCTGCCTCAACCGAAGGGCGTACGAGGATGACTTGGAGGAGTTCCGCAACGAGCCGCCGAAGGAGAGCTTCGTGTGCGCATCGCTCGACGTCAACGGGCTGAAAGCCGCGAACGACACGCTGGGGCACGCGGCGGGCGACGAGCTGCTCGTCGGGGCTGCCCAGTGCATGAAGGCCTGCTTCGAGCCGTACGGCAAGTTGTACCGCATCGGCGGCGACGAGTTCGCTGCGCTGTTCTTCGCGAACCCCGAGCAGCTCGAGACGCTGAAGGCGGATTTGCAGGAGTCGTTCGACAGCTGGAAGGGCGAGCTCGTCAAGACGCTGTCCGTCTCCGTCGGGTACGTCACGAGGGCGGAATACCCCAACGAGACGGTGCTTGAGATGGCGAAGGAAGCCGACCGGAGAATGTACGACGCCAAGCGTAAATACTACGAGTCCCGTGAATGAGTATCAGAATGAGTATCAGGACGTTCCTGCTACTCATTTTCAGTAAGGGTGCCGAGGGCTGGGGCGCTCTCCGAAAATGAGTAGCAGGAACGTCCTGATACTCATTATTGTTGCTATACAAGAAAATCATGCTATACTAAGCCCCTCAACGAAAGGGGCAGCATGGGTTCTGTGCAAATGAACGTCCGAATCGATGACGCGCTCAAGGCGAGCGGGGACGGGGTGTTTTCCGAAATCGGCATCACGCCGACTGAGGCGGTTCGGCGCCTTTGGGGGTTTGCCAATCGCAACCGCACGAATCGGCGGGTCGTCGCCGAGCTGATGGAATCGCTGCTCGATTCCGATGAATCGCGACAGGGGAACGAGGGCTACAAGCGTAAGCGCGCCGAAGCCGAGGCGTGGGCCGACGCGTTTCAACAGCCAGTGCGCGATTGCTACGCCGAGCTGGGCATCGACTTCAGCAACTTGCAACCATTGACGCTCGAAGAACAGGACATGCTGTTAGAGGGTGCATACGACGAGAAGCATGCGGAATGGCTGGGGCTATCATGAAACAGCCGGCACTTCTCATCGACACCAACGTTTGGCTCGACATCGAATACGGCGACCGTGGGGGCTGGCCCACGGAATTCCTGGTCGCCTGCAGGATGGCGGGTGCGCGTTTGGGCATTGCCTCGCATTCGCTCAAGGATGTGTATTACCTGATCCAGCGCAGGATAAAGCTCGACGATCGGCGGCTGGGCGGCGTCGACCCCGAGCGTTCCGCGGCGGCGGCCCGCGTGGCCGCATGGGCTGTCGTCGAGCACATTCTCGACAACGCAGAAGTCGTGGGGTCGGATTACATGGATGCGCATCTCGCCACGAAGCATCGGCGAATCCACGATGACTACGAAGACGACCTCATCATCGCCGCCGCGATGCGCATGAAGGCAGACTTGCTCGTCGCATCCGATCAAACCCTGCTGAAGCACGCGCCCATAGCCGCCCTGTCCCCCCAAGACGCCACCCAATGGTTGGCGAATGAGTACCAGGACGTTCCTGCTACTCATTTTCAGTAGGGGTACCGAGGGCAGGGGCGCTTTCCGAAAATGAGTAGCAGGAACGTCCTGGTACTCATTCGTGGAAGAGGTGAACGATGGCGAACAAATACCGGGAACAATGCGAATCGAATCTGTATCACATCACGGCACGCGGCGTCGCGAAGCAGATCATTTTCGAAGAGGACCGCGATAGGCGCTTCTTCGGCAAGAAGATGCGCGAGTACTTAAACGAGTGCGATGTAGAGCTTTACGCATGGTGCCTCATGAGCAATCACGTGCACCTAATGGTCCGCGCTGAACTCGATTTGGTTGCCAAATTCATGCATAAGCTACTGACCAGTTACGCCCGATACTTCAACAGTCGCCACGATCGGACGGGCCACCTGTTCCAGAACAGGTTCGATAGCGTGCCCATTACAACCGATGAGCAGCTTATGACCGCAGTCCTTTACATTCATAGAAACCCAGACGACATACCGGGGCAGAACTACATGCGATACGAGTGGAGCAGCTACCGCGAGTACATCGGCAATCCATTCGTCTCCCATACCGAATTTGTCTTGCAGGTCTTTGGGGGCCTCGAGCGCTTTGTCGCCTTTCACGAGTCGAATTGCAGCGATGACAACAGCGAAAACTCACCCAAGGGCCCTTCACGCCGGCTGGCAATTTCCGATGAAGACGCCATTGAATTTGCGAAGAGCCTGCTTGGAATAGATTCGGTCGTTTCCATTTCATCGCTCGATAAAACGTCGCGAGACAACTCCATCGCAACTCTCAGGAACGCTGGTCTACCCATTCACCAGATTGCGCGCATTACCGGCATAGGCCGAAACATCGTCCAACGTGCGAAATGAGCAGCGGGAAATGAGCAGCAGGACGTTCCTGGTACTCATTTTCAGTAAGGGTACCGAGGACTGGGACGCTCTCCGAAAATGAGTACC
>JAFUCC010000156.1 GCA_017459925.1 Eggerthellaceae bacterium
CCGGACTCGCGGTAGTACGCGGCCTTGTCGTCGTACATCGCGAGGTCGGACTGCCTGACCAATTCCTCGCAGGTGCATCCGTCGTGGTCGGCGGCAAGAGCGTAGCCGGCGGACAGGCTGAGGCCGTTCGCGAGGCCACCGTGCCACCGGCCCGCCTCCAGCTTGAGGAGGCGGATGAGCGCGGCGGCCTGGGAGGCGCCCTCCACGCGCCCGAGCATGACGAACTCGTCGCCGCCCGTCCTGAAGCAGCGCCCGCCGTCCCCGAAGACCCGCTCGATGCAGCCGGCGGCGGCGCGTATGAGCTCGTCTCCCGCCGCGTGGCCGAGCCCGTCGTTGGCGTCCTTCAGGCCGTTCACGTCGACGGAGAAGGCCGCGAAGCCCCTCGGCAGCCGCCCGTCGGCATAAGCGTCCAGCGCCTCCGAGTACGCGTGGCGGCTCAGAAGGCCCGTGAGCGCGTCGGTCATGAGCAGCGCCTCCTGCTCGGAGATGCGCTCGTCGCTCTTCTGTCTGGCGAGCTCGGAGGAGTGGATGAACAGCAGCGCCGCTCCGAGGGTGAGCGCCACGTAGGCGGTCCTGACCTCGCCGCCGAGGATCTCCTGCATGAGCACCCCCGCGGCCACCACGAGCAGCGTGGCGAACAGCGACGTGCGGTTCTGCTTTCGGAACGCGCGCCCGTACGAAACGAACTGCGACGCCGCGAGCGCGAACACCGCGACGTAGACGATCATATAGACGAAGTAGAGCGGGCCGTGCGCGTACGAGTTGCCCTCGCCGACCACGAGCATCCAGCCGGTGAAGAGGGAGATGACCTGGAAGACGGCGTTCGCGGCGAGGATGGCCGCCATGGCCCGGGCGCGCCGCCCGCGCATGCTCAGCTGCCAGACGAGGGCTCCGCCGGCCGTGGGGGTGAGGATGTAGTCGAGGCACTTGACCAGCCTCAGGGCCCAGGTGGGATAGGCCGCGTCGCTGCTGAGCAGGGCGCCCGCCCACTCCGATGCAAGCGACAGCGCGATGAGCGAGAAGGTGATGTAGTACATGCGCTTGCCAGACGCGTTGACGCGGTCGTCCTCGTGAGCCAATAGGCACAGCACGGCAAGCGATGCCAAGAGCAGGGCGCTCACTGCGGTGTAGTAGGCGAACACGGCGCCACCTCCTCTCTCTGCGTGTTGGTTCCGTTTCCTGGTCATTCGCTCGGCGGCGGGCGGGCTCTGCGCCCGCTGTCGCGCTTGCGTGTTCCGGGGCCTGATACGGCTTGGCCGTTCGGGCCGTCCCGCACGGGGGCGGGCTGCGGGGGATGCACACAAGTCCGTCATACAACCGTCACCGTCGGGGCGGCCGCAGGCACCCAGGCATCCAGCCATGTTTTCCGCAATCGCGGGACGGAACGCGATGGCGGGGCGTATAAGGGGCGTGAAGGCGAAATCGAAGCGCATGGGAAGGAGGCGTAACGTGGACGTCCGCGAGCTCGAGCAGATGATCCGCGGGTTGATGCGAGCCGATCTCTCGGCGGGAACCGAGGCGTTCCGCGAAGAGCTGCTCGCGCGCTGCCTGGAAGAGCTGGACGCCGGCTCTTGCGATAGCGGCACCGAGCTCGACGACTCCGCCCTGGACCTGCTGGCGGCTGCCGGCGACGCGTTCGCGCCCGGCGCCGACGAAAATGGAAGGGCCGACCGCCCGATGTAGAAGGACCGCCCTTGTTCGACGTTCGCTGGCTCAACATAGCAATCGAGCTGTGGGGCGCGGCCCTGTGCCTCGTCTTCATCGCCTGCACCTTCCTGCTGGGCGAGGCATCCAAGCGTTACCGCCGGCCTGTGATCGGCATGCTTGCCATGTCGTTCGCCACGTCGGCGTGCGACGCGGTCGCCGGCATCTGCCGGGGCGTCCCGGGCGGCGTCGCCTGGGCTGGGACCCATGTGGGCAACTTTGCGGCCTTCGCCGCCGGCTTCCTGCTCATGGGGTTCGTGACGTCGTACCTGGGCGCGCGCATAGCCGACGCGGGCGGTCCCGACCTGAGGCGCTGGCGGACGGCCGTGTGGGCATCTGCGGCGCTCATGTGCCTGCTCGCCGCCCTGGGCGCGTTCTACTACATCGACGACGCCAACGTGTACCACCGCAGCGGCTGGCACTGGGTCGGCCAGGCGTTCCTCATCGCCGTCAACGCGTGCAACGCGGCTCTCCTCTGGTTCAACCGCAAGCGGCTTGGGCGCTCGGCGGCCGTGTGTCTGCTGTTCTACACGCTGCTTCCCTTAGCGGCATCGCTTCTCCAGGCGTTCGTGTACGGGCTGTCGTTCCAGGGCATCGCCCTGGTGCTTGGCGTCGTCGTGCTGTTCTTCGAGCTGCAGCAGCACGCCTCGCGCGTCCTCGTGGAGAGTGCGGAGGAGCTGGCCGCCGCGCGGGCCGAGGCGTCGGAGGGACGCATCGCGGTAATGGTGGCGCAGATGCAGCCGCACTTCCTGTTCAACACGCTCGACACGATATACGGCCTCACCCAGGAGGACCCAGGTGCTGCCGGGCGAGCCATCGCGTCGTTCTCGCGCTACCTGCGCGCCAACCTGGCCTCGCTCGGCAAGGCCGAGCCCGTGCCGGTCGGGCAGGAGATGGAGCACGTGCGCACCTACCTGGAGCTCGAGCGCGCGAGCGACCCGGGGCGGGTCGCCTACGAGTTCGACGTGCAGGCGACCGGCTTCAGGGTGCCGGCGCTTTCCGTGCAGACGCTCGCCGAGAACGCCGTGAGGCACGGGCTGGAGGGGAAGGCGGAGGGCGGCACGGTGACCGTGCGCACCCGCGAGCTGCCAGGCGAGTTCACGGTGGAGGTCGCCGACGACGGGATCGGGTTCGACGTGGCCGCTGCCGACGGCGATGGGGCGCACGTCGGGATAGCGAACACGCGCAGCCGCCTGGCTGCTATGTGCGGCGGAACACTCGAAGTCGCAAGCGAGCCAGGGGCCGGCACCGTGGCCGTCATGCACATCCCGAGGCAGGTGGAGGCACGATGAGGATACTCGCCGTAGACGACAAGGAGATGCCGCGCAAAGTGCTCGCACGGGCGGTCGCGGAGGCCGCGCCGGACGCGGAGATCGTGGCCTGCGCGAACGCCGCCGAGGTCCTGGAGCTGCCCGATGCCGCCGATTTCGATGTGGCGTTTCTCGACGTCGGCATGCCGGGCATGGGCGGAATCGAGTTGGCGCGGGAGCTCAAGCGCTTGAATCCCAAGGTCAACATCGTGTTCGCCACCGGCTTCGGCGAGTACATGGCCGACGCGTTCGCGATGCACAGCTCGGGCTACCTGATGAAGCCCGTGACACCGGAAGACGTCGCGGCAGAGCTCGAGAACCTCCGCTTCCCGCCTGCGCCGCCCGCCGACGAGGGCCGACTCGTGGTGCATTGCTTCGGCGACTTCGAGGCGTTCGCGGGCGGCGAGCCCCTCGCGTTCGAGCGCGCGAAGACCAAGGAGTTGCTCGCGTATCTGGTGCACAGGTGCGGCGCGGTCGTGCCTGTGCGCGAGGTCGAGGCCGTGATCTGGGAGGGCGCGCATGGCGGGAAGGGAATCAGCGGCTCTTACCTGCGCACGCTCGTGTCCGACCTGAAGCGAACGCTCGAAGCGTGCGGGCACGCCGACGTCGTCGTGAGGCGCCGCGGTGCGCTCGGCGTGAACGCGGGGCGCGTCTCGTGCGACTACTACGACTTCCTGGCGGGCGATCCGCTGGCGCTAGCCGCCTGGCAGGGCGAGTACATGGAGCAGTACTCCTGGGCCGAGGCCGCCAAGGCCTCGCTGCTGCGTTAACGGATTCGAAACAAGCGCGCGCTTTTCGCACCGGGTGAGGCGGTATTGATGCGCTTCGTCCCCTAGAATGCGGTTTCGGAAGTCAAGCGCACCCGAAGGGAACCACGCCCACGGCCAAGTTCAGGAGACAGCCCACGCCTGAGCGAGAGTTCGAGCGGCTCTACCGCGAGAGCTACCCCCTCGTGTACAACTACGTGCGCGTACGCATGGGAAGCGCAGACGACGCCGAGGACGTGGTGGCCGAGGCGTACCTGAAAGCCGCCCGCTCGTTCGGCTCGTTCGACCCTGGGCGTGCGAAGTTCTCGACCTGGGTCGTGAGGATCGCCTCCAACTGCATGAACGACCATTGGCGGCGCACCCGACCAACAGCTAGCATCGAGGACGCGCCCGAGGCGGCGCTCGCCCGTCCCGGCGGGCAGGAGCGCCTCGACGACCTCGACCTCGTGGACAGGCTGCTCGGCGCGCTGGAAGGCGAGGAGCGCGACCTCGTGCTGATGAAGTACCTCCTGGGCTACCGCAACGTCGACATCGCGGCCGAACTGGGCATGAACCCCTCGACCGTGTCGAGCAGGCTGGCGCGAGCCCTCGAGAAGATGCGCGACGCCGCGCCGGGGGCGACGCACGGGAATGAGAAGCTATGACCAGGAAAACAACAACGGCGGCATTCGCGGCGGCGATTGCGTTGGCGCTGGCGCTCGCCGGTTGCAGCAGCGCGTCGAGTGCAAGCTCGAGTCAATCTGCGGCAAGTGCCGCCTCCGCAGAAGCGAGCGCTTCTTCGGCCGCAGCGGCAGACGACGTAGCTCTCTCTGACGACCCGTCTGACTTCGTGCTGCTCTCCGAGGCCGTGCCCGACGCGATGCTCGCCCACGGGTTCAAGCCGCTCGCGGAGGAGTGGTGGCACTTCACGCTGGCCGACGAGCCCTACCCCGACACGTACTTCACGTTCCCCGTGAACAGCGACGCGCTCGACAAGGCGGCCTAGGCGGCTTGGAAGGGGTTGAGCGCAATGATGAGAGCGGATTCCGGGAGAAAGCTCGTTTCAGTCATCGCGGCGCTGGTCCTCGTGGTCGGTCTAGTGCCGGCGACGGCCCTGGCGGCGGGCGCGGACGTTTCCCATGCGGGCGCTCAGCGCTCCGAGGAGGACGTAGAGGCTGCCGTCGCCGCTATGCTCGGGGCGGGCGACTACGTGGAAGGCGAAGCCGTGGTCTGCGTCTCGGCAGCGCCCGTTCCCGGCGGGGCGCTCACCGCCCAGTCCGCCGACGCCGGCGACCTGCTCGCATCGGCCGAGACGCTGTCCTCCGTGACCGCAGGGCAATACGCTGCGGCCACCGGGGAAGCCGTGCCCGTCGAAAAGGCGCCCGATGGAGCGCTATCGGCCCAGTCGGCAAGCGACGGCGATGCGGTGAGGATCGTCCTCGTGCACAGGGACGACATGGGCACCGAACAGCTCCTCCGCGCGCTCCTGGCCGATCCGCAGGTTCTCTCCGCCGAGCCCAACTACCTCATGGGCTTCAGCGAGGATGCGGATGAGGCGGTGCAGCTCATGGCGGCGACCAGCAGCCTCGGCTCCCAAAACGCCGGCGAAACCGCCTATGACTTCACGCCCTACCAGTGGTTCAGCGCCGGCGCCGAGTGGTCGACTCCGCAGTACCTCCCAGGCGCGACGAACCCGGGAATCCGCTCGCCCCATTGGAACGAACAGGGCCAGGAGAACGCCGGCGGCGTCGTGGCCATCATGGACTCGGGCGTGGACTACGCGCACCCCGACCTGCAGGGCGTCATGTACCACTTCTCGCCCGCACTGCAGGAACAGCTCGGATGCGGCGAGTACGGCTACGCGCCCAGCCGCGAGGACAAGACGAACCCCATGGACTACTACAAGCACGGCACGCACTGCGCCGGCATCGCCGCGGCGCAGTGGAACGGGTTCGGCGTGTCGGGCGTGGCGAACGGCGTGCAGGTCTGCGTCGTCAGCATTGCGAAATCGGAGACGAGCGCGGATTACTCCTACGACACCGTTGTGAAGGGGTACGACTTCCTGGTGCGCGCCGCAAAGGCCGGCGTCGATATCCGGGCCGTGAACTGCTCGTTCGACAACTCCCCGACGAACAACGCGGCCTCGGCCATGATCCAGGCTGCCGGCGAGGCGGGCATCGTGACGTGCGTCGCCGCGGGGAACAGCCACACGGACCTCGATTCAGGCTACTTCGACCTCGCCACGAACCAGCAGAGCCCCTACATCCTTCGCGTGGACGCGTCCAGGCAGCAAGACGACCGCGCCTGGTTCAGCTGCTACGGGCGCTACACCACCGACGTGTTCGCCCCCGGCGGCGGCATCCTCTCCACCGTCCCCACGGGGGTCGACTCTGCATGGCGCTACTTCCCTCAGGCTGACAGCAACCCGATGGTCAAAGAAACGGAATTCGACGAGTCCAGCCAGTTGCCGCGCGCCTACACCGATGGCCCAGACGGCAGGGTTAGCCTTACGGTATCGCGGGCGGCTGACATGAGCGTCGATGGCGACGGAAAGTCCGCGAAGTTCGATATCGACATGTACATGGGTGACGGCGCCGCAATCTACGTCGACATCCCCGTGCCCTCGGATTTGAATCTCGCCGATGTCCAGGACCTGAGCATCGCGCTCTACCCCGACGACGTCGAGTTCTCTGATGTGGTCATGAGCGTCGAGGTCGGGGAGGATGAATTCTTAAGCCTCACGCAGGATGACGGCGACCCCAACGCCAGCAGGTGCGACAGCGGGCTCTACGGCTGGGCGATCGGAGGCGTGCACATAAGCAGCTCCACCGGCAAAACGCCCTACATGAGAACCGAAGGAAGTTCCAGCTACATAAGGGTGCGCTTTGCCGGGAAGTGCAATGACTACAAGACGCCGGAGCACGAGACGAAGAGGACTACGGTGTACCTGGACCAGCTCGCCGTCGGCAAGAGGGGCAACGACGGCTACCTGCCCTACTGCTACATGAACGGAACCTCCATGGCAACCCCCGTCGTCACCGGCAGCGCCGCAGTCGCGTCTTCGACCGTCTCGGCCTCATCGCCGGGCGAACGGGCCAAGGAGACGGTCCGGATCCTGAAGGGCGCCATGCACCAGACGGACGGCTACAGCGGCCTCTGCAAGCAGGGCGGGCAGATAGACCTGGGGATCCTGGGGCAATCGGACAAGTACGTCCCGGTGCTCGAGTCCGCGGAGGTCTCGGGCGGGTCCATCATCTTGAAAGGCGCGTTCTTCGGCGCTTCGGCGGGCGCGATGACCGTGGGCGGCGTGGCGGTGCAGTCGAGCTCCTGGTCCGCGGCCGAGATCACGGTCCCCTGGCCGGACGGCGTCGCGTCGGGGCTCGTTCCCATAGCCGTGAGGTCGGCAAACGGGGAGGCGTGCGCGGCCTTCATGCTGTCGGCCCCCGATGACGACCCGCAGCACGCCGACCTCTACGAGCGCGACTTGGTGGCGCCGAACCTGCGCGCCGACGGCAAGAGCACGACGGCATGCCCCTACAGCCTGGTGGCGACCGACGGCGGCGTCCTGTTCGCCGCCGCAGGGGACGTGGACGACCGGATGGACAGCTCCACGCGCTACCTCTTCCGCTCCGACGACGCGGGCGCAAGCTGGTCTGCCATACGGCTCCCGCAAGATCTCAAGGACGTGAGCTTGGCTGCGGGGGAGGGCGCCTTGTTCGTGTTGGGGGCCACCCCGGCCGAGAGCCGCGCTCCTGTAAAGGAGCGCCACCTGTACAGACTCGACGTCTCCAAGGGCTCATTCGAGCATCTGGGCGATTACGACGCCTCCCCGGATGGCGGCGAGATGCAGCACGCGACCTCCCTGGCGTATGCGAGCGGCAACCTGTACGCCATCGACTGCTACGCCGACGGCACCATGGCGAATGCGTCCCACATGCGCATACGGGAGTTCGACGGTTCCTATGCGCCCGTCGACATCTGCACGCTCAAGCATGAATACGGCCCTACGGGCTCCTATTACGCGCCCAAGGTCTCCGTGTGCGGGAACAGCATATACGTCTGCGACCTGCAGAAAGAGATCATACCGGGCTCAGGTGACCATAGATTCGGCCTGGAGCGCGTCGACGTGGCCTCGGACGGCGCCATTTTCAGCACGGACCTGTCCGCGTCTCTAGCCAACCTGGACAAGGACATCGAAGTCGAGGACGTCTGCATGGCCGCAAGTGCGGAGGGGGTCTATTTCATCGGCAACGGCCTGAGCGCGTTGCTGCCCGCTGGCGCGAGCTACACCGACACCTTCTTCCTGAAGAACGGCGAGACGACATTCGAGCCCTATTCCCGGACGCTCTCGCTCGCGCCCGTCTACCAGCCTTCGGCGACGTGCGTGGACGGGTGGCTCTACGCGTTCGCCGAGTCGGAGTACGAGGAGCATCCGGTGTTCGGGCGCGCGACAGAAGTGGAACCCGACCCTGCGATTACCTACACGGTCGTCTCGGGTGACGGCTCCGCGTGGACAAAGGGGTCGTCCGACGCCCTCGCGTTCACGGTCAAGCGCTCCGAGGCGGACGACGAGACCTACCGGAGGTTCGCCGGCATCGAGATCGACGGGAAGGCCGTCGACGCGTCGGGCTACAGCACGTCGGCGGGCAGCCTCGTCCTGAAGCTGAAGCCGTCCCTGCTGGGAGCGCTCTCGGTCGGCGGGCACGAGCTGACGGCGCGCTTCGACGACGGGACGGCGCGGGCAAAGTTCGCGGTGCGCGCGTCGACGTCGCCGGTTTCGCCCTCCCCGAAGACGGGCGACCGGCTCGCGCTCATCGGCATCGTCCTGGCGGCGGTCGCGGGCGGCGATGCGAGGGATGCGGGCCTGGCGGCGGGCAGCGCGCCCGGCTTGAAGGCAGCTGGCGCAGACGACGTGGACGGGATTCTCGCCAACATGACGGCGGATGAGAAGGTGTCCCAGATGATCATACCGGCCATGCGCACGTGGGATGGCGCGAACGTGACGTCTCTAGCTGACGCGCCCGAGCTTGCCGAAGCCCTTAGGAAGCACGCCTACGGCGGCATTATCCTGTACGCCGCCAACGTGACGGGCGCCGGCCAGGTCGCGCGTCTGACGAGCGCCCTTCAGAAGAACAACGCCGAGATCGCAGGCGCGAGCACGCACATCCCCTACCTCATGAGCGTCGACGGCGAGGGCGGTGTCGTCACGCGCCTGACCACGGGCACGCGCATGACGGGCAGCATGGCCATAGGCGCCACGGGCGCGAATGCGCAGGCCAATGCGAGGGAGACGGGACGGGTCATCGGCGAGGAGGTGTCGGCGGCCGGCTTCAACGTGGATTTCGCGCCCGACATCGACGTGAACAGCAACCCGGCCAATCCCGTCATCGGCACGAGGTCGTTTTCCGACGACCCGCAGACGGTGGCCGCGCTCGGCCCCGCATTCGCCGAGGGGCTGGCTGCGAGCAACGTGGTGGCCACGTACAAGCACTTTCCCGGCCATGGCGACACGGGCACTGACTCCCACCTGAACGTGAGCGCCGTGACGAAGACCTCCGACGAGCTGGAGGCATGCGAGCTCGTGCCGTTCAGGAGCGCCATCGGAAGCGGCGCCGATCTCGTAATGACGGCGCACGTGACGTTGCCGAACATCGACGACGAGGTGGCATTCGCCGACGGCACGAGAGGGTATTACCCGGCCACGATGTCAAGCAAGGCGCTGACGGGAATCCTGCGCGGCGAGTTGGGCTACGAGGGCGTCATAGTGACCGACGGGCTGGAGATGGGCGCGCTGTACGAGGTGCCGCTCGTGCAGGGCGGCGGCGACACGGCGGCCTCGCGGAAGGCCTCCGCCGAATACGGAGCCAACCTGGCCGTGAAGGTGATCGAGGCGGGCGGAGACATCCTGCTGCTGCCGACCGACCTGAACGGCGCCGCAGCGGCTCAGTACTACGACGACTACATCGCGGCCCTCGTGGCGAAGACCGAGGCGGACACGGCGTTCGCAGACCGTGTGAACGAGAGCGTGAGGCGCATTCTTATGCTCAAGGACAAGTACGGGATTCTGGACATGGACACGAGCGGCGCCGACGTGGAGCAGAAGGCCGAGACGGCCGAGGCGACGATCGGTTCGGCAGAGCACCGCGCTGCCGAATTGGCCATCGCGCAACAGGCCGTCACGTTGCTGAAGAACGATGACCACGCGCTGCCGCTTTCCGGGCACGGGGGCAACATCGTCATCTTCGCGCGCGATTCCGACCACGTGAAGACCGTAGAGTACGCCATACGCCAGATGCAGGCCGCGGGGCTCGTCGACGCGGATGCCTACGTGACGAACCTGGCAAGCGGCACCGCAACGGGCTCGCCTGCGTCGAGCACGAAGATAACCATCGGCTTCTATCGCGACTACCCTGAAAGCGGGGGAGCGGTCGTGCACTACACCGACGAGATGAAGCAGGCGGTGGCGTCCTCCGACGCCGTCGTCGCGTTCTCGGCGAACTACAACCTGGCCGCTCTGCAGCCAACGGCCGACCAGTACCTCGGCGTCAGCGCCGTCATGGCCGATGCGCACGCCGCCGGCGCGACGTTCGTGCTGCTGAGCAGCAACCTGCCATACGACGCCGCCCGCTACCAGGGCGCCGACGCCATCATGTGCTGCTACATGTCGGCGGGCCTCGACAGCGATCCCACCGACTCGGCAGGCAACCTGGGCGCCTACAACGCCAACGTGGTCGCCGCTCTGCAGTCGATGTTCGACGGCGCGGCGCCCGCGGGGGTCCTTCCCGTGAACATTCCGACGACCGTGCAGGGGGAAGACGGCGCCGTGTCGTATTCAGGCGAGGTGCTGTACGCGCGCGGCTTCGGCCTGGGGTCGTTCGACTACGCGTTCGTCGAGGGCATGGGCGGCTCTCACGAGAAGGGATCGGCGTCGGGCTTGCGCTTCAAGGCGAACGCGCGCCACGACAAGCTCGTCGAGGTGCGCGTGGACGGCGCGGCGCTCGGCGCGTCTGACTACGAGGCCTCGGCCGGCTCGACCAACATCGAGCTGAACGCGAGCTGCCTCGACGGCCTGGCGACAGGCGGCCATGTGCTCGAGGCCGTGTACGATTACGGAGACGGGCAGTTTGGCGTATCGGCGGAATTCGGGGTCACGACGAAGGCCGCGCCTGCGCCCGGATCCGACGCGCGCCCTTCGGCGACGAAGGCCGCGTCAGCGAAGACGCCTTCGACGGGCGACACGCTTCCCGCGGCGGCGATCGCTTTCCTTGCGGCGCTCGCCTTCGCCGCGTGCGCCGTGGCCGCTCGGGCTGTGCGCAAGCGGCTCGACGTGGAGGCTTGAGCGGCTGCCGCTCGGTCAACTAATACGCGACCAGACTGATAGATTTACAGCGAGTCGCAGGCTCGGCTCGCAATCGAGCGATTGCAATCGCACCTTGCCGTCCTTGGCTCGGCCGTGCCCGACGCGATACTCGAGATCCGCTACTACTCGACCTACAACTTCGTGGGCGACCGCATCGACGGCTACGAGGAGCCGCTCGCGTTCCTCACCAAGGAGGCGGCGGCGCTGAAAGACGTCAGCGACGAGCTCGTCTCCAAGGGCTTCTCGGAGATCTACGACCTTATCGCGGTTCGCCTCATCTGGAGTTCAGCGTGCGATTACGTTCCCTATGGAAGCAATCGCAGGGTAACTGTAAGTTCAGGTTATGGAATTAAAACTTGCAAATATAGTTTCTATAATGCAAACTACAACTGCAAAATCAAAAGATAAAGGAGAACACATGGAGCGCAGCCTCATGACCGAGCTCATGGAATGGAAGGCGTCTGAGAACCGGAAGCCGCTGCTCCTCTACGGAGCGCGGCAGGTTGGAAAGACCTGGCTGCTCGAGGAATTCGGGAGGCGCGAGTACGAGGGGTTCGTGCGCGTCGACTTCCTGAAGGAGGCGGCGCTGCGCGCGGTCTTCGAGCACGATCTCGATGTCGGCCGCATCGTGCGCGACATCGCGCTGAGGAAGGGCGCGGCTATCGATCCCGCGAACACGCTGCTCATCCTGGACGAGATACAAGAGGCGCCCGGGGCGCTCACTGCGCTGAAGTACTTCCAGGAGGACATGCCCGATCTTCATGTGGCCGCTGCCGGGTCCTACATGGGCATCGCCCGCCACGAAGGCGAATCGTTCCCCGTGGGAAAGGTCGACTCGCTCACCTTGCGCCCGATGGGCTTCCTCGAGTTCCTGGACGCATGCGGGCAGGCGTCGCTGGCGGACGCAATCCGGGCGCGAGAGTTCGAGACCGTCGAGCGCATGGCGCGCGACCTCGCCGAGGACCTGCTGAGGAGCTACCTCTTCGTCGGCGGCATGCCCGAAGCCGTGTCGGCCTTCTCGCGAAGCGGCAGCTTCGAGGAAGCGCGCGACGTTCAGCTGCAGATCGTATCCGACTACGACGGAGACTTCAGCAAGCACGCGCCTGTGAGGCTGCTCGAGCGGATGCGGCTCGTGTGGAGGTCGCTTCCATCGCAGCTCGCGCGCGAGACCAGGCGCTTCGTGTACGGCGCGGTGCGCAAGGGGGCTCGCGCCAAGGACCTCGAGGAGTCTATCCAATGGCTGCGCGACTACGGCGTCGTGCAGAAGGTCCCCCGGGTGACGGCGCTGCGCGTTCCCCTTGCAGGCTACGAGGACCTTTCGGCGTTCAAATTGTTCTGCGTCGACGTGGGGCTGCTCGGTGCGCTCGCGGACCTTCCCGTCCACGCGGTCGTCGAAGGTTCCCGCCTGTTCACGGAGTTCAAGGGCTCCCTGACCGAACAGTACGTGATGCAGGAGCTGCTGCTCATGGGCGCCACGCCGTATTATTGGTCCGCTGAGAGCGCCACGAGCGAAGTCGACTTCGCCGTGGGAATCGGGGGTCGCGTCGCGCCAATCGAGGTGAAGTCCGCCGAGAACCTGCGCGCGCGCAGCCTCCGCGTCGCGTGCGAGAAGTTCGCCATTCCCAAAGGCGTGCGCACCTCGCTTTCGGGTTACCGCGACGACGGGTGGCTCGTGAACATCCCGCTGTGGTCGTTCTCGCAGTTGCGGGATGATGACTTGCAGTGAGCGGACGGTTGCCATCGAGCAAAAGCCGAGGAATCGAGCTGTAAAGAAACGCGGCAACCTGGGACGGTTCTGCGCCGCTTGCGTATCATACGGTAGGAAGACAAGGGGAAGCCACGTCGCAAGGAAAGACGCCATGGGGCCCAAGGCCCGATGGGGGCATGTTTAAACGGGTACATGAGAGGAAGAAGGTCCTGAAATGGCAAACGCATCCGAATGCATCGTTTCGAGAGCGGCCGTCGCAGCGGCGCTGGCGCTAACGCTCCTGGCCGTGCCCTTGACGGCGTGCGGCGGTCAGGCTGCGCAGAGCGGCGCGGCATCTTCCGCCGCTGGGCAGTCGCAGACCGCCTCCATCGACGTCTCCAGCTGGAAGACGCTCGGCGATGCCCTGGCGTACGACAACGGCGAGAGCAACACCGCCGGCTGGAATGAAGAGCGCTACATCACGGTGTTCAACACGACTGGCCCCGTCGTCCGCGTGGTCGCCAAGATGGACTCCGGAACCTACGAGAAGCTCAGCGCGCTCGATGCGAGCAAAGAGGACTTCAACGAAAAGTTCCTGGAGGCGGTGGGCGGCCTTCCGCTGGAGAGCGCCGAGGACCTGACGGATCAGAAGGTGACCCAGGACGAGCTTAACGCGTACGTGGGCAAGACCGGACGGGACCTCGTCGACGGCGGCTTCACGTTCGAGAGCTACTGGATGTACGGGGGCGACGAGACGGGTGCCGTGATGGCCAAGGGGCCCCTGGCCTACAACGTGACCTTCGACGTTTCCATTCCGGAGGACAAGACCGAAGACGGCGGAGCCTCCATCATGGGGGCGGCCATAACGGAAATCGTCTACGCGGGCGCCGCGAGGGACGCGACGAACCCGTCGACGTTATGATGTCGAAGCGGGTCGAACATCGTTAGGGCATGAGGACGAAGGGGGGCGCTGCCAAATCTTCGGGCGAGTGGTACGCTACGGCAAAGACCTGCAACCGCAATCATGAAGGCGAGAACTATGGCGAATGAAGACGAGTACCCCGTCGTGGAGGCGATTGCCGCAAACCCCGACGACGAAGCCGAAGCGCAGCTGGCGCTCAAGAACCTCGAGGAGCGACGGGCCCGCAACCGGCGCAAGCGCATCGTGAAGATCGTGGTCGCCTGCGCCGTCGTGGCCGCCATCATAGCCGCATGGGTCATCGTGAGCGCCATGAACGAGAAGAAGCAGCGGGAAGAGGCGGAAGCTGCGGCGATGGCCGCCCTCAGCGCGGTCGAGTCGCCTTCGTCGGGCATTCAGGCATCCGGCACGCTGAAACCGGGGTCGTCCGTATTGGTGACCCCCGAGGTTTCGGGCATCGTACAGGAGGTCATGGTTTCGGAAGGCCAGCGCGTCGAAGCCGGCGACGTGCTGTTCACGTTGAAGAGCGACGAGGCCGAAAAGGCCCTGGCGGACGCCCAGACGGCCATGGACAGGGCGCAAAGCGGCGTGTCGAAGGCCCAGTCGAGCGCGGCGCAGGCCCAGCAGGATTACGACAACGCCGTCAGCTCCTACAATGTGGCGGTCGATGCCTACAACAACTCGCTCGACGCTGCCGCGGCCGCCGGCCAGGCCGCCTACGATTCAACCTACCAGAAAGCCATCGCGGCGATTCCGTCGACGGCCACCAAAGCCGAGCGCGAGCTTCTCGTCGAAGAGGCGAGGGCGGACGCCCAGGCGGCCTACGACACGGCATATCAGAACGCGCTCGCACCCGATCCGGGCACGTTCGACCATTCGGGCTACACAGCGAGCGTCGACGCCGCCAACGACTCGATTACCACGGCGCAACAGGCGCTCGACGACGCCCGGAAGAGCTACGAGCGGGCCCAGGAGCTCGTGGGCAAATGCCAGGTGAAGGCACCCCGCTCGGGTGCGATGCTCTCGCTGAAGGCCGTCGTGGGCGCATCGGTCGGCGGGGCGTCGGGCGGCACCTCGTCCGGCGCCTCGTCCGGCGAGGCGTCGGTGCTCATAGGCGACCTGTCCACTCTCGAGGTTGACATCGAGGTGAACGAGATCGACGTGTCGGGCGTGAAGGTGGGCCAAGCGGCAGAGGTCACGTTCCCGGCGTTTCCCGACATACAGGAGCAAGCCGAGGTCGTCTCCGTTGCCGCCGCCGCCACCAACTCGACGGACGGTTCCAGCGCCTCGGGCGCATCGGGCGGGGGGATCGTGACGTTCACGGTGAAGCTGGTCATCAAGCATCCCGACGAGCGCCTGAAGTCGGGCATGTCGGCCAACGTGAAGATACCGGAAAGCGACGATGCCGCCTCGGCCGCTGCGTCGACCGCAGCCGATCCGGCGGCCGGCACGGGCGCCGGCTCCGGCTCTTCCGCCGCGGCTTCCGGGGGCGCGTCGTGAGCATCCCCGTCATAGACGTCCGCAACGTGCACCGCATCTACGAGTCCGAGGCCGGCTACATGCACGCGCTCCGTGGCGTGACCCTTCAGGTCGAGCGCGGCGAGCTGCTGTGCATCATGGGACCGTCGGGCTCGGGCAAGTCGACGCTCATGAACACGCTCGGCTGCCTCGACACGCCCACGTCGGGCACATACCGGCTCGAAGGCCTCGACGTGTCGATGCTGACCGACGACGAGCTCGCCGAGTTGCGCGCCACGCGCCTGGGGTTCGTGTTCCAGAGCTTCAACCTGCTCCCGCGCGCGACCGTCCTGCGAAACGTCACGCTGCCGCTCACCTACACGGACACGCCCCGAGCCCAGCGGCGCGAGCGAGCCGAGGCCGCGCTTGCCGCAGTGGGGCTTCCCGCAGCGTATTTCGACCACCGCTCCAACGAGCTTTCCGGCGGCCAGATGCAGCGCGTCGCCATCGCGCGTGCGCTGGTGAACGACCCGGCGGTCATCCTGGCCGACGAGCCGACGGGCAACCTCGATTCCGCCACCGGGAAAATGGTGCTGAACACGTTCAGCCGCCTGCGCGAGGAGGGCAAGACCATCGTGCTCATCACCCACGACCCCGAAGTCGCCGCATGGGCCGACCGCACGGTCCACATCCGCGATGGCAAGCTGCTCACCGATGAGGAGGAACGCGAGGTTGCGATGCGGACCGGGGGCAGGGGGCGCACATGAGGGCGGGCGACCTCGTTCAGGAAACCATTTCGGCGCTCGACGCCAACCGCGCGCGCAGCCTGCTGACCGTGCTCGGCGTGGTCATTGGCATCGCGGCGGTCATCGCCATGACGGCGCTCATCGGGGGCGTGAAGGCCGGCCTCATGGACGAGATGGGCATGTCGCAGGCGCGGCTCGTCGAGATCTACTGCTTCTACAACCGCGAGATGACGGTCGATGACGTAAGCGCCATGCAAAGCGAGCTCGGCGTTTCGTACGAGGTCGTCGTGCCCGTCATGATCGGCAGCGCGGACGCCGCATCGGCCACCGAGAAGGCTTCCGCCATGGTCACGGGCACGTATCCGGCATACGAGGCCGTCATGGGCATCAACATGCTGCAGGGACGTTTCTTCTCGGAGGAGGAGTCGAACGCCGGCGAGCTCGTGGCCGTCATCGACCAAGCAGGGGCTAAGAAGCTGTTCGGGGGCGAGAGCGCAAACGCCGTGGGGAAGAGCATGCGCATCGGCGGGCTCGACTTCCAAGTCGTGGGCGTCGTGGAATCGGGCGCCGGCTCCGGATACGGCGACACCTTGAGCGTGTACATGCCCTTGCGCACATGCCAGCAGCGCATCAGCGGCAGCAACGTCGTCGGAGAAGCGCTCGGCCTGGCGGCCGAGGGCGCCGACATGGACAAGGTCGCATCCACGACGCGCGAGTGGCTGGCCAAGCGCTTCGGCATTCCCGAGTCCGACCAGGAAGACGCGATATACATCACCACCATGCAGTCGTTGCGCGAGCAGCTCGACACCCTGCTGGGCTCGTTCCAGCTGCTCATGACCGCCGTCGCCTCCATCTCGCTGCTCGTCGGCGGCATCGGCATCATGAACATGATGCTGACCAACGTCACCGAGCGCATCCGCGAAATAGGGTTGCGCAAGGCCCTCGGCGCCCGCCGCAGCGACATCACGAGGCAGTTCCTCTTGGAATCGGTGTGCCTGACGTTGGCGGGCGGCGTGCTGGGGATCTTGCTCGGGTTCGCGGGGGCTTTCGCGCTCGCCGGCTTGGCGGGCAGCGCCTTCGGCATGGATGGCAACACGTCCATCACCCCCGTCATCGGCATCGATTCGGTGCTGCTCGTCGCTGGCATCTGCGTGGCGATCGGCGTGGTCTTCGGCTACTATCCGGCACGCCGCGCCGCACGCCTCGATCCCGTGGAGTCGTTGCATTATCAGTGACGACTGGGCAACGCTAAGCGCGGGGCCCTCCCGCCGTGGCGGCGGAAAACCGCCCGACGAAGGAGGGGCATGAGGACCTTAGGCACCGCTCAAGGCCGGGAGCCTACCCCCTGCGTTTCAGGGCCAAGGCGAATGAGGCCGTTGCCAGTGTTGCAAGCATTGCGGCAAGCGCGAAGGGCATCGCCAGGGGGTCGCCCGTCGAAGGCGCCTTCGCTGCGCTCGTTGCGCGCGTAGCAGCCGGGTTGTCGGTTATCTCGTATGCCTTGGAAACTTGCCCCGAATACGAGCCCTTGCCCGTCACGGTTACGTGGGCGGTCCCCGTTTTGTCGTTGTCCATATACGTGATGTCGTAGCCGTCTTCCGGAACCTCCGCCTCCCCGGCAAACACTTTGACGGAAGGCTCTACGGCACTGCCGGTGTAGGCGTACGAATCGCTCTGCAGCACCAAATCGGTCAGGGGAGTGCGCGTGTCTTCCTCCGCGACCGGCAACATTGCATCCGAGATCCCCTCCGTCAGGCTCGGCGCGCCGAACGCGAAGAACGGGTCGTCGTCGTGCTCGCCGTTGAAGTCATGAACCGCGGTGCTCTTCAGGATGGGGATGTTCAAATTGAAGCTGTAGTCATTCCACCGATCGTTGTAGTCTCCCCTTGTATCAAGCGAGGAATCTATGCTGTCGCTGGTCCAGAAAGCCCATGCCTCGTCGGTGTTCCAATACCAATGGCCTTCCCCATAGAATGCGCGAGCGCCTGCAACTTGGTTCACGCTCAGAGTGCCGTTTGTCAGATTGAAAGTGTCGTTGGTTATCTTGTCGTGCACGTGGAAGTACTTGTTTTCTATCTTGGAAGCATTGCCGACGTTCACACGGTACTTCTTGTTGTTCTCAAAATAATCGCTGAATCTTATTACTTGATCCGCACCCATGGTAATCCCCTCGTCCAGACTAAACGACGAGACCCCTCCCCAGCGGGTCATGATGGTCGAAAAATCCGATGTAACGCCGGTGCCGTACCTTTCCAGATAGTCCACGAAAGACTCACATCCCTGCGTATTCGCACGGTACTGGCGGTAGAGGACCTGCGCATAAACGTCATTGAGCATATTGGGGACGGGATTGGTCGTCTTCCACTCGGTCGATGTGTAGCCCAAGTAGGAACTTTTATTGTGGTTCGCGTGGACCGACAGCTTGCTCGTCACACCCACGTCCTCGTACGAGAGGATGGTGCCCGTGACGTAGCAGTAATTGTCGTGGCCCTTCAGAGCGCTTGTCTTCTTGCTGGAAAGGGACGTCACCGTGTCGATGAACTGCTGCTGTGCCGTTTGCCTGTTCTCTATGGTCTGCATGCTGTCCTGGCAGGCGCACGTCAGGGCGAACTGACCGTAGTATCCAGCTTGCACGGTAAGCCCGTCTATCAGCTTGGTGATATCGTCTTTCGCCTCGCCCTCGAAGCCGTGGGAATTGTATATGGCATTGAGCATGGCGTTGACGCCGGAATCCTGTTTCACGATGTTGGAGCAATAATTGCGATAGGCGTTCAGCAAGGAGATGACCCACGCATCGTTGTCGCTCATCACCTGGCACGACGTCTTGTATATCTGCGTGTTGAGGATGTCCGCTGCGTACGCCCTGGCTTTCTCGTTTTTCTGGGCGCTCGTCAATTTGTCCCATGATGCGTAGAAAGCACTTGTCGCGTTGAGCTCGCGCTTATTCGCGGCATCCACGAACTTGGAGGCCATCTGGGACGCGAACGTCTCGCGATAGGTGTTAACGTCGAAGGGGATGGAGGCCGTGCTTGGCAGCAATGAGGCGGGCACGCCGAAGCTGGCGTCTGCCAGCACGCTTTCCCCGTTGTCGGCCTTCGTCGGCTTCCCCTGCGCATACGGCGCCTTCGCGTAAGTCAGCGATGGGGCGTTATCGGCATTTGCGTACAGGACCCAGATGCCGTCATGGGAGGAGCTTTCCCACCATTTCTTGATGCCGGCGTTCACGAGCCCTTGGTATTCGTTCATTTTGTTGTTCAAAGGCTCGCAGTAATTCGTGTTGAACTCGTTCCAGTAGTGGAGCATGGTGGTGGCTTTGTTGTTGCGGTTTATCTCCTCCTGGCTGACGGCGATGTTGATCAGCTCTTGGTGGATGACGTCGAGTTTCTTGTCGATTTGGTCGAGTTGGAGCTTCATGTTGTTAACAGCGTCGAGAATCTGGCCCAAGGCCACTTGCGTGGGATCTTTCACTATCCCGAGTATCTGCAGTATTCCGATGGCGCCCGATGCGGCCGAAGTCAGTCCTCCGAAGCGAGTGAGGAAAGACGATACCTTGCTCATCTCGGATGTGTCTGTATAGAACTTGGAAAGGGCGTCGGTGAACTTCCCCACGGCGTCATTGGCCTTCGCAGGGTCGACGGCCTGCGCTTGCATGGAGACGTCCTGCGCTTGCATGGAAACCGTCCCCGCCTGAAGCTGGCCTTGATCGTCGGCCAATGCCGGCGTGGGCGACAAGCTGAAAACAAGGACCATCGCGAGCAGCATCGTCGCGGCCTTGGAGAACGGTTTCCTCATAGTAAGCTCCTAATAAATTGCGGGCTAGGGTGTAGCCTTCTTTGATTGTAGCGAACGGGCCAGACGCTGATAAGCGTTGGAAACGACCCTTCTTCCCATGGTACGCATGCGCACGCCGTTTCGTCCCAACACATTTTTTGGCTCAATTGTAATCGTAAGTCGAACCCCTGGGGGGTGCACTTACAAATTCAATTGAGGGCCCGGATGACCCTGGGTTCGGAGCCTGGCGCAGGAGGCGGGAACGCCGCCGGGGCGCTCGGTTGCTTCGCGCATGACCAGCACGGGCTTGCCGAGGCGCTGCGCCTCCTCCTGCACCCCGCCGGAATCGGTGAGCACCAGGTGGCACCTCGCCAGGAGGTTGTGGAAGTCCGGCACCCCCCAGCGGCTCTATTATCCGCAGGCGGTCGCACCCGTCCAGCTCCGCATGCGCCGCCTCGCGCACGCGCGGTACCGGCGACGGCGGCCTCGGCCCTAGGCGTCCAGGTCGCCGCCGAAATCCTCGAGCGAACCGATGGTTATCCTGCAGCCGGGCTGAACGCGCTGCATGATGAACTTCATGATGTCCTCGGGCACCGCCACGCAGCCGCCCGTGTAGGGGCGGTTCACGCGGAAGCTGTGCAGGAAGAAGCCGAAGCCCTTGCGCACCTCGCACTCGGCGTTGTAGCCCATGTTCAGCACGTAGCGGTACGCGTAATCGAACTCGGCGATGTGCTCGCATTCGTCGACGTCGAGGCCGGGCAGGTCGCGCGTCGTGACGAGCTCGTTGAAGCGCATGCCCTCGCGCGCGTCGCCCGACCAGTAGTACGTGTCGTCGACCTGCGTGTAGCCCATCGCGCAGCCGGGGTCGGCCGCGAGGCCGAACGCCTTGTCGATCGTGAAGGTGCCGACGGGCGTGTAGGCGTCCTCGATGTTGGCGTCGCCCAGCCCGTCGCGCCCGATGAAGCCCGGCGTCGCGATGATTTGCTTCCAGGTGCCGCCGTCCTTCTCGTGCATCGTGACATAGGCGGTCGTTTTTCCCACGCCCGCCACCACGACGAGCTGCTCTGCGTCCTTCGCGGCGTCGAGTTTCGTCACCCATGCGGGCGATTCGCGCACGTCTTGGCGGGTGAAGTACAGCCCGCCGTCAGACGCGGCGCTTCCCGCGCTAGCTGAAGCCGAGCTGGCCTGACCTTGCGAACATCCCGCGAGCGCCATCGCAATCGCCCCGCCCGCTGCAGCCACGAAGCCGCGCCTCGTCATGCGTTCCATGGATCCCCCTACATGAGCGCCTTGCCCTCGCCCCAGGCGACGTTCATGGCATCGGGCACGCCGGCTTCGTCGTAAGTGCCGATGACGAGCACCGGGCAGGGGATGATCGCCGCTTTGGCCCCGATCGATTTCATCATGGTGGACGTCCTTTCCCGAGGGGTTTGCCGTCTCGTGTTTATTATCTACTCTATCGTGACGACGGCGCGCGCCAACGGTCTGATGCCGATGCGCTACCTGGAGTGGCTGCTGGAAGAGCTGTCCAACACTCCCGGCGCCGGCGACCCCGCCGTGCTCGGGCGCTTCATGCCGTGGTCGCCGGACGTGCCCGAGTCATGCAGGATGACGGCCGCCGAGGCTGCCGATCCCGATCCGATGTCCGAGCCGCTCGTCGACATCGACCCGGGCGCTCTCGACGAGGAATAAGGGAGCCTCCACGTCATCGGAGGCGTTAGTGAATTACCGTTCGAAGCGGGCAGAGGATCGTAAGGCATCGGTCGGCGCCGCCTGCGAGCGCGCTCAGCTCGTCGTCATTACGACGAGGTATGCGAACGATGCGACCGCGCCAGCGAGAGCGAAGATTACTTCAAGGCCGAGAACCTGGCAGATTCTGACGCCGGCAAGAAGCTATGGGCGCTCAGCAAGGATTACTACAAGCCGTGCATCAACCGGCGCGCGTATTACGGGCAGAGCGATGACTGCAAGCTCGGGTTCGTCGAGTTCGTCAACAAGTGCGATTACTACGAAGACCGCGACGCTTACGAACCCCTGACCGACGGCGAGATCGAGCAGTACCGCGTGTTTCTCGAAAACGAGCAGGCCGAGTTCGGCAAGCGCCTCGATTCTTACCTCAAGCGTTACGGCCTCGAAAAATGCCACTTCGGCGTCTACTGGGCCGACCGATAATCAACAGCCAGCAAGCCGGGGCTTCGGCCCCGGCGGGAAGGAGACATCATGCTAACGTCGCCAAAAGACAGCATCTACGTCGGCGCCGCCTGCGAGCGCGCTCAGCTCGTCGTCGGACAGCTCGAGGCCCTCCTCGCGGGCGAGCGCCTGGAGCTCCTCCGCCGTCTCGCACGAGCGGATGCGCTCCCTCTGCTCCTCGGTCAGTTCCTTGAAATCCATGGCGGTCTCCTTTCCGTTGCTATGGCGCAAACGCGCCCTTCTGCCATCTTATACGCAACCGACGCTTATTCCGTCCCAATGAACGTGTCGAAAGCATCGTTCGTATTGTAGGGCTCAATTGCAATCGTAAGTCGAACACTGGGGGGGGTGCGGACGTTTTCCTGGACTTCCTAGGCGGCTAAACCCAGGCTCTTCCTGTACTGCATCGGGCTCTTCCAGCCCAGCGACTGCTTGATCCGCCCTTCGTTATAGTACTCGATGTACGCGCCGAGCTCCGCGACGA